>CAVDWI010000028.1:0-15889 GCA_963612485.1 Barnesiella intestinihominis
GAAAATCTTCCCAGTGGACGCAGACCATCTACCGCAAGAAAAGCCGATTCCAAAAGTTGCGGTCGCTTCCCGCATCGCCCGAGGAAGCCCCGTTCGGCGGTGGCATTTTGGGACAAAATGTGACACATTTTGTCCCAAAATGACCCTTGCGGAGACCATCCGCCGAACCCCTTTATTTATTGGGCTGAAAAACATCACTGATGTTTGACCCAAAGTGCACTGATGTTTGACCCAAACATCAGTGATGTTTACCCCAAACATCAGTGATGTTTGTTTTGCCCATCACTGAAGGGGGCCCCAGGGGGGGGGGACGCCGGAATTTTTCATTTTGCCCCCTTGCGCAAACGGGGCGGGGGTGATACAATACCCGCCATTATGGAAACGAAGACTAATGCATTCAAGGCCGAGATTGCGGAAATGCTCGATCTCGTCGTCAATTCCCTCTATTCAAAGAAGGAAATCTTCCTTCGGGAACTCATTTCCAACGCTTCCGACGCGATTGACCGCGCCAAGTTCCTCGGACTGACCGATAAATCGCTCGTGGCGGACAATCCAACGTGGAAAATTGACATTTCGGTCGATAAAACAGCAAAAACCATCATGATTGCCGACAACGGCATGGGAATGGACGCGGCGGATCTCGAACAGAACCTCGGCACGATCGCAAGTTCGGGGACGAAAGCGTTCCGCAAGGCCCTGAAGGAGAAGGGCGGCGAAAACCTGCCCGAACTGATTGGTCAGTTCGGCGTCGGGTTCTACGCGGCGTTCATGGTGGCGGACAAGGTGCGCGTCGTGTCGAAGAAGCGCGGACAGGACGCGGCGTTCCAGTGGGAGTCCGACATGGGCGGGAGCTACACGGTTTCCGATTCCGTCCGCGACGGCTACGGCACGAGCGTGATGCTGCATCTGCGCGACGATCAGGGCGAGTATCTCGACAAGTGGCGGATTGGCGAACTTGTGAAGAAATATTCCGATTTCATCGCCTATCCGATTACTTTCCGTCAGATTGACGTCCCCGCTGACGAGAAGGAGGAAGACCGCAAGCGTCGCGAGGAGGACGAGAAGAAGCCGCTCAACACGATGACGGCGCTCTGGAAGCGGGCGAAGAAGGACGTGAAGCCGGAGGAATACGCAGAGTTCTACAAGCACCTCACCCACGACTGGGACGAGCCGTTCGAGACGATTCCGTTCTCCGGCGAGGGACAGGTGGAGTTCAAGGCCCTGCTCTTCATTCCCAAGAAGGCGACGATGGATCTCTTCATGCCCCAGCAGAAGCGCGGGCTTTCGCTCTACGTGCGCAACGTCTTCATCGGCGACGACATCGAGATGCTGCTGCCGAGCTGGCTGCGGTTCGTGAAGGGCGTGGTGGACAGCGCGGATCTGCCGCTGAACGTCTCGCGTGAAATGCTGCAGGATGACGCGGTGATAGCGAAGATCAAAAGCGCGGTGACGGCGAAGGTGCTTTCGACGCTGGAGTCGATTAAGAAAGACCCGAAGCGGTACGACGAGTTCTGGGGCGCGTTCGGCACGGTGCTGAAGGAGGGCGTGCACACCGACTACGCCAATTCCGACCGCATCAAGAAACTCATCAAGTATCCGACCGCCCGCAATGACGCGGGCAAGACCGTGTTCCTCGAGGATTACGTGAAGGACATGGCCGCCGACCAGAAGGACATCTACTATCTCGTCGCCGAGCGCGAGGAGGATGCGCGCAAGGCCCCGCAGCTCGAGGCGGCGCGGAAGCACGGGTGCGACGTCCTGCTGTTCGTCGAGCCCGTGGACGAGTTCCTGACGGAATCCCTCCGCGAGTTCGACGGCAAGAAGTTCGTGGATGTCGCGAAGGGCGACGTCACCTTCGGCAGCGAGGAGGAGCAGAAGGCGGAGAAGGAGGCGACCGAGAAGGCGGCCGCCGACCTGAAGCCGTTCCTCGAGTCCGTCAAGAAGGAACTCGGCGACAAGGTTTCGGACGTGCGCGTTTCGACGCGGCTGACCGATTCGCCGTGCTGCCTCGTGGCGCGGGAGAACGCGCTGCCGCCCTCGATGGTGCGCATGATGCGGGCGATGAAGAACGAGGTGCCGGACGAGAAGCGCATTCTCGAGGTCAATGCGAGCCATCCGCTCGTGGCGAAGGTTAAGGGGCTTTCGGGCGAGGAGTTCTCCGACGCGGTGACGCTCCTCTACGACACTGCGCTGATCGCCGAGGGTTCGCCCGTGGCGGACGGGGCGCGTTTCGCGAAACTTCTTGCCGCGCTGATGCTCAAATGAGGCGTTTTGACGCATTTTGCCGCGAAAATCGCGCTACTTGCGCAAATCGGTCAGATTCGGTATAATTTGCGAGGTCAAGTCTTGGTATGGAAATGTTGAAAGAGACACAGGAACCGATGATAGAAAAGGAATGGCTCAGGCAGCAGGCGGATATGATTCGCAAGGCCGATTGGATCGACCCGGCGCTTTACGCGAAATACGGCGTGAAGCGCGGGCTTCGCAATGCGGACGGGTCGGGCGTACTCGTCGGACTGACGACGATTGCGAACGTGCACGGCTACGTAATCAGCGAGGGTGAGCGGCAGGCGATCCCCGGCGAACTCTACTACCGCGGCATCAACGTGAAGGACATCGTGGCGGCAGACCGCCGCGAACACCGCTTCGGCTACGAGGAGACGGCCTATCTGCTGATGTTCGGCGAACTGCCGTCGGCGCGGCAGCTGATTGACTGGAAGAACAAGCTCGGCAAATACCGCCGACTCTCCGACGGCTTCAAGGAAAACGCGATCATGCGCAATCCGTCGCGGGACATCATGAACGCGATTGCCCGCGCCGTGCTGTTCTCGTATGCCTTCGACGTCGATGGCTCGCCGGACGACCTCTCCATCGAGAAGTGCCTGGCGCAGTCCGTCGAGATGATCGGTGCGTTCCCGACGATTGCCGCGTATGCCTATCAGGCGAAGGCGCACTATCATGACGGGGGTTCGCTCTTCATCCGCAATCCCGACCCGAAGAAATCGACGGCCGAGAACATCCTGCTGCTCATCCGCGAGGACGGCAAGTTCACGAAACTCGAGGCGGCGACGCTCGACCTCGCGCTCATCCTCCACGCGGAACACGGCGGCGGCAACAACTCGTCCTTCGTGACCCACGTGGTGACGAGCTCCTTCACCGACATCTACTCGTCGCTCGCGGCATCGGTGCTTGCGCTCAAGGGCTCGCGGCACGGCGGCGCGAATCTGCGCGTGATGCGGCAGATGAGCGAGATCAAGGAGAAGGTGAAGGACTGGACGAAGCCGGAACTCGTCAGGGCCTATCTCGAGCGGATCGTCGACAGAAAGGCGGGCGACGGCACGGGACTCATCTACGGACTCGGTCACGCCGTCTACACGGTCTCCGACCCGCGTGCGCAGATGCTGAAGAAAAAGGCGCGCGAACTCGCCGCCGCGAAAGGTCGGCAGGACGAGATGGCCCTCTTCGAGATGATTGAGAACTACGGCCCCGCCATCATCAAGTCGCGGCATCCGAAGGCGGAGGACGTGTGCGCGAACGTCGACCTCTACTCGGGCTTCGTCTACGACATGCTGGGCATTCCGCGTGACCTCTACACGCCGCTCTTCGCCGTGGCGCGGTGCGTGAGCTGGTGCTCGCACCGCATGGAGGAACTCATCAACGAGGGCCCGATCATCCGTCCCGCCTACAAGCCGATTTTCCATCCGAGGGAATATGTCAAGTTGCAGGATCGTTAAGGGCGGGGTGTGCTCCGCCAAGGGCTTCCGCGCCGCCGGCGTGGGGGCTGCCATCAAGTACGAGGGGCGCAACGACGTCGCGCTCATCGTGGCGGACGAGCCGTGCGCGGCGGCGGCGGCGTTCACGACGAACAGGGTCGCCGCCGCTCCCGTGCTCTACGACCGCGAAGTCGTGAAAGGGGGGCGCGTTCAGGCAATTCTCGCCAACTCCGGGTGCGCGAACGCCTGCACGGGCGAAGACGGACTGAAGGACGCGAAACTCGCCGCGCTCGTCACGGCGGGCGAACTCGGCATCGACCCGAAGCACGTGCTTGTCGCCTCAACGGGCGTCATCGGGCGGCGGCTGCCGATGGAGCGTCTGCTCGGCGGCATGCGGGCGGCGGCGCGAAGCCTCGGGCGGACGACGGAGCACGGTCTCGCGGCGGAAAAGGCCGTGATGACGACCGATACGAAGCCCAAGCAGGCGTGCGCGACCGTGACGGTCGGCGGCAAGAAGGTGACGGTCGGCGGCATGAGCAAGGGTTCGGGAATGATTGAGCCGAACATGGCGACCATGCTCGGCTTCATCACGACGGATGCGGCGATCAGCCCCGCGATGCTGAAGCGCGCGCTGACCCTCGCGATTGCGAAGAGCTTCAACCGGCTGGTGGTGGACGGCGACGAATCGACGAACGACTCGGTCTTCCTGCTTGCGTCTGGAAAGGCGGGGAACGCGGCGATCGTGCGCGGCGGAGAGGACTTCGAGGCGTTCCGCTCGGCGTTGGAAGCGGTGTGCATTTCGCTTGCGAAGCAGATGGCGACGGACGGCGAGGGCGCGACGAAGTTCGTGACGGTGACGGTGCGCGGCGCGAAGAGCGAGAAGGACGCGGCGCGTGCGGCGCGGGCGGTGGCGAAGTCGCCGCTCGCGAAGACGAGCTGGTTCGGGCGCGACCCGAACTGGGGGCGCGTGCTCGCGGCGGTCGGCTATTCGGGTGCGGATGTCGTCGATACGAAGACGGAGGTCTTCTACGACAGGGTCTGGGCCTATCGGCGCGGCGAAATCGCCGATGCGGCGCAACTTGAGAAACTCGCCAAGGTGATGAAGAAGGACGCCTTCGAGGTTGTCGTCGATTTGCATCTCGGCGCGGGCGAGAGTTCGGTCTACACGTGCGACTTCTCGCTCGACTACGTGCACATCAACGCGGACTACACGACTTGAAAAACAACGAATGAGAGTGAAGGAACTTATGAAGAATACGATAGTTTGTCTGGCACTGGCCCTGACGGGCGCGGCGTTTGCCGAGACGGTGATTGACGTGACGGGCGCGGGTGCGGAGAAGTTCACCGTCGCCATCAAGGTGGGCGATGCGAACTACGCGAAGTGCCTGAAGCGAAACCTCGAGCGGTCGGGAGTGTTCGTCGTGCAGGACTCCGGCTCGATTACGGTCTCGGGTGCGCCGGGCGCGGCGGTGAAGGCGGAGGGGCGCGGCAAGGTCGTCACCTCGACGGCGGCGGTTTCGGACGAGAAGTCGGCGCGGATGGCGGCGAGAAAACTCTCGGACGCGATGTGCGAGGCGTTCGCCCAGCAGAAGGGCTTCGCCTGCGATCCCGTGGCGTTCGTCAACCGCAAGGGCAAGGACAATGCGGAACTCTGCATCACCTACCCCGACGGCTACGACATTCGCCAGCTGACCTCCGACTCGCGCGGACTCGTCGGCCCGCGCTGGAAAGACCGCAACACGCTCTTCTACACCTTCCTCAAGTCGGGCCCGCAGGTCTACGAATACGACCTCGCGAACCAGCGGCGCAAACTCCGCTGGAGTTTCAAGGGGCTGACGACGGGCGCGGCGGTTTCGCCGGACGGCAACCGCGTGGCGATCATCCTGTCCTTCCAGGGCAATCCCGAACTCTACGTGATTGACGGCGAGCGCTACACGCGGCTCACAAACACGCCGAACGCGAGCGAGGGGCAGCCCTCGTGGAGTCCGGACGGGAAGAAGATCGTCTACGTCTCCGACGAGACGCGTCATCCGCAGCTCTACATCATCGACGTGGCGACGAAGGCGAAGAGGCGGCTGACCTCGAAGGGGTCGCAGAACGTCGATCCCGACTGGGGGCGCGACGGGCGAATCACCTACATCACGAAGCGCGGCGGCGGTGCGCAGGTCGCCGTGCTGGATCCGGCGGAAGGCGAGGGCGCGGCGCGGCTCGTGACGAAGCCCGGCACGTGGGAGCATCCGTCCTGGTCGCGTGACAACCGCCATCTCGTGGCGGGGCGCGACAAGGCGCTCTTCATCGTCGATACGCTTGAGGGGGGCGATGACCCGCGTCAGATGTTTGTCGCGAACGGCAACTGGATTACCCCGGCGTGGAGCAGATAAGATGGCAGGAAACAAGATAGACGTCGCCTACGTCGCGAATCTGGCGCGACTGGAACTGACGGACGATGAGAAGGCGACGTTCCAGTCGCAGCTCGAGACAATCGTCCAGTATGTCGAGAAGATTTCGGCGGTCGACGTGGAAGGGGTCGAACCGATGATGCACGGCCGTCCGCTGGTAAATGCGTTCCGCGAGGACGTCGTGAAGCCGTCGCTCGACCGCGAGGTCGCGCTTGCGAACGCGCCGGCGAAGGTCGGCGACGAGTTCCTTCTGCCGAAGATCGTGGAAGGGGCGGAATCATGAGCGAACTTTACGAACTGGGAATCAAGGCGGCGCAGGAGGGACTCGCGAAGGGCGACTTCACGAGCACCGACCTCGTGCGGTCGGTCATCGACCGCGTTCACGCGAAGGACGGCGAAATCGGGGCGTACCTGACCTTTGACGAGGAGCAGGCCCTTGAACTCGCGAAGGCGAACCCGAAGGCGGTGCCGATCGCCATCAAGGATCTTATCAACGTGAAGGGGCAGCCCTGCACGTGCGGGTCGAAGATCCTGAAGGGATACGTCTCGCCCTACGACGCGACGGTCGTGAAGAACCTGAAGGCGAACGGGTTCATTCCCGCCGGGCGCGTGAACATGGACGAGTTCGCGATGGGTTCCTCGACCGAGAACTCCGCGCTCGGCGTGACGCGCAATCCCTACGACCTTACGCGCGTGCCGGGCGGTTCGTCGGGCGGCAGCGCGGCGGCGGTCGGGGCGAACCTCTGCATTGCCGCGCTCGGCACGGATACGGGCGGCTCGATTCGCCAGCCCGCGAGTTTCTGCAATTGCGTCGGCGTAAAGCCGAGCTACGGGCGCGTGAGCCGCTTCGGCGTGACGGCGTTCGCGAGTTCCCTCGACCAGGTCGGGCCGATGGCGAAGTCGGTTGAGGACGCGGCGATTCTGCTGAAGGCGCTCGCCGGTCACGACGAGATGGACGGCACGACGCCGAAAGACCCCGTCCCGGACTATCCCGCCGCACTGGCGGGGGCGAGCCTGAAGGGCGTGAAGATCGGGCTTGTGAAGGAATACCTCGATATTGCGGGGATGGATGCGGAAGTGAAGCGCATCACGGACGCGGCGGTTGCGAAGTGCGCGACGGCGGGTGCGGAACTCGTCGAGGTCTCACTTCCCCACGCCGAATACGCGATGGCGGTCTACTACATCATCGCCCCCGCCGAGGCGAGCGCGAACCTGGCGCGGTTCGACGGCGTTCGCTACGGGCATCGCTCCGAGAAGGCGACGGATGTTCTCTCGCTCTACATGAAGAGCCGCGCCGAGGGGTTTGGCCCTGAGGTAAAGCGGCGCATTATCATGGGGACTTACGTGCTTTCGAGCGGCTACTACGATGCCTACTATGGGCGGGCGCAGAAGGTGCGTACGCTCATCAAGCGCGACTTCGATGCGGCGTTCGGGAAGGTGGATGCGATCCTCACGCCGTGTGCGCCGACCCCTGCGTTCAAGTTCGGCGAACTGCAGGATCCCCTGACGATGTATCTGAACGACCTCTACACGATTCCATCGGCGCTGGCCGGCGTGTGCGCGGCGTCCGTGCCGGCGGGATTCACCGCCGACACAAACCTGCCCGTCGGCGTTCAGTTCATCTGCGGCGGCTTCGAGGAGGAAAAACTCCTGCGCACGTGCAAGGCGTTCGAGGAACTCAACTGATTTCTGAAAGGAAGCAAAATGGCCAAAACGAAAGTGACGATGGAAACGAGCGTGGGGACGATTACGCTCGAACTGGACGGCGAGAAGTCCCCCAAGACGGTCGCGAACTTCGTCAAGTATGCGAGCGACGGTTTCTACGACGGCACGATCTTCCACCGCGTGATCGACGGCTTCATGATTCAGGGTGGCGGCTTTACGCGGGACTTGAACCAGAAGCAGACGCACGAGTCGATCCCGAACGAGGCGATGAACGGTCTGAAAAACCGACGCGGCACGATTGCAATGGCGCGCACGATGGTGCCCGACTCGGCGACGAGCCAGTTCTTCATCAACCTCGTTGACAACGACTTTCTCGACTTCCGTTCCGAGACCCCGCAGGGCTACGGCTACGCGGTCTTTGGCGAGGTGACTGACGGCATGGACGTCGTCGATGCGATTGCGAAGGTGAAGACGGGCTTCGCGGGTCCCCACCAGAACGTCCCGGAGGAGGCGATCGTGATCCGCCGCGTTACCGTCGGCTGACACTTGCAAAATCCGCCGAAATAGCATATACTTTACACAAACCCAAAATAGGAGTTAGAACAAATGAAGAAGTTGATGTTGGTTGCGCTTGTCGCCTCGCTCGTTGCGCAGGCTCAGGTTCGGGCGGATGAGGCGTCCGAGAAAAAGGCCGCTGCTGATTCCTCGAAGACGGGGGAATACGCGCTCTGGCCGGCGTGTTTCGCCCTGTGCGAGTGGCCCGAAACGCCGGATCTCGTTGGCATTCGCCTCTCGATTCCCTTTTCCACGAAGCAGGAGAACGTGACGGGCATCGACCTCGGCCTGTGGGGACGCTGCAAGGACTTCGAGGGTCTCGGCGTGAGCATCTTCCGCAACGACGTGAAGGATACGTTCGCCGGCATTCAGGTCGGTCTCTACAACTCAATCGGGCGCGGTGATCTCTTCTGCGTTCAGGCGGGTCTCTGGAACGAGGCGTTCAGCTTCCGCGGCTCACAGGTCGGTCTTGTGAACCTGACGGGCGAGGGCGTCGGCTTCCAGGTCGGTCTCATCAACCGTGCCGAGACGCTCTACGGCTTCCAGCTCGGCCTTGTCAATGTCATCCGCGATGCGGAACTGCCCGTCTTTTTCGGGCTTAACATCGGATTCTGATTTCGATGAACATCCGCCCGTTTGCGGCCGTTCGGCCTAATGCGAAGGATGCGGCATTGGTCGCGTCCGTTCCCTACGACGTGGTTTCCACGGCGGAAGCGAAGGCTCTCGCCGCCGGGAATCCGAAGAGTTTCCTCCATGTCTCGCGTCCGGAGATTGACCTTGCGGAAGGCGTGGACGGCAGTTCCCCCGAAGCGTATGCACAGGCGCGGAAAGCGCTCGACACGCTGATGGACGAGGGGACGCTCGTGCGCGACGAAGTTCCGAAGTTCTACGCCTACCGCCAGACGATGGGGGCGCATTCGCAGACGGGCATTGTCGCGACGTTTGATACGAAGGACTACCTTTCGGGCGTTCTCAAGCAGCACGAGAAGACCCGTGCCGACAAGGAGGACGACCGAACGCGGCACATCGAGGTTCTCGGTGCGCAGACGGGTCCCGTGTTCCTGACCTACCGCGACGACAGGGCGATTGACGAAATCGTCCGTGTCGCCTGTCAGGGCGAGCCGATCTACGACTTCGTCGCGGCGGACGGCATCGGTCATACGGTGTGGGAAATCGCCTCGGGGTCGGCTTGCCTTGCGGACGAGTTGCAGGAGCTCTTCGCCCGCATTCCGGTCGCCTACATTGCCGACGGGCATCACCGTTCGGCGGCGGCGGCGCGGTATGCGAAGGCTCATGACTTCGCGGGCGAGAGCCGCTGGTTCATGGGCGTCATCTTCCCGGCGAGCCAGTTGAAGATTCTCCCCTACAACCGCCTCGTGCGCGATATGCGCGGCCTTTCGCCCTACGAATTCCTTTCCGCCGTATCGCAGAAGTTCATGATCGGGCAGAGAGGTCAGCGCAACTGCCGCATGTATTATCGCGGCAACTGGACGGATCTCTCGTGGACTCTTCCCCCGGGCGGCGACGTCGTCTCGTCGCTTGACGTCTCGTATCTGCAGGATAATCTGCTCGCGCCAATCCTCGGTATCGCCGATCCGCGCACCGACGTGCGCATTTCCTTCATGGGCGGCATCCGCGGCGATTCCGCGCTGAAGGAGCGGGTCGATTCCGGCGCGGCGGAAATCGCGTTCGCAATGGAACCCGTGAGCGTGGAGGAGATGATGTCGATTGCCGACGCGGGGGCGATCATGCCACCCAAGTCGACGTGGTTCGAACCGAAATTGAGGAGCGGTCTCTTCGTCCATCCCGTATGAACAAGTTGCGCGACTATCTCCGCTGGATTCGGCAGCAGATCGTGACCGAGAAGGCCACGCCCGAATACATTGCCGGTGGATGGGCGCTTGGAATGTTCGTCGGCTGCGCAATCCCGTTCGGGGCGCAGCTGATGGTTTCCGTTCCGCTCTCCTTCATAATGAAGGTCAGCAAAATCGGTGCGACGGTCGGGACTCTATTGACGAATCCAGTCACGATCTGGTTCATCTATCCCGCCCAGACGTGGGTCGCGTATCGCCTCATCTTCGGCAGCAAGGGCTATGCGCTTCCAAAGGAATGGACGTGGGAGGCGGTGAAGACGCTGTCGGGACCCGTGATTTTCAGTTTCTTCCTGGGCGGCTTTGTCCTCGCCCTCATCCTGACACCCATCACCTATTGGGGCGTGAAGCGTCTCGTCCTCGCGCACCGCGCCCGTCAGCGAAACCGGCGCAAATGATTTCGCCCGAGACGATTGCGAAGATTGCCGCGCTGATGGCGGAGGCGGACGTCTACGAGGAGGATCTTGAGGAGAGTTTCATCCTCGGCGGAGGTCCCGGTGGGCAGAAGACCAACAAGACGTCGAACGTCGTGCGTCTTTCGCACGAGCCGAGCGGGCTGATGGTGCGGTGCGGTGAAACCCGCAGCCGTGAGACGAACCGTTGGCTTGCGCGGCGGATGCTGGCGGAGCTGATTCTCGAACGCGAACGCAAGCGCAAGTCATCCGCCCGACAGGCGCGGGAGAAAATCCGTCGGCAGAAGCGCCGCCGTTCCCGTCGGCAGAAGCAGAAGATGCTCGCCGACAAGCGGGCGCATTCCGAAATCAAGTCCCTGCGCCGCAAGGTCATTGACGGCGATTGAGGATGCCCGCCTATACACTTTAGAAGACATTTGACTGGAGAAGACTTTTCAACATGGCAAAGAAATCGAACAACGAGAACCAACCGCCAAGCCTGTTTGACACCCTTGACATCTTCAATCAGCCCGAAAAGGGCAATCAGCCTGAGAAGACCGTCGTGAAGCCGACGGCGGAATCCGCCGCGAAACCCGAACCCGAACCCGTCCAGCCGCCCTCCGCCGAGGCGAAGGGGCTGACGGGGACGGGTCCGATGAAGGATCTCTACGACTTCAACTTCCGCCACTATTCGGCGTATGTGATTTGCTCGCGCGCGATTCCGGCGGTGGAGGACGGGCTGAAGCCCGTGCAGCGGCGAATCATGCACTCCCTCTGGGAGAAGGACGACGGACGCTACACGAAAGTCGCGAATATCGTTGGTCACGCGATGCAATACCACCCCCACGGCGATGCTTCGATTGGCGACGCAATCGTCGTCCTTGCGAACAAGCTGTGGGGCGAAGGCAAGGGCTACCTGATCGACGGGCAGGGGAACTACGGTTCGCTCTATACGGGAATGCCCCACGCGGCGACGCGCTACATCGAATGCCGCCTGACCGATCTCGCCCGCAAGGAGGTCTTCAACAAGAAGACCACGACTTTCGTGCCCAACTACGACGGGCGCAAGGAGGAACCCGTCTATCTGCCCGCGAAGATTCCACTTCTCCTGATGATGGGCGCGGACGGCATTGCCGTTGGCCTTTCGACGGCAATTCTGCCGCACAACTTCATCGAACTCCTCGAAGCGGAAATCGACCTTATTCAGAAGAAGCCCGTTGCGCTCTTCCCCGACTTCCAGCTCGGCGGCATCATGGATGTCTCGGAGTATGCCGACGGACTCGGGAAGGTGAAGGTTCGCGCCCGCATCGAGCCGGAGGACAAGTCGAAACTTGTCATTACGGAATTGCCGTGGGGCGAGACGACGGACACGCTTTCTGCGTCCATCGAGGACGCAATCAAGAAGAAAAAGGTCGCCGTCCGAAAGATTCATGACCTGACGAGCGAAAGCGTAAGGATTGAACTCGAACTTCAGGCGGGGGCGAATCAGGAAAAGACGATGACCGCGCTCTATGCGTTCACGAACTGCGAGAAGTCGATTGCGTCGCGCCCGATCGTGCTGGACGACGGTCGGCCGCGCCTGATGAGCGTGACGGAAATCCTGAAGAAGAACGTCGAGCGGCTGATGGCTCTGACGAAGCGCGAGCAGGAAATCCGCCTGCAGGAACTCGACGACCTCTTCCACGCCCGGACGCTCGACCGCATTTTCATTGAGGAGCGTATCTACAAGCGCATCGAGAACGAGAAAACCTACGAGGGTGTGCAAAAGACCGTCATCGAGGGCTTTCGTCCGTTCAGGAAGGAACTCCGTCGCGACGTTACGAACGAGGATGTGGAACGCCTCCTCAAGTTGCAGATTCGCCGCATCTCCCAATTCGACATCGACCGCAACCGTGAGGAAATCGCTGCCATTCAGGCGGAGGAGAAGGAGGTTCAGGATAATCTCGTCCACCTTCGGGCGTTCGTTGTGAAATACCTGAAGCGGCTCATCCGCGAATACGCGAAGAAGTATCCGCGTTGCACGCGCATCGAGAAGGGGGCGTTCAAGCAGGTGGACGTGAAGGCGATTACGGCGAGCGAACTCACGATCCGCTGGGATCGCGAGAACAACTACGTCGGGTCGGGCCTACGCGGCGGCGACGAACTCTTCAAGTGCTCCTCTCTCGACGAACTCATCTTCGTCTGGAAGGACGGACGCTTCAAGAAGACCCAGCCGGAGGACAAGATATTCGTCGACAAGGATCTTCTCGCCGTCCTGCGTTTCGATCAGGAGAAAGACCGCGAGACGCGCGACTTCACCTGCGTCTACGAGGAGGGCGGCTACGGCTTCAGCTACATCAAGCGCTTCCGGTTCGGGGGTCTTATCCGCAACAAGGAATACCGCCTTGCGCCGGAGAAGCCGAAGTCGCGCATCATCTTCTTTCAGGAGGGGTGTCCCGAGACGCTCTACGTCAAGTTCAAGCCGGCGAAGAACCAGAAGATCCACCAGCAGTATTTTCTGCCGAAGGAGCAGGTGAAGCGTACGGGGGCGGAAGGCGGCGACACGGACGTGGTCGTCATCCGCACCGCGTCCGCGAAGGGCAAGCAGCTGACGACGAAGCCGATTTCGCGCATTTCGTCCGCGAAGGGCAGTTGGTGGGATAACTCGGAGCCGCCCTCGAAGGGCATCCTCGACTGACGCGGAACGTGTGGTATGGCGAAGGGAAAGATAGCGGTTAACGTCGAATACGGGGCTTTCCGAGCTGTCTGTGCGCTCGTGAATGCCGTGCCGTACCGCGTGGCGATGGCGGCGGCGCATGGGTTAAGCGCGTTCCTCTTCGACGTGCTGCGCTTTCAGCGCACCCGCACACTGGGGCGCATCCGCTCCGTTTTTCCCGAAAAGAGCGAACGGGAGGTCGCGGCGATTGCGCGGCAGTCGCTCGCAAACATCCTGCAGTCCGCCGTGGAGATGATCCGTGCGCCGCGACTGACGCGAAAGTGGATGGATCGCTATGTCAGGGACGGACTCCTCTACAAGAACCGTCTTCAGGAACTGGTGGACGAAGGGCGCGGAGTCGTCATTATGGTTCCCCATTCGGGCAACTGGTATATGGCGGCATGGTCGATGGCGAAATACGGCTTGCCGCTTTTCGCGATTGCCGCGCGTCAGCGCAATCCGAAGATCAACGAATGGATGAACCGTCAGTACGGTGACATCGAGGTTCTGGACCGCAATGAGAAGTCCACGCTCGTGAAGATCAAGGAGCGTCTGCGGGCGGGACGCGCCTTTGCGATTCTGCCGGACTTGCGCGTGAGGATGAAGGACGTGGATGCCCCGTTCCTGGGTGGCACGGCGAACGTGAGCCACGCGGGAGCGATGTTCGCCGTGAAGTGCGGTTCGCCGATTGTCGTGGCGGCGATGCGCCGTGAAGGCGGTCGGCATGTCTTCAACCACATTGCGACGCTTCGCCCGAACGTTGCCGCGTCCGATGCGAAGGAGGAGGCGCGGCGCTTGACGCGCGAGGTACTCGCCCTCCTTGATGCGGAAGTCCGGGCGCGTCCGGGCGAATGGTTCTGGTTCAACAAGCGCTGGATCCTTGAACCAGTAAAGAAATAGTTTTTTCTTTTGGATTTCGCCATGTCGCGCAAACCGCGCAATCAATACATTCGTTGCAGAGCTATCCGCTGTGCGGCGGATTTTTTGGTATAATACGCAGTATGAGAGTTGCGGATGACAGTTTGAGCGTCTGTGTAATCTCCCGACGGAAGAATTCGTTCGAGGGGGTGCGCATTGTGTCGCCGCAGACGGTTCTACCGGGCAAGAGGAGGCTGTGGTTTTGAGAGAAAGAGTTGCCAAACACGTTGTGGAATTGCCGAAGAGCGGCATCAGGAAGTTCTTCGACATTGTCGCGCAGTCAAAGGACATTGTGTCGCTCGGAGTGGGTGAGCCGGACTTCGATACGCCCTGGCACATTTCCCGTGCGGCCGTCACCTGTCTTGAAAACGGCGGGACGCACTACACGTCAAACTTGGGCACGCCCCAGTTGCGGCAGTCGATTGCGAATTATCTGGCGCGGCGGTTCAATGCGCACTTCGCGTGGGAGAAGGAGATTCTTGTCACGGTTGGCGTCTCGGAGGCAATTGACCTCGCCATTCGGGCGATTTGCGCACCGGGGGATGAAGTCCTTTATCACGAGCCGTGCTTCGTGAGTTATGCGCCAACGATTCGACTCGCGCACGCCGTCCCCGTCGCCGTTGAAACGCGGGTCGAGGACGAGTTCCGTCTGACGGTTGCGGCAATGGAAAGGAAGGTTTCGCCGCGCACGAAGGCGATTCTGCTCAATTTCCCCTGCAACCCGACGGGTGCGACGCTGTCCGTTGGGGACATGAAGGCAATCCTTGAATTCGCCGAGCGGCACGACCTCCTCATCCTAGCGGACGAGGTGTATTCGGAACTGAATTACGACGCAGACCTGACGAAGCCGCTCGTCTCCTTCACTTCGTTTCCGGAATATCGTGACCGCGTCATTCTGCTGAACGGATTCTCAAAGAGCTGGGCGATGACGGGCTATCGGCTCGGGTATGCCTGTGGTCCCTTGGATGTCATTGACGCGATGATGAAGATTCACCAGTATGGCATCATGAGCGCACCGACGCTGAGTCAGGCGGCGGGTGTCGAGGCCATGGACTTTGGGGACAAGGACGTTGACCATATGCGCCGGGAATACCGCAAGCGTCGCGACTATCTCGTGCCGGCGTTGAATGAGATGGGGCTTCGGACGCTGATGCCGAAAGGGGCGTTCTACATCTTCCCGAGCGTTCGCGAGACGAGGCTGAATGACGAGGAGTTCGCGATGAAGCTCCTGAAGGAATACGGGGTCGCCTGTGTGCCGGGCAGTGCGTTCGGCCCAAGCGGCGTGGGCTTCATCCGCATGAGTTATGCAACGAGTCTTGAGAAAATCAAGGTTGCCGTTCAGCGAATCGGCAAGATGCTGGGCGAAATCGGCTGAAAGGCATGTCAAAAAAGCATGTGGATTTGATTTTTATCGCAAGATAAGAAACTTTTTTTGTTTTTCTTCAAATTCCCCATTGCTCTCCGACCGATTTTTTTGCTATACTATGCCCCTGTTCGCCCGATACGGCGCGGCGCAAGCCAAACCGAGGCAAGACGAACGATGATCTTTGAAACGAGAGTGCTTGAGGCGTGTCTCTGAGGTTCGACGAAAGTTGAACATTCGGAAGGGACACGGAACATAACAGAATGTTTGTGTGAGAGCTAAAATACTCAAAACTTTCTTTTTCTGAGAGTTTGATTC
>CAVDWI010000029.1:0-15403 GCA_963612485.1 Barnesiella intestinihominis
GGAAGATGGACTTCATCGTCGTGACGCTCAGGGACTTGCCGAACCGACGCGGCCGTGCGCAGAAGAAATATGATCGCGACGGATCGGTGACGAGGCGGTGCAGGTGCGCCGTCTTATCGACATAGATCTGCCCCGCCTTGCGCAGGGTCTCGAAGTCCGCGATGTTGGTGGCAATCGGTTTCATACCGCACATTATACCAAAAACAGAGCGGATGCGGCGGTTCTGTCGGGCGTCGGCAACGTCCGCAACGTCCCATTGCTCCGCCAATATGGTATAATACGACGCACTATGAAGAAAGTCATCATCACCGTTGTCGGCAAGGATACCGTGGGCATCATTGCCAAGACCACCTCCTATCTCGCCAAGGAGAAGATCAACATCCTCGACATCACGCAAACCGTGATCGGCGGCTACTTCAACATGATGATGATCGTCGACTTCGCGGGCTGCCGCAAGACGTTCGACAAGGTGGGGGTCGAACTCGCCAAGCTCGGAAACGAAATCGGCCTGCGCATCCGCTGCCAGAAGTCCGAAATCTTCGAGAAGATGCACCGCGTCTGAGGACGGGAGACCAGCCATGATCAACATCAACGAGGTCCTCGAAACCAACAAGATGATTCTCGAGGAGAATCTGGACGTGAGAACCATCACGATGGGCATCTCGCTTCTGGACTGCGCCGAGAGTTCCGTGAAGGCGACCTGCGACAAGATCTACGCGAAACTGACGACGAAGGCGCGGGATCTCGTGCGGACGGGCGACGAAATCGGGCGCGAGTTCGGCGTGCCGATTGTCAACAAGCGCGTATCCATTACGCCGGCGGCGATCGTGGGCGCGGCGTGCTGCAGGAAGCCCGCCGACTTCGTGAAGATTGCGAAGACGCTCGACCGCGCGGCGAAGAAACTCGGCGTCAACTTCATCGGCGGCTATTCGGCAATCGTCTCGAAGGGCATGACGCCGGCGGACGAACTGCTGATCCGGTCGATTCCCGAGGCGATGGCGGTGACGGAGCGCGTCTGCTCGTCGGTGAACGTCGGCTCGACGAAGACGGGCATCGACATGGACGCCGTGCGGCTGATGGGCGAAATCATCAAGGAGACGGCGACGCGCACGAAAGACCGCGACTCAATCGGGTGCGCGAAACTCGTCGTTCTCTGCAATGCGCCGGACGACAACCCCTTCATGGCGGGTGCGTTCCACGGCGTGAGCGAAAGCGACGCGGTCATCAACGTCGGCGTGTCGGGTCCCGGGGTCGTGAACCACGTGCTGCAGACGATTCGCGGGGCGGACTTCGAGACGCTGTGCGAGACAATCAAGCGAACGGCGTTCAAGATTACGCGCGTGGGGCAACTCGTGGCGCAGGAGGCGAGCCACCGCCTCGGCGTGCCGTTCGGCATCATCGACCTTTCGCTCGCCCCGACTCCCGCCGTCGGCGATTCGGTCGCCGACATCCTCAAGGAAATCGGCCTCGAACATCCCGGTGCGCCCGGCACGACCGCCGCGCTCGCGCTCCTGAACGACCAGGTGAAGAAAGGCGGCGTGATGGCGAGTTCGTATGTCGGCGGGCTTTCCGGCGCGTTCATCCCCGTGAGCGAAGACCAGGGGATGATCGACGCGGTGAACGCGGGGGCGCTCACGATCGAGAAGCTGGAGGCGATGACTTGCGTCTGCTCGGTCGGACTGGACATGATTGCGATTCCCGGCGACACGAGCGCGGCTTCCATCAGCGGCATCATCGCGGACGAGGCGGCGATCGGCATGGTGAACCAGAAGACGACGGCGGTGCGCGTGATTCCCGTCGCCGGGAAGAAGGTGGGCGGAACCGTCGAGTTCGGCGGACTGCTCGGTCACGCACCGATCATGAAAGTCTCGAAGTTCTCCTGCGAGAAGATGATTGCCCGGCGCGGACGCATCCCCGCCCCGATCCACTCCTTCAAGAACTGAAGCGCGGCACAATGACGGTCATTCGCAACGGCACGATCATCGACGGCACGGGAGCCCCCGCGTTCGTCGGAGACGTGCTGGTCGAGGGGGACGCAATCGCCGCGCTCGTGCCGCAGGCGGAAGCCCCGGCGCACTACGACGCCGTGCGCACGATTGACGCGACGGGACACCTCGTCACGCCCGGCTTCATCGACGCGCACGCCCATTCCGACGCCTATCTCGTCCTCGAACCGGACGCACCTTCGAAGATTTCGCAGGGCGTCACGACGGAAATCAACGGTCAGTGCGGCGGCTCGGTCGCGCCGCGCTACGGCGAGGCGCGGCTTTCCTCGGACTGGGCTTCGCTTCTCGGCGAACGCCTGACGTGGCATTCGCTCGCCGAATACCGCGAGGTCTTGGGGGCGGCGAAGCCCGCCGTCAACACCATCCAATTCATCGGCCACAACACCCTGCGCTCGTCAGTCGTCGGCTATGCGGGGCGGCAATCGACGGCGGATGAGACGCGGCGGATGGTTGCGCTCCTCGAACGGTCGCTCGACGAGGGCGGCTGGGGACTGACGACGGGACTCATCTACCAGCCCGGCAAATACGCGACGAATGAAGAGGTCGTCGAACTCGCACGAGCCGCCGCCGCGAAAGGCGCGTTCTACGCGACGCACATGCGATCCGAGGGCGACCGACTGCTCGAGTCCATTGACGAGGTGATCGAACTCATCCACGCGACGGGCATCCGCGCCGAAATCTCGCACCTCAAGACGAGCGGGCGCACGAACTGGCACAAGATTGACGCGGCACTCGAGAAGATTGAAAAGGCGATGGCGGCGGGACTTCTGCTCGGCAGCGACCGCTATCCGTATTGCGCGGCGGGGACGGATCTCGACGTCGTCTTCCCCGACTGGGCGGGCGAGGGCGCGGCAAAGGCGGAGTGCGTCCGTCTCGCCGACCCGGCGACGCGCCAGCGCATCATCGACGAAATCAACGCCTCAAGCCGCGACTGGTCGTCCGTGATGATTGGCGGGACGTGGTGCGACGAGACGAAGCCCTATTCGGGGAAGTCGGTCGCGGAAGCCTGCCGCCCCTTCGGCTCGCCGGGTGCGTTCGTCTGCGACGTCCTCGCGAAGGACTTGTGCCGCACGGGGGCGTTCTTCTTCGGAATGAGCGAGGAGAACCTCGACAAGATCCTTGCGCAGCCCTGGATTGTGCCGGGGTCGGATGCTTCGCTCCGTGCGCCGTGGGGCCCGCTGGGCGCAGACCATCCGCATCCGCGCGCCTACGGGACGATGCCGGAGTTCTACCGCCGCGTAAGGGCGCTCGGTTTCTCGCGCGAGGAGACAGTCGCCCGCATGACGTCCGTCCCTGCGCGGCGGTTCGGGATTCCCCGGCGCGGCATTCTCGAGAAGGGTGCGTTCGCCGACATCGTCGTCTGGAAGGAAGACGCATTCGCCGCGAACGCGACATACGTGAAGCCGCACCAGTTCTCGTCCGGCGTTTCGTGCGTGATGGTGAACGGCGGCATCCCCTACGAGAACGGCAGACTCACGGGAAACCGCATGGGACGCTTCCTCGAACGCGGCGGACGGTAGGCGAACGGCGCATTAAATGGTATAATTCACCTATGCAGATTGAAATACTCCCATCTCTTCTGGCGGCGGACTTCGGACGGTTGGCGGACGAAATCCGCCGCGCCGAGGCTTCGGGCGCGGAAGCACTCCACCTGGACATCATGGACGCACACTTCGTGCCGAACCTCTCGTTCGGACCAGACGTGGTGCGGCTCGCGGCAAAAACCGCGCCGAACTTCACGCGGAACGTGCATCTGATGATGTCGCGTCCCGACCTCTACCTTGAGAAGTTCGCGGAAGCCGGCGCGCAGACGATTCAGGTTCACGTGGAGGCTGACTGCGACCTGCACCGCGAACTGAAGCGCATCCGCGCCCTCGGCCTGAAGGCCGCCATCGCCCTCAACCCCGAAACGCCCGTCGAGATTCTCGCCCCGTATCTGCACGAGATTGACGAGGCGCTCGTGATGACGGTTCATCCCGGCTACGGCGGACAGAAGTTCATTGCGGACTGCCTCCCCAAGGTGACGTGGCTGCGCGAACGAAGGCCAGAACTCGACATCATGGTGGACGGCGGAGTGAACGCGGAAACGGCCGTCCTCGCGGCGAAGGCGGGTGCGAACCAGTTCGTCGCCGGGAGTTATCTTTTCAAGCAGGCGGACATGAAGGCGGCCGTTGACGACCTTCGGGAAAGGTGTGCGCGATGAGCCGGACGATTCTCCTCGGCGTGACGGGTTCGATCGCCGCCTACAAGGCGGCGGAACTCGTGCGCCTCTTCGTGAAGAACGGCGACGACGTTCACGTGGTCATGACCCCGGCGGCGGGCGAATTCGTGCGCCCGCTCACCTTCCAGACGCTCTCGCGCAATCCCGTGGCAATCGACCAATTCGCCGCGCCCGCGCAGTGGAAGCCCGAGCACATCTCGCTCGCCGAGTGCGCCGACCTCGTGGTCGTCGCCCCCGCGACGGCAAACACGCTCGCGAAAATGCGCTTCGGCATCGCGGACAACCTGCTCACCGCCACTCTCCTTGCGACCCGCGTACCGATTGCCGTCGCCCCGACGATGAACACGGGTATGTGGGAGAACCCCGCGACACGGGAGAACCTCGCCGTGCTGAAGGCGCGGGGCGTTCGCGTCATCGAGCCGGATGACGGCGAACTCGCGTGCGGAGTCTCCGGCAAGGGGCGCATGGCCTCACCAGAAACAATCTTCGAGGCAGTGAAATGAAGACGGTCATCGTCATTCCGACTTACGACGAAAAGGAAAACGTGAAGCCGATGGCATCGGCGGTGCTCGCGCAGTCCCCCGACTTCGAACTTCTTTTCGTCGATGACAATTCGCCGGACGGCACGGGCGACATCATTGAGGAAATGCGCAAAACTGAACCGCGCATCCACTGCCTGCACCGCACGAAGAAGGAGGGGCTTGGTCGCGCCTACGTCGCCGGATTCCAGAAGGCCATTGACCTCGGCGCGGCAAAAGTCGTCCAGATGGACTGCGACTTCAGCCACAATCCGGGAGATCTGCCGCGCCTCGTCGCGGAAGACGCCGACCTCGTCATCGGCTCGCGCTACGTGAAGGGCGGCGGGACGCCGGGCTGGCCGTTCCGCCGTCGCCTGATTTCCCGTGCGGGAGGCATCTTCATCCGCACGGTCACGGGCATGCCGCTTCGCGACCCGACGGGCGGCTTTAAGTGCTGGAAGGTGGCGACGCTTAGGAAGATCGACTTCCCGACCGTCGAAAGCGCAGGTTACTCCTTCCAGTTGGAGATGAACCACCGCACGTGGAAGGCGGGTTGCACGATTCGCGAAATCCCCATCGTCTTCACCGACCGCGCACACGGCTACTCGAAAATCACGGCGGGCATTGCGACGGAATCCGTCAGGATCGCCCTCCGACTTCGGTTCGGCAAAAGAAAACCTGAAACGCAAACGCAGGGAAAGGAATAACACCCAATGAAGAAACTCGACTACAAGTGGACGGCGCTCATTCTCCTTTGGGTGGCGTTCTTCCTCCAGCAGGGAACGCGGCAGTTGTTCGGACCCTCCATCCCGGCGATTTGCACCTCGCTTGGCGTCGATAAGGTTTCCATCGGCGTGGTGGGAACGGTTTTCGCAATGATGTATGGTCTCTGCGTTCCGTTTGCGGGACTCACGGCAGACCTCTTCAACCGCAAGTGGATGGTGACAATCGGCGTGGCGATCTTCTGTTTCGGCATCTTCGCCTCAGGCTTCGTCGCGTCCGTCGGTCTGCTCATCGTCACCTACGGTGTCCTGAACGGACTCGGTCAGACCTTCTACTATCCGTCGGCGAGTTCCCTCGTCTCGCAACTCCACAAGGATTCGCGGGCGACGGCAATGTCGATTCTCCAACTCGGGCTTTATCTCGGCATCGTCGGGTGCGGCGGACTTGCGGGCTTTCTCGCCGGGAAAGGCGGGGAGAGTTGGCGCACGCCCTTCTGGATTTTCGGCGGCATCGGGCTTGCGTGGGCGATTGTGCTCGCGCTCTTCCTGCGCGACACGAAACCGGCGAACGCTCACGCCGAAGGTCAGTCCGCCGCGAAGCCGAGCATCCGCGAGGCGTGCGCGGCGATCTTCTCGAAGCCGACGGCACTCTGCGTTGCACTGGGGCTGGCGATGATGATTTACGTTGATATCGGGTTCAAGAACTGGATGCCGTCGCATTTGCAGGGTTCGTTCCTCGATTCGTGTCCCTTCCTCAAGCAGTGGGCGGGGCTACACGCCGTCCTCTGGCACTACCTCGGGGCAATCCTCGGCATTATGACCGGAAGCCGCTTCGGCGACAGGGTCGTGAAGTCGCACCCAGGCATTCGCCTCGAACTGGGGATGGTCGGGCTTGGCTGCGCGATTCCCTTCATCGTCTGGATGTCGATGACGACTTCGTTCACGCTGTGCTGCGTGGCAATGTTCGGGTTCGGCGTATTCCGCGGCGTTTACGACTCGAACTTCATGGCCTCGTTCTTCGACGTCGTCAATCCCCGCTACCATGCGTCGGGTGTCGGCATCATGATGTGCATCGCCTTTCTCTTCGGTTCGCTTTCCTCGACCGTCCTGCCGTGGATTGCAAAGGCGTTCAACGGCAACATGTCGTATTCGATGTCCTCGCTCGCGCTCTTCTATCTGGTGGGTGCGCTCATCATTCTTCTTGCGCGCGTCGCCTTCCTGAAGCGCGACCGCGTGGTGGAGGGAAATTGACGGTATGCTCCACGTGATTGCAACGCCAATCGGGAATCTCGGCGACCTCTCGCCACGCGCGCTGGAGGCGTTCCGGACGGCGACGCTCATCGCCTGTGAGGATACGCGGCGGACGTGGCAGCTCCTCTCCCACTTCGAGATTCCCCGACCGGAGATGATTTCCTACCGTCAGGGAAACGAGGATCGCATCACCGAACGGATTGTCGCGGCACTTCGCGCCGGGAGCGAAGTCGCGCTCTGTTCGGACGGCGGGTATCCCGGAATCTCCGATCCCGGTTATCGTCTGATTCGCACCTGCGCACGGGAAGGTGTGCCGTATGAGGTGATACCGGGCGCGAGCGCGGTGAACGTCGCGCTGCTCATGAGCGGCCTCTCCACGAGTTCATTCACCTTTCGGGGATTCCCGCCGCGCGGGCCGGGTGCGCTCCGCAACTGGTTTGCGGAGGACAAGGACCGCGAGCATACGCTCATCTGCTACGAGTCGCCGTTCCGAATCGCCGCGACGCTTCAGGCGGCGCTCGACGCGCTAGGCGACCGCGAAGCCGCCGTCTGCATCGAACTCACGAAACTCCACGAACGGGTTTCGCGCGGCTACCTTTCCGACCTTGTGAAGGAATACACCGATTTGAAGGTGAAGGGCGAAGTCGCCCTCGTCATCGCGGGCAACAACCCGAAGTTCTGCCGCGTGGCGGAAACGAATGAGTCAACGAACGGGAATCAAGCGAAATGATGGGAGCATTGGCAATGATTATCTACATTGGCTGTTATACGGACGCCGCGCACACGAACGGCTTGCACGCGGTCGAACTGAACCCCGACACGGGAGCGATGAAAATCGTCGCGTCCTATCCCGTGCGGCAGGCAATCTATCAGGTGCTTTCGCCCGACGGACGGATTCTCTACTCCTGTACGGAGGGCGGAGTCGCCGCGTTCGCGGTCGAGGACACGAAACTGACGAAGTTGGGTGAAGTCGGTATCGGCGGCTCGCCCTGCCACGTGTCGGTGATGCCGGACGGCAAGCAGGTGAACTGGGCGGACTACGTGAAAGGCACGGTGGGCTACATCCCTGTGACGAACGGGACGTTCGGGCGCGTCGTAAGCTACCAGCACAAGGGCATCGGTCCGAACCTGCCGCGACAGGATGCCGCGCACTGCCATCAGGTACTGCCCACGCCGGACGGAAAGAGTTTCTGCGTGGTTGACCTCGGACTTGACGAAGTCGTCACCTATCCGGAAGGCAAGGCCTTCGCAACCGAACCGAAGGGTGCGGGCCCGCGCCATTTGCTCTTCCATCCGAACGGAAAGTTGGCGTTCCTCATCTTTGAACTCGGCAACAAACTCGGGACTTACCGCTGGTCATCCGAAAAGGGATTCACCGCGCTCGATTCCGCACCGACCCTCCCGGCCGGGGATACGGGTCGCGGCTACAACGGCGACCTCGCCTCGGCTCTGCGCCTTTCGCCCGACGGGAAGCGCATCGTCATCTCGAATCGCGGCGAAAACTCGCTTGTCTCCTTCGACTACGATGAGGAAACGGGGAAACTGGTCTTCAAGGCGCGGACGCTCCTGCCCGGCAGTTGGCCGCGCGACTTTCTCTTCGTCACGGATACGCTCGCGCTCGTCACGATGGAGCGGTCGGATGAAGTCCATGCCCTCCGCTGGGATGCGGAGAAGGGGACTTTCACCGTGGTATCGACCCTGACGACGGCGGGACTCTTCCGCCCCGTCGCCGTCACGAAACTGCCGTAGGCGACTTACCGCTTCTTGGTGGCGGCAGGGTTGACCGGAGTCGTCTTCACAAGTTCGACAATCTTCGCCGTCACCTCGGGGTTGTTCTTGAGGTAGTCGATTGTCGCAAGCGAGCCTTGCGCAAGCTGGGAATCGCCAAAGCTCAGCCAACTGCCGCGTTTCTCGACGATGCCACGCGCGAGGGCCGCGTCAAGGACGGAACCCTCATACGAAATGCCGCACGTGTAGAGAATGTCGAACTCGGCTTCCGTAAACGGCGGCGCGACCTTGTTCTTCACGACCTTCACACGCGTACGGTTGCCGACGACCTGCCCCGCCGTGTTCTTAATCGCCCCGATGCGCTGAACCTGAAGACGGCACGAGGCGTAGAACTTGAGTGCCTTGCCGCCGGGAGTCGTCTCGGGATTGCCGAACATCACGCCAATCTTCTCGCGCACCTGATTCGTGAAGATGCACAGCGTCTTCGTGTTCGCCAGAACGCTTGTCAGCTTGCGCATCGCCTGCGACATCAGCCGCGCCTGAAGCCCCATGTGGCTGTCGCCCATGTTGCCGTCGATTTCCGCCTGCGGCGTAAGCGCGGCGACGGAGTCCACGACAATCACGTCAAGTGCACCCGACTTCGCCAGTTGCTCGCAGATCGTCAGAGCCTCCTCGCCCGAATTCGGCTGGGAAACGACCAGGTCATCGAGATTCACGCCGATCTTCTTCGCATACGTCGGGTCAAGCGCGTGCTCCGCGTCGATGAACGCGGCGATTCCGCCCGCCTTCTGCGCATTCGCGACGACGTGCAGGGCGAGCGTCGTCTTGCCCGACGACTCCTGCCCGTAGCACTCCACGATGCGCCCGCGAGGCAAGCCGCCCACGCCAAGAGCCATGTCGAGCGAAAGCGCACCCGTCGAGATGACGGGTATTTCCTTTACCTCCTGGTCGCCGAGACGCATAATCGACATCTCGCCGAATTCCTTGCGAATCTGGCTCATCACCGCATCAAGCGCGGTGTTGCCCGTCTTCTCCGTATCCTTTGCCATGATTTCTCTTCTCTTTCCTGTTCTATTCGTATCTTTCACCCGCCTCGCCGACAATCCGCCAGAACTGCTGGGATGTCGGCGATTCGACCTGCATCGTGAAACCGCCGTCCGCGTCAACATCGGAAGCCTCTAGCGTCTTCTCGACCTTGAGATTCGCGTCGTTGATTATCGACGAGAGGTCGTCCGCCCCGTAAAGACGGTAGGTGCAGAACACAGTCGCCGGATTGAGCGTCAGTTCCCACACGCCGTCGGAAACGCACTGCACGTGCGTAATCGTGAACGGCTCGCACGGAACGACAATCGGCATCGGCTCGTCGCTCGTCTCCGCCGGAATCGCCGTCACCCAGTAGGTCGCGCCGTTCTCGACGGAATCGTCCGTATAGGAACCATTTGAGTTCAGCGCGGATTCCCAGACGAGTAGCGCCACGCTCGCGGAATTCGTGACGACGACGCCGCGCTTGTCCGTCAGGTCATTCCTGAATTGCGCCGCGCTGTTGGTCAGGTTCTGGAACGTCCACGACTTCCAGTTCGGAATTTTGCCGAAGGTCGTCTCGCTGGCGTACTCAGCCGTCGTGTAGCCGATGCGCCCCGTCAGTGGGCCCGTGAGGTAGAGTTCGGAGTTCCCCGCGGCGGAGAGATTGCTCTTCACCGTCGGGTAGTAGTACTGCAGGGAGTTGCCGTCCACGGTAAAGTCGCCCGAGACGTAGATCTTCGAGTTCTTGACCGCGCAAACGCCCGCAAGCGAAGTCGCGCTGCAGTTCGTAATCGAGCCGCCGTTGAAGTAGGCCGTGCCGCCGATGAGGTAGACGCCTGCACCTGCGCCATACTCCTCCTCTTCGGCAACGCTCGTGCAGTCGGCGATGACGGACCCGCTTTCCATTGTCAGCGTGCCGCCCGAAACGAGAATCGCCCCGCGCGCCGCGACGGCGTCTGAACCCGTGCTGCGGACGTTGGCGACCTTCGCGCCCGACTTCAGGGTCAGGGTCCCCTCGACCTCAATCATCGCCCGGCCTTTCGTCTCCGCCAGGTTCGCGCCCGAAAGAGTGATGTTCGTCACCGTCAGCGACCCGTTGCCCGTGACGACAATCCGCGCGGGATTCCCCAGGCTCGTCATTGTCCGGGCAAGCGTCAGCGGCGAAGCCTCGGATGAGACAAGCGTCACCGCCTGGGAAACCGTCAAGTCCGCCTCAAACGTCGTGTCCGTCAAGATTTCCACCGTCGCCGCACCCGTCAGCCGGGCGAATGCCTCGGTAACCGCGCTGTAGTAGAGATTAGTACCCTTGGGGTAGGTCGTGCTCTTCGGGTAGACGACGCGAACCACCGCCTCCGACTGGTCGCATGTTCCGTCGTCGATTTTCTCGGCCCACACGAGTTTCGTCGTGCCGCTCGCCGTCTGGGTCGTCGCATAAAGCGCCGCGTTGGCATCGCACGAGAACGCGGCTGCCGTCGCCGTGCGTTGGGCGGCGGTCAGCGAGGCTTTCACGGTTGCAAATGTCTTCCCGATGGCATTGTTCGCGGTTGTCGCGCTCCGCACGCCGACTGCGGACTCCTCGCCAAGCGCCCCGACGACAGAGAGCGTACTCTTCTTCTCAAGGTAGATATTGTCTGTCTCTCCTTTCGCATTGACGTTTCCCGTCACCTGCACATCGCCCGAGAGGTTGACCGTGGCGGCATAACTGTACACGCCGCCGCCCGTTCCCATCGCCGAACAGCCCGTAATCGTGCCGCCCTTGAGGTTCAGCGTGCCGCCAATCGCCGCAATGCCGCCGCCGAGACCGCCGCTGTCCGTCTCCACGCTGCAGTTCGCAATCAGCGAACCGGGCATCATCATCAGCGTTCCCCGATCCATGCGCACGGCGCCGTCCTCGTCGGCCTCGTAATCGTCCTCATACCCGGTTCCCGTCAGGTTCTCCAGCGTTGCGCCGTCCTCCAGCGTCAGCGAACCGCCGACAACCCAGAAGAGCCGCCGCCCCGTGAATTCGGAGAACGTCAGGTTGGCAATCGTCAGCGAACCGCCGTCCTTGATTGTGATGCAGGCGGTGGACGCGGGCTGAATCACGCGGGGCGTTCCCCGCGAGCAAATCGTCACCGCCTTGCTGATTGTCAGCGGCTTCGTGAACGTGTTCGTCGCGCAGTCCTTCAGGATGACGATTTCAGCACCGTTCGTGTAGTCCGCGAATAGCTGGTTGAGCGACCGGTAGTAGGTCGTGCCGAACTTGTCGTTCGTCGCGACGGCCAGCGCGGCGGACGGATCGACCGGCACGCGGTCCCAGATCAACTGCCCGGCTTCATCCGCCGCGCCGCCGAACTCGTCGTCGTCATACTTGATGATCTTCGCGGCATTCGCGGACGCAACTTCAGTCGAACACGTGTAGAGACCGAAGACCGTTCCGCGCACAGTCGTCTCGCCCGCCGCCCCCAGCACAACGCCCATCTCAACAGGCTCAATCGCCCCCGCCAGAACGAATCCACTGGCATCTTCCGTCACGATATGCCCGAGGCCGACCGTCCCCGCGACGGAGATTGAACCGCCCGCCGCGACCGAAACCAGCACAGAATCCTTCACTTCCGACGCAAAGGCCACGTTCGTAAAGGCGACCGCTCCGCCGTCGGCGACGGTCAGTTGCGCCCCGTCCTCCCGCGTAATCAGCGTCGCCAGCGGGTCGGCATTCGTCGAGACAATCGTGCAGGCGAAATCAATCGTCGCGGATTCGCGCAACCCGGTCGAATCGACGATCTCGATGACGGGGTTCACAAGCCCAGCCGACTTGACCGCCTCAATCGCCGCGTCAAGCGACCCGTAGATGGCCGTGCCGATGCGGACGCTCGGATGCTCAAGCACGAGGTCGTTCCCCCACGAGTTGCCGACGTTCGCCTCGGAACTGACGATATAACCCGAATCGCCGACCGTTGACGTCAATGCAATGTCCCGAAGCGGGACGGAGACGTATTTCCCATCCGCCGACTGCGCCGACACCGTGTAGGCGTGACCGCCCGGAAGAGTGAAACTGTAGACACCGTATTCGCTCGAAACCGTCGAGCCGACTAGCACACCGTCCTTGTAGGCGGAAACCACCGCCCCCGCCATCGGTTGGCCGTCTTCGTCATAGGTTCGGCCGGAAAGGATTTCGCCCGCTTCCGTCGTCGCGATGTTAAACGTCGCACCGCTCATGTAGAGGAAGTCCGTGTTGCTCGACACGATGTACGCACCCGAATTCGCCGCGTTGATTTCCGGGATGTTGTACCACATGTCGTCAATGCCGCTCCAGCCCATGTTGATGTGGACGTAGACCGTCTTCTCGCCGTTCACCGTCTGGTAGCCGTAGCCGTCGCCCACGACCGCATGCCCCACCCAATAGTTGTAGTCGCCGACATGTTCGCTCGGATAGCCGTAGATGCTGAACACGACGGGGCGACCGGCGTCGAGGTTCGCGTGCACGATCTTCTCCCGCGTCGTTTGGTCATGCAAGCCCCCCGAACCCTTATACCAGTTCTTCGCATCCCAGTATAACCATGCGTTTGCGTAACCAAAGGTGTCTCGGATCGCCACCGGCTCACCGTAGGGTTGTGCCGATCCGAGATCCTCCGTAAACCACGATTTGAGCGCAACCGCCACGTTCCACGTCAGATGACCGATCGCCTCACGCTGCGCCGCCGTGATGTTATACGTGCCTCCCGGGAAATCGACCATGTTGTCCCAGTCGAAAGCCCCCGCCTTTGTGGAGAGACTGACGGAAACGCCGTTAACCCCGCAGTCAAACGCCTTCGCCTTCTGTTCCGCCGTCGGATAGCGGAAATACCGCATCACCTGCGCGAGCGCCGTCGCCGAGCATCCGCAAGGCCACACGTCCGTCGTGGACGGCTTCCCGCCGAGTTCGTCCCACATGTAGTAGTTGAAGCAGGGCATTCCGTCCGCCGACGTCGTCTGGTCCCACTTCGTCGTCAGAAGCGGCGCGACGCAGATGTCGTCCACAATCTGAACGGGAGCCGCCGAGGAGGTCGTCGCGCTCGAACCGGCTCCCGTCCGGGAGGACTTTGGATTCGCCGCGAGCAGCGCCGCCCACTTCAATGCGCTCTTGTCATCCGCCGCGCTCTGGGTGGAAGCACCCGCTGTCCGGCTCGCCTTGCGAAGGTTGCTCAATCCCACGCGGGCGATGATGTCGCGCCGCAGGAGTTGAAGCAGGGGGTTTTTCTCGTTGGAGAGATTGATGTTCGAGTTGGGGGAGAACGCGATGATTGGCTCAAACTCCGTGTCGGACGAGAAGAAAACCGTGCCGCCCCCCGTCAGCTTGACGGCGTAGAAGGAATAGCCGTTCGTCACCGCATAGGCCGTCGCGGAATCGACGCCGCCCGTGCCGATCTGCGCACCGAGTGCCGCGCCACGCGCCGCCCACGTCTTTGCGGCCGCCGTCACATCCGCCGTATCGACCGAAGCCGCCCGAACTCCACAGGCGACCAGCAACACGGTTAGCGAAACGAGTTTGCTGATTATCTTCATCGCACACTATCCTCTTTAATTATCAACCGACAATTTGGGAGAATTATACCAAAAATTGCCGTGCAAGTGGCAGAAAATCAAACTGCGGCGAGAATCCCCAATTTAGCGACATTCCGCCGACTTACTTTCAGAAAAACGGTTTAATTCTGGAAGCGACGCGGCTCTTGCAAGTCTTTAGCCTAAAAACGGCAGTTGGATAAAGTGTGAGTCCCGTCTTCGCCAAGGACTTCGCGGCGGGCGTTCGCCAAGGCGGGGGTGCTCCTTTTGCGCGAGGCAACCTCCAACTGAAACTTGCCACGCCCGATCTGAATGCCAAGACGGGTCGCGACTCTCTCCATCAGCAGGATGCCGGCCGCGACAAGGCGCAGGCGCAGGGCGGGTTTCGTAGGCCCGGGAAGCGACAGACCCAGGATGCGCGTCTCAAAGTCGAGCCAGATCCCGACGCATTCCTTCGAAATCGCCAGCCATGTCACGTGCAGGTAGATTCGGCAGGTCTCCCACGGCCAGCAGCGGCAGGGGGAATAGTGAATCGCCTTGATGCGTCCGTCGAACGCACGGCACTCGTAGGTGAAAAGCCCCCATCCGTCTGGGAGCAGGGTCTTGCGTCCCAAGCAGACCCGGTTCAGCGTCGTTTGGTCTGGACAGGGAACGTCGGGATTTTCTGCGGCGAACGCAAAGCACTTCTCGACGATCTTCTCCGCCCGGAACGCGGCAAGATTCAGCGCAAGAAGGCCGGAGTTCATGTATGTTGTCGAATCGAACTCGACACCGTGCTTCTGGCACCAGAGCTCATCGGGGGATAAATATTTCACTAACGGATCACATGCCACTGACGGATCACGATGCCCAGCAATCAGCACGTTCGGATCGTCGAGCGCGTCCAGCATCTCGCGGGGATCGGCGACGAAGAGCATGTCGCAGTCGGAATAGACGCATCGGTCGACGTCGGGCAACAGGTCGGGAATCAGGAGCCGCGCCCAAGTCGCCTTCGACCCGTGCCATTCGCCGAACTTCGCGAAAAGGGACATGTCGATGCGATGGCGTACGAGCGCGACCTCCACGTGAGTCTTCGCGGCGACACGCTCGATCAGCGCGGCGTAGTTCGTCCACGACGGGTCTTCGATTCCGCAGTCAAGGACATGGAGGCATACCCCCCCCCCCCCCCCCCCCACGCGAGGCGTAGACGGCGCTCCCCGATGCGACGGTGAGCTGGCGGAGAAAGCGCTGGTCGGCGGCGAAGACGATGTGCAAAGGCGATTCGGTGTTGTGGGATGCGTTGTTCATAGCGAGGATTATACCAAAATCTGCCCGTGTTGTGTGAATGTGTGAATGACATTATTCCCCAAAATTACTTCCGTGGCTTCCAAAAGTGAATGCAAGTTTCACTTGCGTTTAGTCCCCATAAAGACT
>CAVDWI010000030.1:0-15319 GCA_963612485.1 Barnesiella intestinihominis
CGAGCGTTTCGGCAACGGACTCATCGCCACCGAGGGCTTCGGTGATTTCGTTCGCCGACTCGACGATTTCCGCCGCGTGGGCCGCCGCCGCGTGGCGCTCGGCGATATCCTCGTCATCCGCCGCCAGATGGGCCTCCTCGATTTCGTTCACCTGATAGCGGAGAACCTCCAGTTCGTCCTCGCCCGCGCCAGATGCCGCCAGGCTTTCGAGTTCCGCCCGCCGTTCGCGCAGTTCCGCCCACGCCTTCGCATACGCCGCGCCGACCCCTGCCGACGGCGAAACGCCACCGAACGAGTCAAGCGCTCCGCGCTGGAAGGCCTCCTCCAAAATCTTCTGGTTCGCCCTTGGCCCGTGCACATCCACCAGAACCCGGCCGAGTTTCTTCAGCGTCGCCACCGTCGTCGCGGCGTCGTTCACCCACGCCCGACCGCCCCCGTTCGCGGCAATCACGCGCCGGACAATCAGTTCGCCCTCCTCGCACGGCGGCAGACCGACCTCATCCAGAACGCCCCCAATCCGCGTCATCAGCCCCTTCGGTGGCACGAACGAGGCCTCGACACGCGCCTCCTTCGCCCCTTCGCGGACAACTCCGCTCTCGGAACGTCCGCCCAGGACGAGTTCGAGCGCACCCATCAGGACGGACTTGCCCGCCCCCGTTTCGCCTGTAAGCACATTCAGACCGGGGGCGAACTCCGCCTCGGCTTTTTCAACGACCGCTAAATTGGATACTGTCAATCTGGAAAGCATCTCTCTGTTCAGTCACAAAATCCCGTCATAAGACCAACCCCCACCGTAAAGAGTGGAGCGGGCGATGGGAATCGAACCCACGTAAGAAGCTTGGGAAGCTCCTATTCTGCCATTGAATTACGCCCGCAGAATTGGCATCGCACCCTCGCTTGACGCGAAGATGGCGGAGAGGGAGGGATTCGAACCCCCGATACCCTTGCGGGTATGCATGATTTCGAGTCATGTGCATTCAACCAGGCTCTGCCACCTCTCCTGCAACGGGCGCATATGATACCAAAATTTCGCCGCGACTGTCAATAGCCACTCGATTTTTTTGCTCTGGTGATAAGACAAGGTGAATGTCTAATCGCATGCAAAGTCCGTTGGCAATGGAATCCTCTCCGTGATACTTGAACGGCACGATGTGCGCCGCCTCCAGCACCTCCGGCATCGTGACGTTTGTGATGACACACCTTGGATGTTCGCCCAACACCGCCCGCCGGAATCTCGCCTGGTTCGGACGGCGGTTGCTCGTCTGCACCCTCTTGCGCTCGATTTCGGATGCGACATTCGACCCCTTCAGGCGGTCGACAAGCGACGCAATGCCGCCATCACCCGCCATACGCACGATTTCTGTTATCTCCTCATCCAGAAGGCGATTGTAGACGAACCGCTCTTCTTGCATGACAATACGATTCAAATACCCGTAATTCGCCAAGAAGAGCAAGAACTCACGCACGATACGGTGGTCGTTCGCCGATGGACAGCAGTTCGGCCATTTCGACAGGTCAAGGCGATCATCACGATAGGCTCGGATGAATGCGACATAATCAGAAATCTCGACTCCAACCGTTCCTGATAGAGGAATGATAATCGTCTGCAATTCGTTCCGCGTCAGATAGCCTGAACCATCCTCTTTGTCAAGTTCTCGAAGAATGCGGAGCAGAAGTAGCAACGGTTTCAGTTGAAGCCCATGTTCTCGCCAAAGACGACATTCTTCATCCGACTGGATAGCCGGATTCGGGAGAGTCAATGTCTGGATCGTAACGGCGGCGAACTCCGTCTGCGAAATCTAGCGATCGGCAACCTTGCGCCCAAAGTCAGTCAATTCGATGATGCCACCGTGTGCTTCCTTCGGAATCAGACCCAACGCCCGCCAATACTGTCCGGAATTGCGGATAAGGTTACGCTCGCCCGTCCGCCGCGCAAGGTCGACGCCGATGCCGCGCCCCTTGATGTCTCTTGAGAGCGAAACGAGTTCGTCGGCAAACGCCTGCGAATTGTACTTCACGGCAACGCCGGAACGCTCCAACTTGCGCATTCTGAAGAGAACACCAAGGAGAACCACGGGGTCATTCAAACCCTCCGTGCACTGCAGACACGCCCATTTCCATTTGAAGCCCTCAAACGGTTTCCGCGGCACAAAATCAAGCGAAAGTGACATCTTACACCTCCCGATACGAGTTAAACGGACGAGCAATCGCCTCCGCGAACGGTGGGGGAACGGCATTGCCAATCTGACGGTAGACGGACGAAAGCGGTCCCGCGAACGCATAATCAAGCGGAAACCCCTGCACCGTCGCGAGCTCGCGCCCCGTCATCCTCCGCAAGCCATTCGGATGCGGCAAAATAATGACTCCGCCCCTGTCGTCACCCCGCGCCGTGACGGTCGGGGCCGGCTTTTCCGGGTCGAGCGGACGATGCCCGATGTAGCCGTTGAAATTCAACTTGTAGCGCGAATAGACGTGATTCGGCACGTCGTTCGGTGCATCGGGATCCGGCAAGTCCGCAAGTGCCGCGCCGACGCCGACCCACTTCTTCCGCCCATCGCGTCCGTCCTTCTCGTGCGTCGGATTCGGAAACTCGTAGTCGAAGTCAACACCGTCGCGGACGCCGACGAAGATGACGCGCTCGCGCCGCTGCGGCACGCCGTAGTCGGCGACGTTGAAGAGCCTCGTCTGGACGCGATAGCCAAGTCCGCGCATATCGGCGAGAATCGTCTCAAAAACCTTTCCATTTGCGAAATGGAGAAGCCCCTTCACATTCTCCGCAACGAAGAATTTCGGCTTCTTGTCGTGAATAACGCGTAGAAGTTGGAGATAGAGCTTATTCCGCTTGTCGCCCTCATGCCGCTTCGTGTTCGCAACCGAAAATCCCTGACAGGGGAAGCCACCGACCACGATGTCGCAATCCGGAATCTCGGACGACAACACTTTCTCAATGTCCTTGCAGACGATGTGGTCACCGAGGTTCGCACGATACGTCTCTACGGCATCGCCGTAGAGATCGTTCGCCCAGATGACCTCATGACCTGCACGAATAAAGCCAAGATCAAGGCCGCCGGCACCGCTGAAGAGCGAAATGACTTTCTCGACCTACTCCCGCCAATGCCCTGCCGCAACACCTACCGCGACAATCAGCGGCTTGCCGCGACTATTCTGTCCGAAATTCTTCATGTGCATATTATACCAAATACCGCATTCGCCATTGCCTACTTGAATCTGAACTCGATGGGCATCCGCCGCGTGTCGGCGACGGGGCGGCCGCCCGCACGGGCCGGGCGGAACTTCGCCGCTCGGGCCGCCTTCACCGCCGCCGCATCCAGCGCGGCAAAACCGGAGGACTCGACAACCGTCACCGCGTCCACCCGCCCCCGCTCGCTGATGCGCACTTCCAGGAGAACCCGCCCCTGTTCGCCGCGCTGCCGCGACTCGCGTGGATAGTCGGGGTGAATCGGCGCGAGGGGGCGCGGCGGCGCGTCAATCTGAGCCTGTCGGGGCGCGGGAGCGGACGGCGCGGAAGCCTCCGCCGCAACGCGAATTTCGGGCAACGCCTCGCGCACCTCCTCCGGACGCGGTACTTCCCGCGCCTCAACGGCGGGCGGCGGAATCGGGTCGGGGAACGCCATTTCAGGTTCGGGCGGGCGTACTTCCCTCGGCCTCACGCCATCGGGACGCGGCATCTCCTGTTGCGCGGCGGAGGGCGGCGACGAGTCGCTTTCCTCCTCGGAAAAGGAAAGTTCGACACGCGAAAGGTCAAACGAGGGAGGCTCGACCGAAAAGTCGCCGAGCGCGATGGTGAGGACAAGCCCGACCGCCAGCAGGGCGTGTACTGATAAGGAGAGGAAAATCGCTACCGAAAACCGCTTCACGGCTGTCGTCCGTTCACCTGAAAACTCACCTTCTCGACGCCGGCGGACTTGAGTTCGGCGAGAAGTTCGATTCCCGTGCCGAGGGACGACTTGCGGTCGCCCGAGACGAGGACGGGCCACGACACGTTCGCCGCCGTGAGTTCGCGCACCTTGCGGACGACTTCCTCGCGTGTCGTCGGCGCACCGTTGAGCTGAAGCGAGTCGTCCGCCGAGATGGTGATGACGATTCGCTCGCCCTTCTCCGCCGCACCCGCCGCCGAGGGCAGATCGACTTTCACCCCGCGATGCACCGCCATGTCGAAGATGCAGTAGATGAAGAAGACGAGGACGAGGAACATCACGTCCATCAGGCTCGTCATCTCCAGCCGCGCACCCCGCCGTCTCCGCCGTCCCATTCAGTCCTCGCTCATACCGTCCAGCACGTTGTAGGGGAAAATGAGGATGAGGGACGCGATCAGCCCCGCCGCCGTCGTGATGAGGGCCTCGCCGATTCCCGCCGTCGCCGCGAGCGGATTCATTGACCCGTCCGCCGCGTTCAGGCTGCCGAACGTCTGCATGATGCCCGTCACCGTCCCCAGGATGCCCAGCATCGGCTCGGCGGTGATGATTGTCGAAACGATCCCAAGCCCGCGCCGCTCCCTGCGCCCGGCGCGGAACTCGAGTGCCTTCCAGATGAGAATCGCAAGTCCGAGGATGGAAAGGCCGAGAATCGGCCACATCACGGGGCCGCCGTCCAAGAACGTCTGAACAAGTGCTTTCATGGTCACGCCCCCGGATTCCGCTCGAATGCGGCGGCGAATGCGCCGTCGTGTCCGCTGTCAATGGGAATGGACTCGCTTGACGCGACGAGCGTGAAGTCGGGATGCCGGGCGAGAAACGCGGCAACCTGCTCCTCATTCTCCTCGGGCTCGTTCGAGCAGGTCGAATAGACGAGCCGACCGCTCGGAGCAACCCGCGCCGCGCAGCGGTCGAGGATTTCCGCCTGAAGCCTGACGAGCGCGGCGAGTTTTTCCACGCTCCAGTTCCACCGCGCATCGGGCCGGCGGCGGAAAACGCCCGTGTTCGAGCAGGGGGCATCCACCAGCACCTTGTCGAAGGCTTCCGCCCCGTCGGGCGTATCGACGATCTGCACCTTGTCCGCAAGTTTCAGCCGCGCCAGGTTCGCCGCGAGGCGAGCGCGTCGGCGCGGATTCACCTCGCACGCCGTCACCGATGCGCCGCGCCACGCGAGCTGCACGGTCTTCCCGCCGGGCGCCGCGCAGGCGTCGAGAATGCGCTCGCCCGGTTTCGCCGCGAGAAGGTCGATGGCGAGCGCCGTGCCAGGATCCTGCACGATGAACGCCCCCTCCGCATAGCCTTCGACTTCGCTCACGCGCTTCCCGCGCGGCAGTTTCTCGAAGCGGTCGGGATAGGCGAGCCACGTTTCCGCCGGTTCGTTGTGCCACGTGCAGAGCGCCGCCGCCCTTTCCGCGCCCAGCCGCGCCGTCCAGCGGCGCACGAGGGCGGACGGGAAACTCTCCCGAACGTCAAGCGGCGCGGCGGCAATCATCCGCTCGAACTCCTCGCGGCGGCGAATCAGGTTGCGCAGCACGCCGTTCACGACCTTCGCGAGGGTTGGGTTGCCGCAGGCCTTCGCCGCGCTCACCGTTTCGCTCACCGCCGCAAAGTCCGGCACGTCGGGCATGTAGAGGATTTGCGCCGCACCGACGTAGAGCAGCGCCTCGAGTTCCCCCTTCGGCCACTTCTTCACGAGCTCGCCCAAGACCTTGCGGAGCGGACGAATCCGGCGGATCGTCGTGTAGACGAGATCCTGCACGAACGCCCGGTCGGGACCCTCCGGCAGGAGATTCGAGGGAAATTCCTTTGTGAGCAGCCAACCGCACACCGCGAACGCGGCGGCACGACGTGAATTCGACACAACCTTCAACCTTTCCAATTTAGCGCGAACCGAGCGAAATGGCGCAGAAACCAGCGATCATGATGAGCGTGCCGAGCGCCAGGCTCGCCTTCGTCTTCGCACCCGTCCCCTTCCATTCGCCGAGGAAGATGCCGATGAGCGTGGAGAAGAGGACGCTCGAGCCCATCACCACGGCGAAGGAAATGTAGCGCATCTCGCCCATCGCGGGTTCGCCAATCTTCTGGCACGCGAACTGCATCGCCCAGATGACGCCCGCAAGCGCCGCGAGCCCCCAGCCCCAGTTGACGCGGCAATAGTCGCCGAACGACCCGTTCTTCGCGTTCTGCCACAGGCACCACGCGGCGTTGACCGCGAACCCGCCCCACAGCACGACGACGAGCACGGGCATCCCCGCCCACGCCGCCCCCGCACCGGCCGCGCGCGCCGCAGCCTCGATCGACTGCCCTCCCTGCAGACCGAAGTTCATCCCGGCGGACGCAATGCCGCTGAACACGGCGACAATCATGCCCTTCCTGAAGTTGAATTCGGCGACGGCCTTCTTCTTCGCCTCCTCGCTCAACTCCCCTTCCTTGAACTTGCCCGCCAGCCCGACAAGCACGATGCCGACGAGGGACGCGACCACGCCGCCGAGCACGGTGAGCGCACCGGCGTCCTTCACCAACTCCGCCGCGTGACCCGTCACAATCGGCGGAATCAGCGTCCCCGTTGCCGAACAGAGACCGCACCCGACCGCCAGGCCGAGCCCAATGCCGAGATAGCGGATCATCAGTCCCCACGTCAGGCCGCCCACGCCCCAGAGCGCACCGAACCCGATGCACCGCGCCAATGTCGCCCCGTCCGCCGCGCCAATCACGCCGAAGACGTCCGGACAGGTGGCGGCGGCGAGCACCAGCGGAAACACCACCAGCCCGATCAGCCCGTAGACGAACCAGTAGGATTCGTATTTCCAGCCGCGAATGCCGCGAAACGGCAACGCAAACGTCGCCCCGGCGAGCCCGCCGAGCGCAAAGACCAACATACCGAAGATTGAAGAGTTCATCAGACCTGTTCCTTTCCGTGCGATGTATTATACCATTTTATCGTGGAATTGCGGTTGCCAGTCCACTTCAGAAAAACAAATGGTGCGCACCAAAGCCTCCTCTGGTGCGCACCATTTTCCCCAGACCTACGCTTTAGCGAATGCGAATGGTGAAGCTGCGCGAAGCGATTTCGTAGCACCCGACGTCAATCGCGGTGCCGCGAATGCGCGGATTGCCCTTCAGGTCGATGGACGGCACGACAAGGCCCTCCGTCGTACCCGCGTTCTTCAGGATGCCGTCCGCCTTGGGCAGCCACTTCCCGTCGGTCACGCTTTCGAACATCTCGGCAAGTGTGCCGACCTTGCAGGTGTCGTTGAGCGCCTCATCACCGTCCGTCACGCAGTTGATGAACTTGCCCTTATTAGCATCCCAGCTGATTGACGCGGCAGTTCCCTCGGGCGTCGTGTTCTGCGCAATCACGCAGTTGTAGATCCTGGCATCCGCCGCCGCCGCATGAACCACCACCGACAGACCCGTATGGCAGTTATCGACGATTGTGCAGTTATCCATCACCGTGGGACCGGCCAGAGTAATGAGCTCCAGCTCCTTGTTGCCGACCTTCTGGTGCGTATTGTCCGCAGTCGCGTTCTGCGTGATCAGGCAGTTCGAGATGCGACCGCCGCCGCTAGTATAGATGGCAATTCCTTGCGCATTATTAACTGTCGTAACCGCCGCGTTTGAAATGACGCAATGCGTCACGAGCGCATTCGCCGAGCGAATGCACACGTTGCCCCCGTAGACTCCTTCGCCCCCTCCCGAGCGAATCACGCAGTTCGAGACCGTGCCGCCGTCGCCCTCAATCAGCACGTTTCCGCCATAAGACCTGGAGTAGTAACCTGTGCCATTCTCGATGGCAACGCCGGAGACGAGCGCCTGCTCGTTGCGGAGCGTGACGACGTTCTGGTTGGCAGCGCGATTCAAGTTTCGGAGGATGACGTCCTCGGGATGTCCCGTGCGACCGACCACCTCGATTGCGTTCGACAGGACGAACGCGCTCGACTGTTCGTAGACGCCGGGCGCGACGATGACCGTGCCCTCCATGAACGTCTCGTCAAGGCTCTTCACCGCTGCGGCAATCGTTTTCTTCGCCGCCGTCTCCGAGAACCCGTCGTTGTTGTCGTCATCGCCCTCGGGGCTGACATACATAACCTTCGCCATGCCCGTCTGAACGAAGAACGCCGTCAGGGTGCGCGGCGAATCCGCCGTGACGGTGATTTCCGCCGCCGTCGGGTCTTCTACGCCGTCCGTGTCGCCCATCCAGCGAATGAAGTCGTAGCCTTCTTCCGGCTTCGCCGTCAGGGTCGCGCTTCCGCCCTGCACGAACCAGCCGCCGCCGGAGGCCGTTCCGCTGCCATGCACGGCCGTCTCGACCCGGTTGGAGACCTCGAAGATCCACGTCAGCCGCACGTCGCCGCCCGGATGCGAAAACGAAACCGAGTTCCCTTCGCCGTTCGAAAGAGACTCCCAGGTATCGCCGTCGCCAAGCTTCTCCGTCTTCCAGCCAGTGCAGGCGGCGACCTGTCTGTCGGACGAAATCTCAACCAGAGTGTCGACGGACGCCGAGACATCCGCCCCCTTTGTCGCCTCACTTGACCCATAGGCAGGCGTGGGCGCCCCATACGTTTCCGGCGAGCCGGTGACGATGAGTGAGTCGCCTGACAACTGACGGCAGAAGTATTCGAGTTCTTGGATCATCAGCCACCCATCCTTGTCTCCGTTGTGAGCGGTGAATGTCATGCGGTAGAACTTGTAGGCGATCTTGTTGAAGAACTCAAACACACGCGGCTCCTCTTTGCTCCACTCCGTCTGGCCGGACTGACTGTCGAGCGTCGTCCACGTTTTCCCGTCGGCAGAACCCTCGAGGTAGAAGTCCTTCGGCGCACGCGCCATATTCGCCCATTTCCCCGTCTGAGGCCAGATCCGATAGGCGTTGACGACAGTGGCTTCCTTGAACTCATAGGTCACCCACAACGGATTGGAATCCGTGATTTTGAGTCCAAGCCGGTTCGAATCGCCGTCATTGTTGACCTTATCCTTCGTCGCCTCCTCTTGAATGTTGAACGCACCCCCACCATTCTTTGTCGAAGTGTCGTTAATGTAGTCGTTGCCGTCGACCGAGGCGCGGTTGTCGGCGACGTCCGTCAGGTCGGAAAGCCCCGTGATGTCGGCGGAGGCCGCGAGCGTCGCGGAAAGCGCGAGCGCCGAGATGATGCGCCTGGCATTAAGGAGGCGGCAGAATATACCCCCCCCCCCAGGCGGTTGGTCGGGACGAAGCCTGCCTTTACTGTCGTTTTTATGGTCATGTTCATACTCCTATCTTCTTTGTTTTCGCCTTCGCTCAAAGCGCCCCCTCGGCACTCCACTGACGAAGACAGCGCAATTATAGCATAGTCGAGAAATTCAAACAAGACCATTTCAGGCGTTTTGCGAAAAATATTTTCGGGCGTTTTGCGAAACGATTTCCACTCCGCTGCCTTCCCTACGAGTCCTTCGGTCGCAGCGGGAGGGACGCAACTTGTTGCGTCCGCGCCCCACGGTCGCAGTAAACTGCGACCCTCCCGACCATTCCCGAAGTTCGGTCGCAGCGGGAGGGACGCAACTTGTTGCGTCCGCGCCCCACGGTCGCAGTAAACTGCGACCCTCCCGACCATTCCCGAAGTATGGTATAATGGGTGCATGACAACATTGATAACAGGTGCGAGTTCGGGAATTGGTGCGGCGATTGCCGTCGCCTGTGCAAAACGCGGCGACTCGCTCTTCTTGTGCGGACGCAACGGCGGGCGGCTAGATGAAGTCGCCGCGAAGTGCCGTGCGGCGGGCGCGGCGGCGGTTCACGCGGCGGTTCTTGACGTCACCGATTCGGACGCCACCGCCGACTGGATCCGCACCTCAAACCAAATCGCCCCGCTTGAGCGCGTCTTCGCCAACGCCGGGGTCTCAACGGGCTGCGAATCGCCCGACAATGTGCGCAACACCTTCGCCATCAATGTCGGCGGCACGGTGAACACCGTCCTGCCCGCGCTCGAGATCTTCCAATCCCGGCGCACGGGACACCGCCAGATTGTCCTCACCGCGTCCATCGCGGGCTACGGGCCCCTTCGGGCGTGTCCGTCCTATTCCGCGACGAAAAGTTGCGTGAAGACATGGGGACTCGCCCTGCGCGAACAACTCGCCGCACACGGAATCAAGGTCTCCGTGATCTGCCCCGGATTCGTGAGGTCGCGCATCACGGACGCGAATACCTGTCCGATGCCCTTCTTCATGGAAGCCGACCGTGCGGCGGAAATCATCCTGAAGGGCGTCGAACGCGACGTCGGTCTCATCGCCTTCCCGTGGCCGATGCGTCTCGCCAGCTGGTGGCTCTCAACGCTCCCCTTCCGGCTCAACGAACTCCTGAACCGCCTTCTGCCGCGAAAGACAGGCTGAAGGAGGGCGGAAGTCGCCCCCCCCCTCAGTTTCGGTCAAAGGCGCGGTGGGCGATGTCCTTGCGATAGAACATTCCCTCGAAGGAAATCTTCGCCGCCGCCGCATATGCCGCGTTGACCGCTTCGCGGAGCGTCTTGCCGCACCCCGTCACGCTCAATACGCGCCCGCCCGCCGTCCGCGTCGCGTTCTCCTTCGACTCCGTTCCGCAATGGAAGACGATTGCGCCGTTCGTCTCGGCGGCCTCAAGTCCCGTGATGACCTTCCCCTTCTCATACGCGCCCGGATAGCCGCCCGAAGCCAGGATGACCGTCGCCGCCGCTTCGGGCAGGACTTCGACATCCGCCTCGGCGAGACGCCCCGTCGCGGCGTTCAGGAGGGCCTTTGCGAAGTTGCCGCCGATGCGCGGCAGAACGGCCTCCGTCTCTGGGTCGCCAAAACGGGCGTTGAACTCGACGACGTTGATGCGCGAGCCGCTCGCGGCAACTTTGCCGCCTTCAGGTGTAATCATCAGCCCGGCGTAGAGGATGCCGCGATAGGTAACGCCGCGCTTCGCGAGTTCACGCACCACGGGAAGGATAATCCGCTCCCTGATCTCGGGCAGCATCGCCTCGGTCACGACGGGCGCGGGCGAATACGCCCCCATCCCGCCCGTGTTCGGGCCCCTGTCGCCGTCGAAGACGCGCTTGTGATCCTGCGAACTCGGCAACAGCACGGCACGTTCGCCGTCCACCAGCGCAAGAATCGAGCACTCCTCACCGTCGAGAAACTCCTCGACCAGGACTTCCGCACCCGCCGCGCCAAACTTGTTCGCAACGAGCATATCGTCAATCGCCGCCACCGCCTGCGCCGACGTCTCGGCGACAACCACCCCCTTGCCAGCCGCAAGGCCGTCCGCCTTGATGACGACGGGGAGTCCGAACGAGGGCAGCGCGGCCTTCGCCGCCGCCGGGTCGGTGAAGACCTCGGCGCGACCCGTCGGGACGCCCGCCGCGCTCATCACGTCCTTTGCAAACCGCTTCGAGCCTTCCATCCGCGCCCCCGCCGCGACAGGCCCGAACGCGCGAATCCCCGCCGCCTCAAGCGCATCGACCAGCCCCGCGACGAGCGGGGCCTCAGGCCCGACCACGACGAGGTCGGGACGCTCGGCCTTCGCCCACGCGACGACGCCCGCGACGTCATCCGCCTTGACCGGAAGATTCGTCGCGAGAGTCGCCGTTCCCGCATTGCCCGGCGCACAGTAGAGCGTGTGCCCTTCCGCATCCTGCGCCAGCCGCCACACAATGGCATGCTCGCGCCCGCCCGAACCAACTACCAGAATCTTCATCTTCACTTCTCCTTGGGAATGTTCAGTTTCTGCCCGATGCGCAGGTTGTCGTTCTTGAGCCCGTTCATCTCCTTGATCTTCTGCACGGTCGTGTTGAAGGCCTTGGCGATGACCGTCAGCGTGTCACCGCTCGCCACCTCGTATTCGATGTGCGGACCCGCGTAGACCGGGGCGCTTCGCGTCGGCGTGGGGGCCGCCGCCGGGAGTTTCGCAATCCGCGCCGAGAGATCCCGAACGATTTCGCCGCGCTGGGCTGAAACTTCGCGCCGCACCTGCTCGAGCGAGGCGCGGAGCGCGGCGATTTCAGCCCTCAGCGAATCGACTTCGTCCTTCGAGTTCTCGACCCGCGCCACGCGCCGGGCGAGGTCTTCCTGGTTCGACTGCAATACGTCGACCTGCCCGGAGATGCGCTGCATCTCGTTGTAGGCCTGCTGCTTGAGGAACGCCTCGCGACTGCCGGCCTGCGCAAACGCCGCGAACGACGCCAGCGCGGCAACCGATGCAAAGACAACCTTTCTCATCTGACTTTCCTTCCTTTCCTTTCTATATGACAAGTAGAATCAGCCACGCGACGCCGAATACGCCCGCCGAAACAAGAAAACGATTCCGCTTCTGGTCGATCTCCTCCTGACGGACGCTCCGCCCGAACGCCCGCATGCCGCCACCCGACAGGTAGTGGTAGAGCCGCCCGTCGGCGGGGTCGTCGCGCTCGTCGAGTTTCCACGGCGTACGCGAGCGCGTGTACACATGGGGAGTGCGGACGGTGCTGATGTGAATGGCGCTCATCTTACGGCAACCTGATTGTCTGCCCCGCCTTCACGCGGCCATCCGTTGAAATTTCCGTCTTGTTCGCATCGCGGATCTTCGTCCACGCGGAGCGAACGCCGTAGAAGCGGACGGCCAGTTTGTAGAGGGTGTCCCCCTCCTGCACGACATATGTCTCGGGACGCTTCTCGTGGAGCGGTTCGACGGCGGGCTTCGCGGCGGGTTTCTTCTCCTCGACCTTGAACGGGGTCTCCGTCGTCTCGGCCCTTTCGTCGTTCAGCAGGTTCTTCACGTCCGCCGAGAACCGGCTGCGGTCGAAGTCTTCCGACTCGTCGTCGTCCAGGAGGTCGCGGTCGCTCGGCAGGAGGGAGACCTTCGCAAGTGCGTCGTCGTTCCCGATGGACGAGACGAGCCGCCGCAGGTTTTCATTCTCCCGACGGCTGACGGCGAGATTCCTGCGCAGTTCTTCGGCGGCGGTCTTCAGCGCGGCGTTTTCATCGGTGAGAGTCTTGACCGCGGCCTTCAGCTGGACGTTTTCCGCCGCAGCCGCCGCGCCATCCACCGCATTCATCTTCCTGGCGAAGGCGTTCGCGAGTTCCCGTTCGCAGATGCGGGCGCGTTCCTGCGCCACGCCGGCCTTCTCGCTGGACGGCGTCTGCATCATGTATTCGCGATAGTTGCAGAGCGCCGCGAGGTAGTCGCGCAACTTGTCCTGCTGTAGGCAGGCGAGCTGGAATCGTGCGGACGTATTCGCGGGATCGTCGCGCAAAACCTTCTCGAAGCCCGCAATGGCCTTGTCGAGACGCCCGGCGGAATAGTCCGCCATCGCCGCCTGGTAGGTGCGGCTGCCGCGTTCGCTTTCGTAGTTCCGCCGCCCGCTTTCGTCACACGCCGTCAGAACCGTCAGAACCGCCAGCGTCATCATCGTCTTCGTCGCCAGTGTCGTCCTCATCTTCTTCGTCCTCCTCCTCGTCAAACTCATCCGGGGTGTCGTCAATGAAAATGTCGCTCGATTCCGCCGCCTCACCCTCTTCGGTCGGCAGGAGTTCGTCCTGCTCGACAACGGCGACCTCCTTTTCCTCGTCCGACGGCTCGCCTTCCGACGGACTTGCAGTTTCTTCCGCCGCGGCCTTTTCCGCCTCCTCCTCGGCGGCCTCCTCAAGTTCCGTCTTCGTCTCTTTCTTCTTGTACGACTCGGCCTTCGTGCGCGGGTTCGACCGCTGGAGCGTCGGGTCGAGTTCGTTCAACTGCTGGAGATTCGCCAGCCCGAAGTGGTCGAGGAAGAGGGGGGTCGTGCCGTAGAGGAACGGATGCCCCGGCAACTCCGACTTGCCGACGAGCCGAATCAGCTGCAAGTCCATCAGCGTCTTCACGTTCGCCGACACGTCCACGCCGCGAATCTCCTCGATTTCGCTTTTGGTAATCGGCTGGCGGTAGGCGACGATTGCAAGGGTTTCGAGTGAGGCGCGGCCCAGGCGGCTCGGGCGGTCGAGCTTGAGCATCGCCCGCACGTAGCGACCGCAACTCGCCGCCGTCTGAAGGCGGTAGGCCCCGCCCGTGCAGACAAGCCGAAAGCCGCACCCGGCGACTTCCAGCGCCTTGCCCAGCCCCTTGATCGCCTCGTCAATCTCACGCGACGTGCAACTGCCGTAGACATCCATGATCTCGCGGTTGTCGCCTTCCTCGGGCTCGACGGCGCGAACGGCCGCACGCAAGTCCGCCGCCGTCAGCGGCGTTTCACTCGCAAACAGCAGCGAGCCGACGATTTCCTGCAGGGACTGCGGAAGCGGAATCTTCACCTCATCACTCATATTCGTCCGGTCTTTCCAAAGGTGCGTCGTCCGGGGTCTCCTTCGACGGCAGAATCGTAATTTCGTGAAACGCCGCGTTCTGGTAGACGATGACGCGGTGCTGGCGCAGGAGTTCGAGAAGCGCAAGGAACGTGACGATGATCTCGCCCTTCGGCGCGGTCGGCTCGAAAAGGGTCACGAACGAGACCTGCCCCTCCTTCCGCGCCCGGTCGAGCACGTAGTCCATCTTGTCCGGAACCGAGAAGCGCACGCCCTTCAGTTCCTCGTGGGGCATTTCGCTCGCCCGCGCCAGGACTTCCTGAAACGCGGTCAGCAGGTCGTAGAGGTCGAGGTTGGCGAGCGCACCGAGCGCATCCTTCGCCGTCTTCTCGAACTTCGGCCGCCCCCCGCCATACTCGAAACTGTTCGCCGCCATGGCCTCCATCGTCTCAAGGCGAATCGCGGCGTCCTTGAACTTCTTGTATTCGATGAGCTGGCGCACGAGGTCAAGGCGCGGATCGACCCACTCGCCGCCGTCCTCCTCGGCGACGTTGCGCCGTTCGACGGGCAGGAGCATCCGCGACTTGATGACCATCAGCGTCGCCGCCATCACGATGAACTCGCCGGCGATGTCGAGATCGAGCGCACGCGCAGCCTCGATGAACTTCATGTATTCGGCGGTAATGTGCTCGATCGGGATGTCGTAGATATCCAGTTCCTCGCGGCGAATCAGGTAAAGCAACAGGTCAAGAGGGCCCTCGAACACGTCGAGCGTCACCTTGTAGTCGTCCGCAAAAAGCTGCTTTTCCGCCATCCCCCAAATTATACCATATTATTCTCGCGCCACGCAATGAGACAAGCCCTGGAGACAAGCCCTGGAGTTGACCCATTTTTGACTCCGTACGCCGAACCCCGCCTGAACCGCTGAAATTAACCTAGATTCGGCAGTTGAAACATGACCGAGAAACTAGCACCGTGAATCTGACGGATTTTCACGGATTGGTGTGTAGCGGTGGAGAGGTTTTAACTCCGATGAATGGAAAAGGTGCTTCACTAACGTTTCGCGGCCAAAACCGATGCCTCAGATAAACATCACTGATGTTTGGGGTAAACATCACTGATGTTTGGGTCAAACATCA
>CAVDWI010000031.1:0-15222 GCA_963612485.1 Barnesiella intestinihominis
TGATGTTTGACCCAAACATCAGTGATGTTTACCCCAAACATCAGTGATGTTTGTTTCGCCCGTCAGTGAAGGGGGGCTCCAGGGGCGGTGCGGATTTGACCGTGCTCGTCGAATACGATATACTACGCGGCATAATCTGAAAGGTCAAGATGAAAAAGAGACTGATTATCGAGAAACGCGGCGATTCCCTGCGAAGAGCCGTCACAGCCGTGGCCTTGGCGGCGATGCTGTCGGGATGCCAGTATTCGCAAGTCGCGAACGGCGAACGCTCGTTTGACGACGAACCGCCCGTCACCTTGAAGGAATACGTCGATTATCTTCGGGCGGCGGCGACGCGCAAGCCCACGGCGGAAGAACGCGAACTGTTCGCGGACGTGCCTGAACTCTCCGCCTCCATGACGACGCATCTCGTCAGGCGTGAGTTCCAGGTTGTCCATATTGACGAGAATTACGTGAGTTTTCGTGCGGATATGGTTGATTATCACGGCGGCAACGGCAATCACAGCAGCGTTTTCGTCGGCACGATTGACCGGCGGACGGGGGCCGTTCTCAGCGTTGCCGACTTTGTGCCGAAAGACAAGTGGCCGCTTCTGCGGCAGAGACTTCGTGCGAAAGCGGTGCGGAAGATTGGCGGCGAGGCGAATCTTCAGGGTGCGGTTGAGGTCGTCGAGAACTTCTACTATGCGGACGACGGACTTCGCTTCGTCTACAATCCCTATGAAATCGCCTGTGGCGCGGCGGGTGTCATTGAGGTTGTGATCTCTCCGCGTGAGCTGTGATGCCCTTATCCCGGTAAGGAAGGTGATGCCCGTCCGAGCGGATTCGCACGGATTGGGGTGGTTGACGGATTGGGCGGAAGTAGTGTACAATCTATGCCATGAAGATTCTGAAGTATCCATTTACCGAGAAAGCCGTCCGTGCACTGAAGGTCGGGGACGCGGTGTCGATTGCGGGGCCGATTCATACGGGGCGCGACAAGTTCCACAAGTTCTTTGCCGACGGCGGCAGGATTCCGGTCGATTTTCGTGACGGGGCGCTCTACCACTGCGGTCCCGTGGTCGTCGGCGAGCCGAAGGCGTGGCGCGTCGTTGCGGCGGGTCCGACGACGAGCGTGAGGGAGAATTCCTACGAACCGAAGTTCATCGAATCGTCGGGTGTGCGCCTCATCATCGGGAAGGGCGGCATGGACGAGGCGACGCTCGCGGCAATGAAGAGGTTCGGGTGCGTCTACGTCGCGGCGGTCGGCGGCGCGGCGGCTCTCGCGGCGGACAGCGTGAAGCACGTGGATGGCGTGGATTTTCTCGACGAGTTCGGCTTTGCGGAGGCCTGTTGGCATTTCACCGTGGAGGGTTTTCGCGGCATCGTGGCGATGGATGCGCACGGCGAAAGTCTCTTCAACCGCGTTCGTGCGGCCTCGCGGGCGCGGCAAGCGGAACTCAACCGCATTCTTCCCTGTCGGTCGGACGGAAGGAACGCATCCTGAAGGGTGCGGCGGAGAGGATGTGGTATAATACGCGCCCATGGTTTCGCTGAAAAAACAGCTGAGTAGACTGACGGTTCCCATTTTCATGGAAATCGCCCTCGTGATGCTTGTCGGCTTCGTCGACATGCTGATGCTGTCGCGCTACAGCGACAACGCGGTGGCGGCGGTCGGGCTGGACAACCAGATCATCACGCTTGTCTTTCTCGTCTACCAGTTCGTTTCGCAGGGCGCGGCAATCGTCTGTGCGCAGTATCACGGGGCGGGGCTGCGCAAGCGGCTCGTGCAGGTCGTGGGCATCGCCCTCGCCCTGAATGCGGCGGTGGGGCTTGTCGTGAGCGGCATCCTTTATTTCCACGCCGAGGACATCGTGCGGCTGATGGGGCTTCGCGAGGAACTGGTCGCCGACGGGGCTGTTTACCTGAAGATTACGGGTTCGCTTTCGTTCTTCCAGTCCCTCTCGTTCGCGTTCAGCGCGTCGTTGCGGAGCGTTGACCGCGTGAAGAGCCCGATGGTCGTGACGATCTTTGCGAACGTGGTGAACGCGGTCGGCGACTACGCGCTCATCTTCGGGCACTGGGGATGCCCGGCGATGGGCGTGGCGGGTGCGGCGTGGGCGACGGCTGTCAGCCGAATCGTCGTCTTCGTGCTCATCGCGGCGATTCACTTCAAGACCCACATCCCGAGGTATCCGCTCGCCTGGTTCCGTCCGTTCCCCTGGCGGGAGGTGCGGAACATCTTCAAGATTGGCTTTCCGGCGATGGGCGAGGAGCTGTCGTATTGCCTGTCGCAGGTGACGATTACCTATTTCATCAACAAGATCAGCACGGATGCGCTCGTCGTGCGCACCTACGCGGCGAACTGCATTATGTTCGTCAGCCTGTTCTGCGTGAGCATCACGCAGGGCGGCGACATTCTCGTCGGGCATCTCGTCGGCCGCACACGCTACCAGCCCGCCTACCTGATGGGCAACTACTTCCTCGGTCGGAGCATGATCATCACCATGGCCTGCAGCATTCTTCTTGCGCTGGGCGGCCCGTGGATTTTCGGCGCCCTGACGAAGAACCCCAATGTCGTCCGCCTCGGCATCATCATCCTCTGGATTGACTGCACGTTGGAGATCGGGCGCGTGAGGAACATCTTCGCCTGCGGAACGCTGCGGGCGGCGGGCGATGCGGTCTATCCGCTGATTGTCGGACTCATTTTCCAGTGGGGCGTTGCGGTCGGGCTCGGGTGGCTTTTCGCGATTCCGTTCGGCTGGGGACTCATCGGCGCATGGGTTGCGTTTTCCCTGGACGAAAACCTGCGCGGCATCGTGCTGCACCACCGCTGGCACACGAAGGGCTGGGTCGGGCGCAGCCTTACCGTCGCCACGGGGAGTTCGCACGGATGACGACTGACGCCGAGAGGACTTCCGTCATCATCGTGACGTGGAAGGGCGATGATCTGCTTGCGGACTGCCTTGATTCGCTTGAGCGCACCTGCGGCACGGCGCTGGAGGTCGTCGTCGTGGACAATGCGAACGAGACCTCGACGCGGACGCTTGTCTCTCGGCATCCGAACGCGGTGTATGTCGCGGCACACGCGAACCTCGGCTTCGCCGGAGGGAATGTCCTCGGCTGGCGGCACGTGACACGGGAGTTCGTCGTGTTACTCAACAACGACACCGTCCTGACGGCGGACGCGATTACGCCGCTTGTTGCGCATCTCGCGGCGCATCCGACCTGTGCGGCGGCGCAGGGGACGGTCGTCTTCGCAGACCGCCCCCATCTGACGGATGGCACGGGACTGTGGTTTTCGCCGGTTGGCATCTTGGCGGGCGAAGGAGTTCGGACTCCGCTTTCGGCGGCTCCGAAGACCGTGCGCGAGGTCTTCGCCGTCGGCGGCGCGTTCTGCGCACTTCGCCGCGAGGCGGTCGAGGGCGCGGGGCGTCTCTTCTATCCGCATTTCAGGAGCTACTACGAGGAGGTTGACCTCTGTCACCGTCTGTGGCGGCGTGGATGGGCGTGCGCCTACGTGCCGACGCCGCCCGTCCTGCACCGTCACAGCGCAACGGCCGTCCGTCTCGGTTGGGCGGGCATCCGTGTGCGCTATTATCGGAACGTCTGGTTCTCGACCCTGACGTGCTTCGGTTGGCGCGGGCTTGCGCGATTCGTGCCGTCTCTCGCCGTACTCTGCCTTGCGCAGGGCGTTGCGGCGGCCGTGCGCGGCGACGGCAGCATCCTTCGGGCGCATTTGCGCAATGCGCGGTGGCTGTGGCGGAAGCGCCGGTATGTCGCCGCAATCCGTCGGCAAATCCAGTCGGGAGCGCGGATGGACGACCGCGAGATCCTCCGCCGAGCCGTCCGTGCCCAACCGTGGAGTTATTACCTCGAACTCGCCCGCAGGGGGTGAAATCCGTCTCCGCCCAGCGAAAACGGCGGTTGCCCCCTTGTCGCAGAGGGGGTAAATGTGATACAATAATGGATATTTCAAATCGCCAAAGTGGCGAAGAAAGTGATAACGATCATGAAAATCAAGTTCGGTGATACCGTCGAAAACATTGTGACTCGCAAGGAGTTCCCTCTGAAGAAGGCTCAGAAGGTTCTCAAGAACCGCACGATTGCGGTTCTCGGCTATGGCATTCAGGGTCCGGCGCAGGCCCTCAATATGCGCGACAACGGGATTAACGTGATCGTCGGGCAGCGCAAGGGCAAGGGCAAGAACTCGAGCTGGGCGCGTGCGCTCAAGGACGGCTGGGTTCCCGGCAAGACGCTCTTCTCGATCGAGGAAGCGGCGGAGAAGGGCGACGTCGTGATGATGCTCACCTCCGACGGTTCGGTCGGTGAGGTGTGGAAGAAGATTGAGAAATACATGACCCCCGGCAAGGCCCTCTACTTCAGCCACGGCTTCGCCTACGTCTACCAGAAGATCACGGGCGTGAAGCCCAGCAAGGACGTGGACGTCATCATGGTCGCCCCGAAGGGTTCGGGCACGAACGTGCGGCGCAACTTCCTGAACGGCGCGGGCATCAACTCGTCCTACGCCGTCGCGCAGGATGCGACGGGCAAGGCCGGCGAACTCACGCTCGCGATCGGCATCGCGGTCGGTTCGGGCTATCTCTTCCCAACCACGTTCGAGAAGGAAGTGACGAGCGACCTCGTCGGCGAGCGCGGCATTCTGATGGGTGCGCTCTGCGGCGTGATGGAAGCGCAGTACTACACCCTCCGCGCGAACGGCCATACGCCGTCCGAGGCGTTCAACGAGACGTGCGAGGAACTCACGCAGTCGCTGGCGCGTCTCGTGGACGAGAACGGCATGGACTGGATGTATTCGAACTGCTCGCAGACGGCCCAGCACGGTGCGCTCAAGTGGCGGCCGATGTTCCGCAAGGCGACGGAACCGGTGTTCAAGAAACTCTACGCCTCCGTCAAGCAGATGAAGGAAGCGAAGGAAGTCATCCGCGACACGGGTCGCCCGGACTACAAGGAGTTCATGGCGAAGAAGCTGCAGGATATGCACGATTCGGAGATGTGGAAGGCCGGCGAGGCCGTCCGCGCGCTCCGTCCTCACGAGCCCGTGCACAAGGGTGCGGCGACGGCCGCCGGCGTTCAGGGTCGCAAGATCACGAAGTGACGCGCCGCCCGACGGGAAGCTGTTTTACAAAACTAAGGAGAAACACATGGTCTACTCGACTGAAGTGCAGCATCAGTGCCCGCTCATGAAGGGGTGCAATCACGGTCCCGCACCGATTCCCGAAGAGGGGAAGTGGGTGCAGGCGAAGGAAATCAAGGACATCAGCGGCTACACGCACGGCGTGGGCTGGTGTGCGCCGCAGCAGGGCGCGTGCAAGCTCTCGCTGAACGTGAAGAACGGCGTAATCGAGGAAGCCCTCGTCGAGACGATCGGCTGCTCGGGCATGACCCATTCCGCCGCGATGGCTTCCGAGATTCTCGTCGGCAAGACGATTCTCGAAGCCCTCAACACCGACCTCGTCTGCGACGCGATCAACACCGCGATGCGCGAGCTCTTCCTCCAGATCGTCTACGGGCGTACGCAGAGCGCGTTCTCCGAAGGCGGTCTCGTGATTGGTGCGGGTCTTGAGGATCTCGGCAAGGGACTCCGCTCGATGGTCGGCACGATGTATGCGACGAAGGCGAAAGGCCCGCGCTACCTCGAGATGACCGAGGGCTACTGCACGCGCATGGCTCTCGACGAGAACAACGAAGTCATCGGCTACGAGTTCATCTCGTTCGGCAAGATGACCGACTTCATCAAGAAGGGGCTCTCCCCGAACGAGGCGTGGGAGAAGGCGAAGGGGCACTACGGCCGCTTCGACGGCGCCGCCAAGTACATTGACCCGCGCAAGGACTGAAGGAGAATCTGACAATGGCACAGTTTGAAGGTTACGAACGTCGCGAGGCCAAGATCCTCGCCACCCTCAAGGAATACGGCATCTCGTCCATCGACGAGTGCAAGGAGATCTGCGACAAGGCGGGCATCGACCCCTACAAGATTGTCGAGGAAACCCAGCCGATTTGCTTCGAGAACGCCAAGTGGGCCTACACGGTCGGCGCGGCGATTGCGATCAAGAAGGGCTGCACGAAGGCGAAGGATGCCGCCGCCGCGATTGGCGTCGGGCTTCAGGCGTTCTGCGTCCCCGGTTCGGTCGCCGAAAACCGCAAGGTCGGTCTCGGTCACGGCAACCTCGGCGCGATGCTGCTCGACGATGCGACGGAGTGCTTCTGCTTCCTCGCGGGTCACGAGAGCTTCGCTGCGGCGGAAGGCGCGATCAAGATTGCGCTCAACGCGAACAAGGTTCGCGGCACGAACCTCCGCGTCATCCTGAACGGCCTTGGCAAGGACGCCGCCTACATCATCAGCCGAATCAACGGCTTCACTTACGTGAAAACCGAGTTCGACAATGCGCTCGAGCAGGTGAAGATCGTCTCCGAGAAGGCGTTTTCCGACGGGCCGCGCGCGGCGGTTCGGTGCTATGGTGCGGACAACGTGCCGGAAGGCGTGGAAATCATGAAGCTCGAGAACGTCGGCGTGTCCATCACGGGCAACTCGACGAACCCGACGCGCTTCCAGCATCCGGTCGCGGGCACCTACAAGAAGTGGTGCGTCGAGAACGGCAAGAAGTATTTCTCCGTCGCCTCGGGTGGCGGCACGGGTCGTACGCTTCACCCCGACAACATGGCCGCCGGTCCGTCTTCGTACGGTATGACCGATACCATGGGCCGCATGCATTCCGATGCGCAGTTCGCGGGCAGTTCGTCCGTCCCGGCGCACGTCGAGATGATGGGTCTCATCGGCATGGGCAACAACCCGATGGTCGGCGCGACTGTCGCCGTCGCCGTTGCGGTTGAGGAAAGCTTCAAGAAGTAAGGCAACGCCTTGGAGTCTGTGCGGATATTTGCCGCGACACTGGCCGGACTGCTTGCAGTCCGGCTTGTTGTCATGGTGTTCACGTCGGTTTTCGCGTTGGCTCTCGACAATGCCGCGAAGGCGAGTGGAGGAGGTTAAGATGACCGTTCGAGGACTTCTGGAGAAGAATGCGCTTGAACAGCCCGAACGGGTTGCCCTGCGGTGGTGCGAGGGCAAGGTTTGGAAAAGCCGCACCTGGCGCGAGTTTCTGGCTCGTGTGCGCGATCTCGCCGAGGGCTATGGGACGCGGTTCGGGCTGATTCCCGGCAGGGACAACGTCGCGCTGATTTTGGGGAACTCCCCCGTGTGGCTCGAGAGCTACCTGGCACAGGCGGGTGCGGGGCTTGCCGTCGTGCCGATGGACCCGAAACTTCACGATGGCGAGGTTGAGTACATCCTCAGGGATGCGGAAGCGACAGTCATCACAACCGACGCGGCGCATCTGCGCATGATGATGAACCTCTCGCCGAAACTGCCGAAGCTGCGCGGCATTGTCGTCGTGGACGGCGTGATTTTCGAGGGACGCAAGATTGGGAACGTTCCCGTTGTCGGCTACGACCATCTGCGCATTTCAGGTGGCGGCGCGTGGTATGACGCCCACATCGCCCGCGAGGAGGATGTCGCCTCAATCATCTACACCTCAGGCACGACGGGCAAGCCGAAGGGGGCGATGCTGACGCACCGCAACTTCTGCACCGATGCCGAGGGCGGCATTCGGACGTTTGGCGCGGACTTGAACGCCGACGACAGTTTTCTCGTCGTTCTGCCGCTCTTCCACGCATTCAGCTTCACGGCGAACTTCATCGCCTCGATGATTCCCTGCGCATCGATGCTGTTCGTCGAGTCGCTGCGCACGGTCGGGCGCGACATCCGTCTTCTGAAGCCGTCCGTCATCTGCGCCGTGCCGCTTCTCGCGGAGAAACTCTACGACAAGATCCAGAGCGGTTTGCACGAGTCGAAACTCGCCCGCTTCCTGATGGCAATCGGTTTGCGCGGCCCCGTGATGCACATGGTGCTTCTGAAACTGGGCGGACGGCTTCGCTATATGGTGACGGGCGGCGCACCGTGTCCGCGCCACGTGCTGGAGTGCTTCCGCAAACTCCACGTCAACTTCGTCGAGGGCTATGGGCTGACGGAATGTGCGCCGATTGTCTCGGTGACGAGTTCGACCTGCAAGAAGATCGGCACGATCGGCAAGCCGTGTGCGGGGGTTTCCGTCCGGCTCGTCGATGTGAACGAGGCGGGTGTCGGGGAACTTCAGGTGAAGGGCCCGAATGTGATGAAGGGCTACTTCCACAACGAGAAGGCGACGAAGGAGGTCTTCGACGGCGAATGGCTGGCGACGGGCGACCTCGCGTCCATCGACGAGGAGGGGCTGATTACGATTCGCGGACGCAAGAAGGCACTTATCGTGAATCGCGAAGGCAAGAACATCTATCCGGAGGAAGTCGAGATCGCCATCGCGAAAGATCCGTGCGTGAAGGACGTCATCGTCGTCGGCTACACGCAGGGCGGCGTTCCCGGCGAGCGCGTCGGGGCGATTGTCTATCCGGACGAGGATTGGTTTGCCGCGCAGAACGGCGGCAAGAAGCCTGACTGGGCGGAAATGGAAAAGACCACGGTCAAGCGCGTTCAGGGTATGATGTCGGAACTCGCGGACTACAAGCGCGTCCGCAAGGTCGTCGTCTACCATGAGCCGCTGGAGCGCACGGCGATTGGGAAAGTCCGCCGCGTCACCTATAAGGGCAAGTTGGACGAATGAAGAAAAACGTCTATCTCGTTTGGCTCGAGTGGCCGGAGAAGTGCTTTCGCGCCCAGGCGAAGGACATCGCCTCGCTGAAGGCGATGGTCGCCGCCGGAAGCCGCGTCATCTGGGCGAAGAGTGAAGCGGCTTTTCTGAAGGCTCTGCCGTCGGCGACTCACGCCATCGTCTGGAACTTCGACGCGGCGTGGTTCGCACGGGCGGGAAAGTTGCGCGTCTTGGCGACACCCGCCGCCGGACAGGAACTCCTGCCGAAGGCTGCGCCAAAAGGTGTGACAATCCACTTCGGCGGCTTTCACGGCGAGGCGATTGCGGAGACGGTCGTCGGACTGATGCTGGCGTGGTGTCGCGGCGTTGTTGCGGCGGAGCGAAGTCCGAAGGTCTGGCCGCGTGCCGATTTGTCGTCCACGAGTTATCGCCTTTCGGGAACTCACGCGGTGATTCTCGGCTACGGACGAATCGGCCGCGCCATCGGTGCGAAACTGACTGCTCTCGGCGTTCGCGTGACGGGCATTCGGCGGAAGAACTTCGGGGAACTCACCACGGTTGCCCGAACGGCGGACTGGCTGGTCGCGGCGTTGCCGGGCGATACGGGGACGGACAATCTCATCAATGCCAGACTGATTGCCAAACTGCCGCGTCGGTGCGTCATCGTCAACGTCGGGCGCGGCAATGTGATTGACGAGAACGCGCTCGTGAAAGCCCTTGTGTCGCGGCGGATTGCCGGGGCATTGCTGGACGTGTTCAAGGATGAGCCGCTGACACCCACTCGGCAGATTGCGGGCGACGTGCCGAATCTCGTGCGTCTGCCGCATGCCTCGGCGTTCTATCCCGAATACGTGCGGGACTGCTTTGCGGAACTCGAAAGGGAAGGCTTGCTGAAATGAAGGGTGCGTATGAAGTCCACTCGGTCGAGGAGACGTGGAAACTGGCGGAGCAGTTTGCCGCGACGCTCGCGCCCGGCGATGTCGTCTGTCTGGAAGGGGATCTCGGCGCGGGAAAGACAACCTTCACGCAGGGACTCGCCGCCGCGCTGAAGGTCAGGGGATGCGTCACGTCGCCAACGTTCTGCATCGTGCAGGAGCATACGAACGCAGATGGGGTGCTGCTCGTCCACATGGATCTCTACCGCCTGAAAGGCGAGGAGGACGTCGAGGCCATCGGCTGGGAGGATTACCTTGCCCGTGGCGCGATACTCGTCGTCGAGTGGCCCGAACGAGCGGGCGGACTCATCCCCCCGACCGCACGGCACATCGTTTTCACACATCTTGACGGCGACGAAAATCGTCGGATAGCCTTTTCCGCCTAATCCGTCAGACGCACGGGGCTTCGCCAATTTGGTATAATATGCGCCATGAAAACGAAGCCGATGACTGTTGTCGAGAAGATTCTTTCCAAGCATCTCGTGGAGGGCGACCCCGCGACTGATTCCGAGTTGGGCATTCGCATCGACCAGACGCTGACGCAGGATGCGACTGGCACGATGGCGTATCTGCAGTTCGAGTCGATGGGCGTTCCCCACGTGAAGAATGACCTTGCCGTGAGTTACGTCGATCACAATACGGTGCAGATTGGCTTTGAGAATGCCGACGACCACGACTTCCTCGCGTCCATTGCGAAGAAATACGGCATCGTCTACTCGAAGGCCGGGAACGGAATCTGCCACCAGCTTCACCTTGAGCGGTTCGGCAAGCCGGGCACAACCCTGCTCGGGTCCGATTCGCACACGCCGACGGGCGGCGGCATCGGGCAGATCGCCATCGGCGCGGGCGGCATCGACATCGCCGTCGCCATGGCGGGCGGGGCGTTCCACATCCCGACCCCGAAGGTGCGGGCGATCTACCTGAAGGGCAAGCTCAAGAAGGGCGTGAGCGCGAAGGACGTGATTCTCAAGGTGCTGGAGAAGTTCGGCACGAAGGGGAACGTCGGGTGGATTTTCGAGTATTGCGGGCCGGGCGTTGCGACGCTCGACGTGCCGTCGCGGGCGACGATTGCGAACATGGGCGCGGAACTCGGCGTGACGACGAGCGTCTTCCCGTCCGACGCGGTGACGAAGCAGTTCCTCGCGGCGCAGGGGCGCGGCAAGGACTGGACGGAGATCGTGGCGGATGCGGGGTCGGAATACGACGATTCCTTCACAGTCGACCTCTCGAAACTCGAACCGCTCGCGGCGGCTCCGCACAGTCCCGGCAACATCGTGACGGTGAAGTCGATGGCGGGCACGAAGGTGAACCAGATCATGATTGGTTCGTGCACGAACTCGTCCTATCGCGACATCCGCACGGTCGCCCAGATCCTGAAGGGGAAGCACGTGGCGGACGAAGTGGAAGTCGGCATTGCGTGCGGTTCGCGGCAGGTCGTGAACATGCTCGCGACGGACGGGTCGCTTGCGATTCTCATCAAGGCGGGCTGCCGCATTCTCGAGAACGCCTGCGGATTCTGCATCGGGGCGCATATGAGTCCCTCGACGAACGCCGTTTCACTGCGCACGAACAACCGCAATTTCGAGGGGCGGACTGGCACGAAGAGCGCGAAGGTCTATCTTGTCTCGCCCGAGACGGCGGCGGCTTCCGCGCTGACGGGCGTGGTGACGGTCTGCAAGGGTTCGGCCGCCGTGCCCGCGCCGAAGAAGTTCCCGATTGACGACGCGATGTTTCTCTACCGCGAGACGGCGGGCAAGGGCGTGAAGGGGACGAAGATCGTGCGCGGACCGAACATTGCGACGGTGCCGAAGGGCGTGCCGCTTGCGAAGGATCTCGCGGGCACGGTCGCCATCCGCGTCGGGGACAAGATTACCACCGACCACATCATGCCGGCGGGTGCGCGGCTCAAGTTCCGCTCGAACGTGCCCGAATATGCGAAGTATGTCTTCGAGCCGTGCGACGGCACGTTCCACGACCGCTGTCTCGCCAACAAGACGAAGGGGCTTGCGAACGTCATCGTGACGGGCGAGAGCTACGGACAGGGCAGTTCACGCGAACACGCGGCGCTTTGCCCGATGTATCTTGGCGTGAAGGCGGTAATCGCGAAGTCAATCGAGCGCATTCACCGGGCGAATCTCATCAACTTCGGGATCGTACCGTTCGTGTTCGAGAATCCGAAGGACTACGACCGGCTTGCGGTGGGCGACAGGCTTGAACTGAAGGGCATTCGTAAGGCGGTTGAGGGCGACGGCAGGCTCGTCGTGAAGGGCCCGAAGGGGACTTTTGCGGTGAAAACTTCGCTTTCAGACCGCGAAAAGCACCTGATTCTCTGCGGAGGGTTGCTCGCGTCGCTCTAAAAACACACTTACCCCCTTGATTTTCGTCGGGGGATTCGGTATTATATGCGCAAACAATTTCCACAGTAAGGAGATAGACAAATGAAGATTACGACAATTATGGCGGTTTTGGCTGTTTCGCTCGCGTTCGCGACGACGGGCTGCAAGTACGACAAGGCGGCGAAGGGCGCTGGCGCGGCTGGCGACGATTCTTCGCAGGTGTCGGATATTTCGTCCGAAGAGGCGGTTGATGTTCAGTCGCAGTCGGGTTCGCTTTCCGACGTGGGGGAACGTCGTTTCGAGGATATGTATGCGAAGTGCACGGATGTCGCGTTCGCGCCGGTTTACTTTGGCTTCGACTCGACGGTCGTGCCGCAGGGCGAACTCGGCAAGGTTGACGAAGTCGCTCGTCACCTCACCGACAAGACCGATCGTGTGGTCGTGGTCGAGGGCAACTGCGACGAGCGCGGATCGAACGAATACAACCTTTCGCTCGGCGAGAATCGCGCGATCATCCTGCGCAACTACCTCGTGCAGAGCGGCATTTCGCCCGACCGCATCCAGACGCGCAGCTACGGCGAGGAAAAGCCCGCCGTCGAAGGTCATGACGAAAGCGCGTGGGCGAAGAACCGTCGCGGCGAATTCGTGATTTTCCAGGCGAAGTAATCGCCGAAGATGACGCTTGCGTTTCTCTTCAACGACGTCGGCGCCGGCGAGTGGGTTGTTCTGCTCGCCGTCATTCTTGTCGTCGTCGGGCCGAAGCGCCTTCCCGAAGTCGCCCGGAAGTTCGGTCAGTACTACGCGAAGTTCCGCCGTGCGGCGGAGAACTTCAAGCGGCAGTTGCTCGACATGGATTCGGAGTTCTCGCGGGCGGTCAAGGAAGCTGAGAAAGTCGCGCAGGATGCCGCGAACACGGCTCAGGAGGCTTTCAAGATAGAGGGGAACGAAGGCGCGGCAATTCCCGCCGACGCGGTACAAAATGAAGATCCCGCAAATCACCAATCCTGACCAGCGCAACGATCCGCCGCGTCCGTTGCTGGAACACCTGTTCGCGCTTCGCGACATGCTGGTGTTCTCGGCGGTTTCGTGGGCGATTTGCGTCATTGTCGCGGGCGTGTTCTCGCCGCAGATTCTCGGCTGGCTGAAGAGTCCCGCCGCCGCGAGCGAGGATATGCTGCAGGGGCTTGACCTGACGAGCGGCTTCTCGACGATGATGGCGATTGCCATCTGGGGCGGCACGGCGCTCGCGTTTCCGTTTATCGTCTATTCGATTCTGCGTTTCGTCTTCCCGGCTCTGACGAAGCGCGAGAAGTTCGTCCTGCTGTCGATTCTCATTTCGGGGACGGCGCTTTTCACGGTCGGCGTGGGGCTCGCCTACGAGAAGACCCTGCCGCTTGTCGTCACGGCGTTCCAGTCCATCAACGCCTGGGTCGGGCTGCCCGTCACGACGATTCGCATCGAGGGCTACATCTCCATCGTTCTGAAGACGATCATTGCCTTCGGTATGGTCTTTCAGATGCCGCTCGTCCTGTTCGTGCTGGGTTGGTTCGGCATCGTGACGAGCGCCGCCCTTCGCGCGAAGCGGCGGATTGCCATCGTGCTGGCCTTCGCCATCGCGATGTTCCTCACGCCGCCCGACCCGATGAGCCAGATCGTGATGGCCGTTCCGCTCTGCCTTCTGTATGAACTCTCGATTTGGGCAATCTGGCTGAAGGAGAGGGTGTGAAGAACCGAAGTTCGGTCGCCCTCGGTTTCATCGCGCTGATTCTCATCGGCGCGATTTTGCTATGCAGCCCCTGGGCGCGAACGGCCGGGACGTGGGGACAGCCGATGACCGCGCTCTTCACGGCCTGTTCGGCCGTCTGCGTGACGGGGCTGACGATGGTTGATATTGCCGCCGAATATTCGCGGGCGGGGCAGGTCGTGCTGATGGCGCTCGTTGAAGTCGGGTGTCTCGGACTGATGACGTTCGGCACGTTCCTGATGATTGCCGTCGGTCGCCGTCTTTCGCTCGCCCGCGAGTTTTCGCTGATGAACGCCTACGGCGTGGCGGAGGTGAAGGGTTTGCGCGGACTGATTTGCTGGGTAATCGGGTCGATGCTCGTCATCGAGGCGACGGGCGCGGCGGTTCTCTACTTCCAGTTCCACGACCTCTACCTGAGCGTCTACTATTCGGTGATGAGCTTCTGCAATGCGGGCTTCGGGCTTCGCGCCGATTCGCTCGCCGGCTTTGCGTCCAATCCGATTGTCGTGCTGACGCTCGCGGCGGAGGTGATTCTCGGCGGAATCGGCTTTCTCGTCATCTACAATCTCTGCACGTTCAAGTTCCTGCGCCGTTCGTCGGGCGGACGCGGACGGTTGACGCTTCACACGAAGGTCGTGCTTCGCGTCACCCTCTGGCTTCTCCTGATTGGCTACGCCGCCTTCTTGTTGCTGGAATGGGGCGGCGCACTGAAGGGGTTTTCGTTCGGCGAGAAACTGTGGGTCGGGTTCTTTCAGGCGGTCACGCCGCGCACGTGCGGATTCTGCATCGTCCCGACGGAAGACCTTCAGCCGCTCACGCGGCTTGTCTTCACGAACCTGATGTTCATCGGCGGGGCGCCGGGTTCGGCGGCGGCGGGCATCAAGGTGACGACTCTCGCGGTGCTCGTCTGCACCCTCCTTGCCATGTGTCGCGGCGAATCCGAGACGGTCATCTGCCGCCGCGTCGTGCCGACGGACATCGTGCGTGAGTCGCTTGTCATCTTCATGGCGCTCATCGCCTTTGCCGTCATTGTAATCGGCGCACTCCTGATGACTGAACGCGGGTCGGACATCGCATCGGACGCGCTCTTCTTCGAGGCGATTTCCGCAATCACGACGACGGGGCTTTCGGTGGGGGGAACGACGGCTCAACTCTCCCCGGCGGGCAAGTGCGTCATTATGGTCGCCATGTTCATCGGTCGGCTCGGTGCGCTTACGGTCGTGATGATGATCGGTGACCGCGAAACCCACAGCCGCGTTCGCTATCCGAGCGAGGAACTCGTCGTCGGCTGATGGCCGTCGCAACCCCGGAAGTCCGTCTTGCGCCGACCGTCTGCGTTTTTGGTATAATGTGCGGCATGAAACCGATTGCCACCAACATCGCGGACTTCGAGACCTTGCGCAAGTCCAATCTTGTCTACGTTGACAAGACGGCGCACCTGCACCGTCTCATCACCAAGCCGGGCAGCACGTTCTTCTTCTGCGCCCGTCCGCGGCGGTTCGGCAAGTCGCTCAGCGTCACGACGATGAAGTCCATCTTCCTCGGTCACCGCGAGTTCTTCGACGGCC
>CAVDWI010000032.1:0-15190 GCA_963612485.1 Barnesiella intestinihominis
ATCAGTGATGTTTACCCCAAACATCAGTGATGTTTGTTTTGACCATCAGTGAGGGCCTCAATGCCCTCCCCCTCTCCAACCCTCATTTCACGAAATCTGAACGAAGAAACCGAAGCCCCCCTACAGCCCCAAAACGGACGTGGGAAGGGCTGTTCGATTGACAGCCGATGAAGGTATATTGTATAATGCGCGGCAAATACTGAACTGGTAGGAGTTAATCGGATATTGATGCATTTTACTTCTGAAGAGTGGGTGGCGCAGAAATACCGGACGCGGACTACGCCGGCGGTTCGTCGCTGGCGCGTCATTTGGCTACTCGCGTGGATGATCCTCTGCCGCTGGAATCCCTACTTCCTCCTTCGCGGCTGGCGCGTCTTCTGGCTGCGGGCGTTCGGCATGAAGGTCAAAGGCTCTGTCGCCGTCTATCCTTCGACGCGAGTCTGGAATCCGCGCAACGTATCGCTAGGCGCGTCGGTGGCGATTGACGAGGCCGTCGATCTCTATTCTGTCGACAAGATCACGATTGGGTCAAAGGTGGCAATCAGCCGCGGGGCGTTCATCTGCACGGCCTCCCACGACGTGACGCGTCTGCACCGCCCGCTCATCACCGCCCCCGTGACGATCGAGGACGGCGTGTGGATCGGCGCCTATGCGACGATTCTGCCCGGCGTGACGATTGGCGAGGGCGCAATCGTCGCGGCGTGCGCCGTGGTCACGAAGGACGTGCCGCCGTTTACGATTGTCGCCGGAAACCCGGCGCGAGTCGTCAAGGAACGGAAAATCGTCGAGTAGAAGTGGGAGGTTTGAAACGGTGGGATCTCGGATGGATAGTGAATCCAGTCGAGGCAGGGCCGACTGAACGAAGTTCCTTGTCTACGCGCGAAAGGTGGTGCGAAGCCGCTTTTGACGCGGCGCGGTTGGGCGTGGTATAATATGCGATATGAAACTATCAGGTACGATAACGGCGCTTGTCACGCCCTTCGCGGCGGACGGTCAGGTGGACTATGGCAGACTTCGTGAACTCGTCGAGCGACAGGTCGCGGGCGGGGTCGAGGGCATTTGCTCGGTTGGCACGAGCGGCGAGTCGCCGACGCTTTCCCACGAGGAGCATCACAAGGTCATCGAGAAGACGATCGAATTCGCGGCGGGCAAGGTGAAGATCGTGGCGGGGACGGGTGCGAACTCGACCGCCGAGGCCGTGTCGCTGACGAAGGCGGCGATTGCGATGGGCGGTGCGGACGCGAGTTTGCAGGTGACGCCCTACTACAACAAGCCGAACGCCGAGGGGCTCTACCGCCACTTCATGACGATTGCCGACCTTGGGCTTCCCGTCGTGCTCTACAACGTGCCGGGGCGGGCGGGCAAGGAGATTCCGATCGACGTGGTGGCGCGGCTCGCAAAGCACCCGAACGTGGTCGCGATCAAGGAGGCGGCGGGCAGTGTCGAGCGCGTGTCCGCGATCAAGAACCTCGCGCCGGACTTCACGGTGCTTTCGGGCGACGATTCGCTGACTGTGCCGATGATCTCGGTCGGGGCGGAGGGCGTCATCTCCGTCGCGTCGAACGTGATTCCCCGCGAGATGAGCGACATGGTGCGCTTCGCCCTGGCGGGCGACTTCGCGAAGGCTCGCGAATACCACGCGAAGTTCTATCCGCTCTTCCACGACCTCTTCATCGACACGAACCCGGTGATGGTGAAGGAGGCCCTGTGGCTGCTGGGACGCATCGAACGCGCATTCCGCCTGCCGCTCTGCGAGACGACGGAGAAGAATCTTGAAACCATGCGGGGGACGCTCGCGAAACTGGGACTGCTCAAGGCCGAATGAAGATGCAAGTCTACAACAGCCTGAACCGCCGCGTCGAAGACCTGAAGCCGCTCGTCGGCAATGAGGTTCGGCTCTACACCTGCGGCCCGACCGTCTACAACTTCGCTCACATCGGGAACTTCCGCGCCTATGCGTTCGAGGACATCCTGCGCCGCGTCATCCAGTTCAACGGGATGAAGATCCGGCAGGTGATGAACCTGACGGACGTGGACGACAAGACGATTCGCGGCGCGAACGCGGCGAACGTGAAGCTGACGGACTACACGAAGACCTACAAGGACGCATTCTTCGCCGACCTGAAGAAACTCAACATCCAGCCGGCGGAGGTGTATCCGGCGGCGACCGACCACATCCCCGAGATGATTGACCTCGTCGAGAAACTTGTCGAGAAGGGTGTCGCCTACAAGAGCGAGGACGGGTCGGTCTACTTCAACGTGCGCAAGTTCCCCGGCTACGGCAAACTCGCGCACATCGACTTCGACAACCAGCGCACGGGCGCACGGTGCGCGGCGGACGAATACGACAAGGAGAACGTGGGCGACTTCGCGCTCTGGAAGGCGTGGGAGCCGTCCGACGGGCCGGTCGGCTGGGATTCGCCGTGGGGGCGGGGTCGTCCGGGATGGCACATCGAGTGCTCGGCGATGTCGATGAAGTATCTCGGCGAAAGCTTCGACCTTCACACGGGCGGAATCGACAACCTTTTCCCGCACCACGAGAACGAGATTGCCCAGGCCGAGGCGGCGACGGGCAAGCCGTTCGTCCACACGTGGATGCACTGCGCCCACCTGCGGGTGAACGGCGAGAAGATGTCCAAGTCGGCGGGGAACTTCTTCACGCTCCGCGACTTGCTCGAAAAGGGCTATACGGGGCGGGAGATCCGCTACGTGCTCATCAATGCACACTACCGTCAGGGACTGAACTTCGCGTTCTCCGCGTTGGACGACGCCCGCAAGTCTCTCGCCCGGATTGACGCGTGCGTCGAACGGGCGACGGAGGGCGAGGTCCCCGACTGGGCGCAGAAGCATCTCGACGACTTTACGGCGGCGGTGAACGACGACCTCAACACGCCGAAGGCGTTTGCCGCGCTCTTCGAGCTCGTGCGCGAGACGAACGCGCACGGCGGTGGGAGCGTACTCGGCGCGTTCAGGCGGATGGACGAAGTGCTGGGCGTCATCTTCTTCGGCAAGGCGGAGAAGGCGGAGATCCCGGCGGACATCCAGACATTGCTCGATGCTCGTGCCGAGGCGCGAAAGGCAAAGAACTGGGCGGAAAGCGACCGTCTGCGCGACGAAATCGCGGCGGCGGGGTGGCTCGTGAAGGATTCAAAGGAGGGGCAGACATGCACAAGGAAGTGAAGACGGCGGCGGAATACGACGCGGCGGTTGCGAATGGCAAGGTTCTCGTGGACTTCTGGGCGACGTGGTGCGGCCCGTGCCAGATGATGGGGCGGGTGATTGAAGGTGAACTCGAACCGGCGCACCCCAACCTGACGGTCGTCAAGGTGAACGTGGACGAAGCGCCCGACCTCGCGGCGAAATTCGGCATTGTGTCAATTCCCACGCTTTTTTGCTATAATAATGGAGCAAAGACGGCGGAGTTTGTCGGCGTAACCCCGGTGGCGACGCTCGCGGCGGCTTTCAACTAACAGAATTGGATTGGATTGAGCATGAATAAATACATGGATCAGTTTATGGCAGCCTTTCCCTACGAGGGGCTGACCTACGATGACGTCACGCTTGTGACGCAGTATGCGGACTTCCTGCCGGACGAGGCCTCCCTCGAAACGAATCTCACCTCGCGCACGAAGATGAAAATCCCCTTCATGTCCGCGGCGATGGACACGGTGACGGAAGCGCCGATGGCGATTGCGATGGCGCTCGCGGGCGGTATCGGGTGCATCCACAAGAACCTGGAGGAGGACGAGCAGGCCGCCCAGGTCGCCAAGGTCAAGAACCACCTGAACGGACTCATCGCCAAGCCCATCTGCTTCCACGCGAACGACGACATCAGCTTCCTCCGCAGCGAGAAGAAGCGCATGGGGCTGAAGTTCAACGGCTTCCCCGTCCTTGACGCGGATGACAAGCTCGTCGGCATGATTACCTCGTCCGACATGCGCTTCGCGCCGATGAACGCGATGAAACTCAAGGACGTGATGCAGCCGTGTCCAATCACGGGCGATGCGAAGACCTCGCTCAAGAAGGCCTACGACATCATGCGCAAGGAGAAGGTCGGCAAGCTCCCGCTCGTGGACAAGTCCGGCAAGGTCGTCGGCCTCTACTCGTTCACGGACGTCTCGCGCATCGTCGAGAACTCGGCGGCGGGCTACAACTGCGACGATAAGTTCCGTCTGCGCGTGTCGGCTTCGGTGTCGGGCGGCAAGGGCGACCTGTCGCGCATGGAGAAACTCGCGGATGCGGGCGTGGATGTCGTCGTCGTCGATTCGGCGCACGGCCACACCAAGGGTATCATGGACATGACGAAATACATCGTCAGGCACTTCCCGAAGGTGGACGTGATTGCGGGCAACATCGCGACGGGCGAGGCGGCGGTTGCGCTCGCGAAGTGCGGTGCGCACGCGGTGAAGGTCGGCATCGGGCCTGGTTCGATTTGCACGACGCGCGTCGTCTGCGGCGTCGGGATTCCCCAGCTGACGGCGGTCTACAACGCGGCGAAGGCTCTACGCGGCACGGGCGTCGCGGTGATTGCCGACGGTGGAATCAAGCTTTCGGGCGATGTGCCGAAGGCACTCGCGGCGGGTGCGGATTCGGTGATGCTCGGTTCGGTACTCGCGGGTACGGAGGAGTCGCCGGGCGAGAAGATTTACTCAAACGGACGTCAGTACGTCGTCTATCGCGGCATGGGTTCGCTCGCCGCGCTCAAGAACGGCAAGGGTTCGCGCGCCCGCTACTTCCAGGATAACGAGGCGGAGGACGACCTCGTGCCGCAGGGCATCGAGGGCATGGTTCCCTATTCGGGTCGCGTGAAGTCGATCATGACGCAGTTCTGCGGCGGGCTTCGCGCATCGCTCGGCTACTGCGGCGCAAAGACAATTGCCGAACTGCAGAAGAAGGGCAAGTTCTACCGCGTGACGACGGCGGGTCTGCGTGAGGCGCGTCCGCACGACATCACGATTACCAAGGAAGCTCCTAACTACCGCACCTAAGTGAAAGAGAAGACGGGAAAGACGTTTCAGGACTACGGGCGGGAGTGGCTCGATACGCTGGTCGTCGCGATTTCGGTCGCGATGGCCTTCCGCGCCTACTTCTTCACGCCGTTCAACATTCCGACGGGTTCCATGCAGCCGACTCTCTGGGGCTACCATACGGAAGTCGGCACGGAGAAGGGGGCATGGGACGCTTTTCCGCTTTCGATTCTGAAGTGGGCGTGGACGGGCGAGCGCGTCGTCGAATACAAGGCCCCCGCGAGCGGTGGCGTGCGCTTTGCGCCGCGCAATGACGGCTTCGCCAACGTGGCCGTCGGGCTCTCGCCGCAGTCGTTCAAACTGCCGACGGACGCCTGCGCGGCGCTTCAGGGGCGTTACTTCCGCGAAGGGGAGACGGTCTGGAAGGGGACGGTCAAGACGGGTGACTTCATCTTCGTCAACCGCTGGATCTGGAATTTCCGCCGTCCCCGCGTGAACGACGTGATGATTTTCTCGACGACGGGAATCGAGAGCCTTCAGCAGGGGACGCATTACATCAAGCGGATGAAGGCGACGCCGGGGATGACCTACGAACTCGAGCACCCTGTCGCGGGACGGCCGACCGTCGTCACGATGGGCGAGGACGAGTATTTCGCCTGTGGCGACAACTACAACAACAGTTTTGACAGCCGATACTGGGGAGCCGTGCCCGGAACGAAACTGCGCGGACTCGGGAGTGTCGTGTTCTGGCCTTTTAACGGATGGAGGATTATACGATGAGCGAGCAACTGATTCCGACGCCGAGCGTGTTCGGCGAAACGGGCAACTTCCTTCTCGAACGCGAACTCGGGCGCGGCGGAATGGGTGGCGTCTACATGGGGCGCGACAAGATGCTCGACCGCCCCGTCGCCGTGAAGGTGATGCTGAAGGAATACGGCTCGGACGCCGAGTTCGTCGAGCGCTTCAAGCGCGAGGCCCAGGCGGCGGCGCGGCTCATCCACCCGAACATCGCCCAGATCTATTCCTACGGCATTGCCGACGGAATGCCCTACATCGCGATGGAACTTGTCGCGGGCGGTTCGCTCGACCAGCTGATGAGGAACGCGCCGGGCAAGACGGACGTGCCGCGCATTATGAAGATCGGCGAGCAGGTCGCCCAGGCCCTCCGCTGCGCGGCGGATCAGGGGCTCGTGCATGGCGACATCAAGCCGGAGAACATCCTCCTCGACGCGAACGGCAACGCCAAGATCGTGGATTTCGGCCTTGCCGGAATGCAGAAGAACACGGACGAAATCTGGGGAACGCCCTACTACATCTCGCCCGAGAAGGTGCGCAAGGAAGTCGTCGATTACCGCGCCGACATGTATAGCCTCGGCGCAACGCTTTATCACGCCCTGACGGGAGTCGCTCCGTTTGAGGGGGCGGACGCGACGGCGGTCGTGAAGAAGCGCTTTGAGGAAACCCCGAAGAAGCCGAGCGAAGTCCGCCCGGGGCTTTCGCCGCAGATCGACAGCCTCATCATGACGATGCTCGCCTTCAAGAAGGAAGACCGCTTCCCCAGTTTCGAGGCGCTCATCGAGGCGTTCAAGAAAGTCATGACGACGGGGCTGACCGCGACTCAGGCGGTTGCCGCCGCGAATGGCGGAACGACGAAGACGGCGGGTGGGACGGCGCATCCCACGGGCAAGCGGATGGTCGTCAAGGGAAAGCGCATGATGACGATGCGCCGTCCGACGACAGCGGCAAAGCCCGTTGAGTCGGAAGAGGACGAGGACGAAGACGAAAAGGGCGGCAGCCTCGGTCTCAAGGTCGCGGGCGTAATCATCGGCATCATCGTGGTCATCGGCGGTCTTGCGGGCGGGCTTGTCTGGTACAAGGTGAGCGAGAAGAACGCGCAGGAAGAGGCCTATCAGGCGACGATTACAAAGGGGTGCACCGAGGCTCGCGAGGCGATTGCGGGCACGCGAAAGGCCGCCGAGACCTTTTGTGGGGAATTTGAGACGTTCGCCCAAAAGGCGACGGACGGCTGCACGAAGGCGACGGACGCCCTCGTCAAACTCCTGCCCGACTACGCGGCGGACTTGAAGATTCCCCCGACAAAGGAGTTGCTGGATGCGCAGGCCGCGCAAGCCGTCGCCGAAGCGGCACCGGCGGCGACGGAGGCGTCTCCGGCGACGAATGCGACGGCGGTTGCCGCCGCTCCTGCGGCGACGAACCAGCCGACGGCGACCCCTGTCGCGGCGACTCCTGTCGCCGCCCCTGCGGCGGAGCCGGAGAAGAAGCTGCCGAGCGTCGTGAAGGATATGCAGACGGTCTGGGAACGGACTTACAGCTGTCAGGCGAGCGTCATCCGCATTCGGCTTGCCGTTCGCAAGCTCGTGGCGGAATGTGACAAGGCGAACGCCATCACGGGCGAGACGAAGGAGGCGATGGACGCCCTTGTCACCATTTCCCAGAAGGCGAAGGACATGTACGAGGAGATTCGCGGCTCGAAGGACGTCGAAAGCGTCCGCAAGAACATCTCGTATGTCAACAGTCGCGGCGAAAAGGCAATCAAGAACACCGAGAAAGACCTTCGGCTCAAGAAGATCCAGAGTGCGCGTGACGAGGAGGCGGCCGCCAAGGCGGCGGAAGAGGAGGCGCGGCAGAAGCGTCTCGCGGAGGAACGCCAGGCGAAGATCGATGAGGAGACGAAGGCCATCAAGGACAAGTTCGAGACGATTGTGGCGGCGGGCACGTTCGAGTTGCTGGACTGGCAGCATGCCCTTCGTCAGCTGAACAGCCTGAAGGCCACTTTCACGACGGCGGAATCGTCGCTTGCGGCGGATGTTGAGATTCGCAAGGTGAATGCGATGAAGTCCGTTCAGGACGTGCTGATTCAGAATATGACTGGCTATAAGTTCCGAAGCGGAGCAAAGGCGCTCAACCTGCGCGGGTGCACGGTGAAATCGGCCAACAAGGACGAGATTCGCCTCGTGCGGGCGGACGGCTCGTCGCCGATGAAACTGACGTGGCGGCGGTTCTACAAGGACTGCCCGAACAACCTGAACGAACTGATCAACAAGTTCATCGAGAAGGGGAAGAACGTCTCGACCTACAACAAGGGCAAATTGGCGTTGAAGCCGTGGTCGGAGGCCATGTTCGGTTCTGCGCTGACGATGCGGCTCATCTGTTCGGATGCGCCCGGGGCAATCGGGCGGAGCGAGGAGATCATCAAGGCGGCCGTGCGCCAGTTCCCGGAATCGCTCAAGTTGGCCCAGTCGATGTTCCCCGACGTGTCGCTCGAAGGCGCGGATTCGGCCGAGGAGTGAGAGCCTTCCGTGGCTGATTTCTCCCGCTCGACAGCCCTCTTGGGTGAAGGGGCTTTCAACCGTCTCGCGCAGGTGCGCGTGGCGGTTGTTGGCGTTGGGGGCGTTGGCAGCTGGTGCGCGGAAGCCCTCCTTCGCACGGGCGTTCGCCACCTGACGTTGATGGATGATGACATCGTCGCGCCGAGCAATGTCAATCGCCAGTGCCCGGCGACGTCGCGGACGCTCGGACGACCCAAGGTCGAGGTGATGCGCGAGCGGCTTCTGGAAATCAATCCCGAGGCGGATGTTGTCGCGGTCAATGAGCGGTATGAACAGGGTCTACCCTGCGGCGGTGCGGTTGACGTGATCGTGGATGCCATCGATTCGGTCGGCTGCAAGGCGGAACTCATCCTGTCGGCGACGGCGGCGGGCATTCCCATCTTCAGTTCGATGGGTGCGGCGCTTCGGTTCGACCCGACGCAGGTGACGGTTCAGCGGTTTGACAGGATTGTCGGTGACGGGTTGGCGCGCGCCTTGCGGCAGCGGTTTCGCAAGTTGGGGCGATTCCCGGCGGCGCGGTTCACGTGCGTGACGACGCGGGAATTGCCCGTGCGGCGGCCCGACTTGGCGATGAGGGGCAGCCTGATGCCCGTGACGGCGACCTTCGGCATGGCGCTTGCCGCCGAAGTCATCAAGTTGCTTGCGAAATGAACGTCTGCCTTGAGACTTTCGGATGCCGGTTGAACCGGGCGGAGGCGCTGGAGGACGAGGCGCGTTACGTCGCCGAGGGTCATCGCATTGTGCGGACGCATGCCGAGGCAGACCTGATTGTCGTGCGCGGCTGTTCGGTGACGGCTCGCGCCCAGAGGGACTGCGAACGACTGATTCGACATCTCGAGGAGAAATATCCGGGCAAGCGGATTGTGACCGTCGGCTGTCTGCCGAGTGCCAAGCGCCGCGATGCGCCGCTTCTTTCCGAGGAGTCGAAGGCGGCCGTCCCGACGCGGACGACCCGCGCCTACCTGAAGGTTCAGGACGGTTGTTCGGGACGGTGCTCGTTCTGCATCGTGCCGCAGTTTCGCGGCAAGTCGAGTTCCGTCCCCTTTGGCGAGGTGCTGGACCGTGCGCGGCGGTTCATTGAGAGCGGCTATCACGAGATTGTCGTGACGGGGTGCAACCTGTCGCTCTATGCGTCGGGCGGACGGCGCCTGCCGGAACTCGCGGCGGCTCTCGCGTCGCTTTCGTCCAACTGCCGCATTCGGCTTGGGTCGGTCGAGCCGGGGGCGTGTGCGCACGAGGTCGTGCACGCGATGGCGGAAAACGAGCGGATCTGTCGCTTTCTGCACATTCCCGTGCAGTCCGGGTCGAATCGCATTCTCGCCGCCATGCGCCGTCCGTATCTGGTGAACGACGTGGACTCCCTCATTTCCGAAGCCGTGAAGTTAATGCCCTTTGTGGGAGTCGGGTGCGACCTGATTGCCGGCTTCCCGGATGAGACGGAAGTCGATTTCCGCCTGACGCAGGGCTTTCTGTCGCGGCACATGATTTCGAACGCCCACGTCTTCCCCTATTCGCCGCGACCGAGAACGCTGGCCGCCGGGCTGCCGGGGGCGTTGCCGACGGAAATCCGCCACGCCCGCGCACGCTACCTGTCGGAACTGGCGAAGGAGAGTCGGCGCAAGTTCGCCAAGCGTTTCGTTGGGCGTTCTGTTGATGTGGTCGTCGAGTCCGATTCCGCACTCAAGGGGTGGACGTCGGAATACCTGTGGTTCGAGAAGGCACGGGTGGAGTCCGTCGGATCGCGGCCGGCTGCCTCGCACCGCAAGGAGTCCATGCGCTTTCAGGTGCGTGCCGCACACGGCGGCGTTTTGTATGGGGACTGTCTCTGAATGGCGGGTGAGACGATCAAGAGCGAGGCGATTTGCCTTGAGATGCACCCGTGGTCGCGCACGAGTCATGTCGTCGAATGGCTGACGCCCGACGGGACCGTGACGACGGTCGTGAAGGGGGCGGTTCGTCCGAAGAGCGCCTTTCTTGGGCAGTATGACCTCAACTACACGTGCGAAATCGTGCGGTATGCGCGGCTCAGGAACGGGGTGAGCGCCCTGCGCGAGTGTTCGCCGCTCGATCGGCGCGACGGGTTGCGCGGCGACTACCGGGGGCTCGCGCTCGCGGGCTGGTTCCGCCGACTCGCGGCGGAACTCGCGCCGAGCGGTCCCGATTGTCGGGCGTGGTATGCCGCGCTTTCTGCCGCGCTTTCGTCCCTTTCGCCCACGGATACCCTCTCGCGACGGCTTTCATATCTGCTTGATTTTGAATTGAAAGTGCTTGATTTGCTCGGTTTGAGGCCGGACTTGGTGCGTGAGGAGGGGGCGTTTCTGTTGCGCGGCGAGCGGCGGATTCCCGTCTCGAGGGAAGTCGCCGCCTGTCTGCGCAATCCCCGCGCCGAAAAAAATCCAAAAATTCTACTGGACGCGGCAAGGGTAATTGGTGTATTCTATACATTCCACTTGGATTGTGCCTCCGATGTACGGAGGGTAGTCCTGCGGATGATTTCGGAAAACGAATGAAAGAAAGAAGAGAAAAAAAGATGAACAAACTGCATCTGATTGGAACGGCGGCACTCGCCGGTATGATGGTTGTCGGCTGCACCAAGAATGAAGAGAGTGATGTGACGGGCGCGGAAAGATCCGTTGCCACGAATCAGAACGAGGTCGCCGTCGAGATAAACGGCCAGAAGATGACCGTCGGGCAGATCGAGGCCGACGTCGAGAAGATTATCGCCGCGCAGGGCGACAAGATGCCCGAAGAGCAGAAGACCTATATGCGGCAGATGATGCGCAATCAGATGGCGCAGGCCTTCCTCTATGAGAACGCGCTTGTCGCGGCGGCGAAGGCCGCCGGCTTTGTTGTGACGGATGCCGACCGCAAGGCGCGCGAGGCCGAGTTCCTCAAGGCCGTGGCGAACCGTCCCGATGCGCCGAAGTCCATCGAGGAGGCCGCCGAGAAGCATCCGCTGGGCAAGGAGCGTCTGATGGCGGAGTTTGAGAACGGCATCCTGATCGAGAAGATGATCAGGGATGAAGTCGCGAAGTCCGAGAAGGACTTCACGGCCGAGGCGCAGAAGATGATTGATTCGATTGTCTCCAACAACGCGGCGCAGGCTTCGGCGGAGGCGGATGCCCTTGCAAAAATCAAGGGGATTCAGGCCGAGCTCGCGAAGCCCGGCGTCAACGTGCCGGAGAAGTTCGCCGCGCTCGCGAAGGAGCACAGTGCGTGCCCGTCGTCCTCCAAGGGCGGCGACCTCGGCGAATTCACCCACGGTCAGATGGTGAAGGAGTTTGACGAGGCGGCGTTTGCGCTTCCGGTCGGCAAGGTTTCCGACCCGGTCAAGACGCAGTTCGGCTATCACCTCATTCTCGTGACGGAGAAGATTCCCGCCGTTGAGGCGAAGGGCGACGCTCCCGCCACTCCCGAGAAGGTTCACGCGAGCCACATTCTCATCAAGGCCGGGGAGAAGCGGCCCGTTCCGGAACTGGAGCAGGTCGTCTCCTATCTCAAGAACCAGGCCGAGCGCGAAGTCGTCCAGAACCTCATCCAGTCGTCGCTGAAGGCCGCGAAGGTCTCGACTTCGGACGAGTTCAAGCGTCTGCTTCCGCCGGAAGAGCCGAAGGCCGAACCAGCCCCGGTTGAAACGCCAGCCGGAAAATGATATACTATGTCCCTGTTCTGTTGAAAGGATACAAAGACAATGAGTCAGCACGCATCTCTTAAGGGTTCCGGGAAGATTACTTCCAAGCGTAACGTTCTCAAGCGTTTCGAGCGCGTCAATTTGCTGCAGAAGCGCGGCGAATGGAAGGAAGGCAGTCGCGGTCTCGGTCTGAAGAAGACCAAGCCCGAGGCGTAAGGTTTGTCCCTTGACTGAAGAAAAGAAGCGTCTGGTCGATGTTCGATCAGGCGTTTCTTTTGATTTTCAGATGAACCCGTCAACGCTTCTTCACACCTGCTGCGGACCCTGTGCGTCGGCTTGCGTCCCCGTCCTGCGGGAGGCGGGGAACTCGCCTGTCCTGTATTTCGCCAATTCCAACATCGACACGGCGGAGGAGTGGGAGCGGCGGCTGGCGGCCGCCCGACGCCTGGCGGAAGCCGAGGTCGTTGAGCTCATCGCCGAGCCGTACAACCACGCCGAATGGCTCGATCAGGTCGCGAAGGGATTCGAGAACGAACCTGAGAAGGGAGCGCGATGCGCACGGTGCTATCTGTATAACTTGCGGAAAACGGCGAAATATGCCGCCGCCCATGGTTATGCGGCGATTACGACATCCTTGACAATCAGCCCGCACAAGCCCTCGAAGACCGTCTTCGCTGCGGGCGAAGCGGCCGCGGAGGGGACTTCGGTCGAGTTCCTTCCCGTCGATTTCAAGAAGAAGAACGGCTTTCTGAAGAGCATCGCCCGGACGAAGGAATTGGGGCTTTACCGCCAGTCGTATTGCGGGTGCGAGTTTTCCAAAAGTTTGGTATAATTCCCCCCGTCCGTGAAGACTATCGAACAGCACTATCGGGATATCGCGCCGAAACTCATGAACTACTTCATGGGAAACGGTGCGAATTACGACGACGCCTGCGAAATCGTGCAGGAGACGTTCGTTCGGCTCTGGAAGATGCGCGACCAGTTGCGCGACGACGATGCCGCCGTGAGCGGGCTTGTTTACACGATTGCGCGCAACATCCGCAACGACCGCGCCCGCCACGGGCGCTTCGAGGTCTTCGCGACGGCGGTCGTGGACGGCGAGGAGACGAATGTTGCCCCCGAGCCGACCGTTCCCGCTCCCGAAACGCTGCCGAGCGACCGAGCGTTCCTCCGCCGCCGCATTCTCGCGGCACTTGCCAAACTGCCCGAAGTCCTGCGCGAGGCGTATACGCTCTTCCAGATTTCCGAACTGAGCATTCGCGAAATCGCCGCCCAGACGGGAGTCACCGAAAACCTCGTCAAGGTTCGCATCCACCGCGCCAAGCTCAAGTTGCGCGAGAGCCTCGCCGACCTTTCGTCCTGACATTCCACCCCGAAACACCACCAAAGCAATGAAAATGACACGACTTCTCTGCCTCGGTCTGCTGGCGACCCTCGTCGGGTGCGGCGACCGTGCGTCCACGGCGGTCGATCCGCGTGCGGCGGATCCGACGCGCCCGCTCGTCTTCCTCGCGCACCCGACCGAGCCGCCGTGCGCCTATACGAACGCGCAGGGCGAGTGCGTCGGCACGGATGTCGACCTTGCGCGGAAGATTGCCGCGAAGATGGGGCGTGAACTCGTCTGCGAACTCGAGAACTTCGAGGATCTGATACCCCGGCTCAAGGCCGGCACGGCCGACTTCGCCATCGCGACCATCACCATCACCGAAGCGCGGAAACTCGATGTCGATTTCTCCGAACCCTACGCGACGAGCGGCAACTGCTTCCTTTACCGTGCGGGCGATCCGCGTCCGCGGATGTCGCAGATCGCGTCCATGCGAATCGGCGCCGAGCCCGGCACGACGGGTGACCTCTACCTCTGCTATCACGGGGCCGACCCGATACGCTTTTCGCGTGCGAACGAGGCCATCGGTGCGCTGGAGCGGGGGGATATGGACGCCATCTTCTTCGATGCCGTGCCCCTGCAGAGCTGGGCGGCCAAGTCGGGCGGGCGGCTCGTCACCTCGCCCCTTGAGACACGCGAAGGCTACGGTGTCGCCGTCGACAAGCGCCGCCCGGACGTCCTCGCCGCCGCGAACGCCGTCATCGCCGAAGAGAAGGAAAAGGAGGTGTCGAAATGACCGCCCGTCGGAGCCTAGCCCTCAAGATCGTCCTCAGCGTCCTCGTCGCCTTCGCCGTCTCTCTCGTGGTGACCTGGTGCGTCTGCGCCATGCTTTCCACGCGCGAGGCCGACCGCCTCGTCAACCGTGCCTTCGACGACGTGGAGTCCGCAATCGGCGAGCGCGTCAATGCGCGGCTCGTCCGTCAGGCGATGGCGGTTCGCGAACGCCTGGCGGACGGAGCCAAGACCGACGTCGCCTCGCTCGGTGCGCTCGCCCGCGAACTGCGCATCACCGAGATCTGCGTCGCGGACGCGAACGGTGTCATCGTCCATTCGTCCGATCCCGACTATCTCGGCTTCGACTTCTCCAAGGCGGAAGGTCAGGCGGCCGAGATGATGTGCCTGCTCAATACGACGGCGACCGAGTTCTGCCAGACATTCCAGCCGAACACCGCCAAGGGTTCCTGGCGCAAGTATGTCGCCGTCTGGCGGCCGGAGGGCGGCTTCGTCGAGATTGGCTGTGACGGGGCTGCGCTGCGTGCGCTGGCACGTTCGTCGCTCGTCGGGCTGTCGCGCAGCTGGCACGTTGGCGGCACGGGCGGTATCGTCATCGTCACGCCGTCCGGGCTCGTCCTCTCCGACTACGCCGTGCCGAACCGCGAGGGGACGCAGTGGAGCGGGCCCGGCCCCGGCTTCCACTGGCGGATGCGCACGATTGACAGCTTCCCCGTCTACGTGATGATCCCCAACGCCGCCGCCGCCGTTACGCGCAACGTGCTGCTCTCGACGACGGCGATCCTCAACGCCGGCGCACTCGTCTTCGTCGCCATCCTCGTCGGACTCGTCATCGCCGCGTTCGTCCGCCGCCAGATTCGCGAGCAGACCGAACGCGAACTCAAGACCGCGACGGATATCCAGCTCTCCGCGCTGCCGAGCGTCTTCCCGCCGTTCCCGGACAAGACGTCGTTTGACATCTACGCGAGCATGAAGACGGCGCGTGAGGTCGGCGGCGACTTCTACGACTTCTATTTCACCGGTCCGAAGACCGTGCTGTTCCTTGTCGCGGACGTGAGCGGCAAGGGCGTTCCGGCGGCGATGTTCATGATGCGCGCGAAGACGCTCCTGAAGAGCGCGGCGCAGA
>CAVDWI010000033.1:0-15121 GCA_963612485.1 Barnesiella intestinihominis
TCCTCGCTCCAGCAGATTGCGGCGTGGGAAAAGGACGGAGGCGTCCGCGACCATGTCTGCGACTGGTTGAACGGCCCGCTCAAGGTGTTCAACAAGATCGAGAGCGACCTCGGTGCGCTTGTTGCAGAGGTTATGACGAACCCCGAGTTCTCCGAGCAGGGAAAAGAGAAGTTCCAGCAGTCCTTCGTCTCGATGATGAACGAAACGCTCGCCCGTGCGCGGGGACTCGACCACTATGTCATGACCGGCGAATTGCCGTTCGGAAAAGGATGCGAACGATGAAGGCGTTTCATTTTACGATCAACGCCCGAATCGACGCGGCGAAGTGGGTGGCTCGGGCGGCATAGAACAGGAGCGTGATAAAATATGGACGGTATGAATATCAATGAATACAATGCGTGGATCGGCGGGATTGCCCGGCGGTACAAGCAAAGCCAGGTCAAGGCGGCAACGGCGGTGAACGTCGAATGCTGAAGTTCTATTGGTCTCTTGGCGCGGATATCCTCCGCCTTGAGAAGGATCAGCCGTGGGGATCGAAGTTCATGCATCGCGTCAGTGCCGACCTGAAGGCCTGGATGCCGGACGCGAAGTGCTTCTCCGTGCGAAACCTCCAGTATATGCGCCTTTTTGTCGAGCTGTACGGAACGCGGGAAATTACGCAACAACCTGTTGCGCAATTGGAAAACGCGGAAATGACGCAACAACTTGTTGCGCAAACTGGCATCGTGGCGGCTCAACTGGCGAATCTGAGCCGATTCGAGCAGGATTTCCCCAATGTCTCACGCCTTCTCTTCGCCGTCCCGTGGGGACACCACATCCACATTATGGACAAGTTCAAGGACGATCAGCGCACCGCCCTCTTCTATGTCCGCAAGACGGTCGAGAACGGCTGGAGCCGCGCCATGCTGGAGAACAACGTCGCCTCGAACCTCCATCTGCGCCAAGGCGCGGCGGAGACGAACTTCGACGTCGCGCTGACAGATCCCGACAGCGATCTCGCAAAGGAAACGCTCAAGGATCCCTACGACTTCAGCTTCATTGCGATGGACGACAAGTACCGTGAGGAAGAGCTGAAGACCGAACTGATCAAGAACATTGAACAGTTCCTGCAGGAACTCGGCAAGGGCTTCTCCTACCTCGGACGCGAATACAAGCTGCAAGTCGGGGAAACACAGCGGGCGGTCGATATGCTGTTCTACAATGTGATCGAACGACGCTACTATGTCATCGAGGTGAAGGTGCGGAAGTTCGATCCGGCCGATGTCGGGCAGATCGGCACGTACATGGTCGCGGTCAACCGCCAGCTCAAGCAGCCGAGCGATCAGCAGACCGTCGGACTGATCATCTGCCGCGAGAAAGACCGTGTGACGGTGCAGTACGCGCTCGAATCGTCCGCACTGCCGATTGGCGTATCGGACTACGTGCTGGAACGCTTTATCCCTGCGGACTTCAAGTCCCAGATGCCGTCCATCGAGGAGGTCGAGGGCGAGCTGACGCGCCGCATGGAGATCGCCGAGGTGCGCAAGAGTGAGAAGTAGCCAAAGTAGCCAAGTTCCTGCTCAACAAGAGGTCGGATCTCGTCAAGGCCCAGCACTTCAAGAAGCTTCTCGAGGACAACGAATGCGGCTGAGCGTTATGCCGTATTCAATGCCCCTTGACAGTCTCGGCAATGAAGTGTATTATAATGCCCACAATGATGAAGAAAGAAACAAGTGCGGCAAAAGGCAATGCCAAGAGACTGCTGATCGTGGAATCGCCGGCGAAGGCGAAGACGATTGGCAAGTACCTCGGCAGCGGCTACATCGTGAAAAGTTCAGTCGGGCACGTGCGCGACCTGCCGAAGGCCTCGGGGGCGATTCAAATCGTGCCTGAGGGCGAGAACCACTGGCATTTCGTTCCGAAATACGTCGTCTCCGAAGGCAAGACGAAAGTCGTCTCGGAACTGAAGGCGGCGGTGAAGAACGCCGACGAGGTCTATCTCGCGAGCGACCCTGACCGCGAGGGGGAGGCCATCGCCTGGCATCTGCGCGAGCTCCTCGAACCGGCGGCGGAAGGCAAGCCGTTCCGCCGCGTCACCTACAACGAAATCACGAAGTCGGCGGTGCTGAACGCCGTTGCCGCGCCGCGCGACATCGACATGAACCGCGTGGACGCCCAGCAGGCGCGGCGAATCCTTGACCGTCTCGTCGGCTACAAGGTCTCGCCCCTGCTCTGGAAATACATCCAGTGCGCCAACAACCGGTCGCTGAGCGCCGGGCGCGTGCAGTCCGTCGCGCTCCGCCTGCTGGTCGAGCGCCAGCGCGAGATTGAGGCGTTCAAGCCCGAGACCTACTACCTTCTCGGCGTGGAGGCGCGCAAGCGCACGGGCGACAAGGCGGCGTTTACGGCGAAGCTGGCGCGGTTCGACGGTGAAAAGCCGGACATCCGCGAGAAGCAGATGGCGGACAACGTGCTGCTCGACCTGTCGGGGGCGACGCTGGAGGTGACGGACATCAAGCTTCAGCCGAAGACCCGCCACGCGCTGCCGCCGTTCACGACCTCGACCCTGCAGCAGGCCGCGTCGAGTGTTCTCGGATTCTCGCCCGGCAAGACGATGAAGCTCGCACAGAGCCTTTACGAGCACGGTGTGATCACCTACATGCGAACGGACTCGGTGAACGTGAGCGAGTTTGCGCGCGCGGCGGCGAAGGACTTCGTGATTTCCCATTACGGCGAGTCGTTCTATCCGCAGTCGCCGAACTTCTTCAAGTCGAAGGCGGACGCGCAGGGGGCGCACGAGGCGATTCGTCCGACGGACGTGAACCTCGAACCGGCGGCGGCCAAGCTCGAGGCTGCGGAACTGAAACTCTACGACCTCATCTGGCGGCGGTTTCTCGCGAGCCAGATGGCGGATGCGAAGACGACGCTGAAAACGGCCTCGCTCGAAGTGCGCAAGCCCGCGCTCGCCCATTCCTACGTCTTCACGGCCAGTGCAACGACGATCGATTTCGAGGGCTTCCTGCACGTGATGAAACTCTCGCTCCGCAAGAAGCGGACCGACGGCGAGGATGACGAGGATTCGGATGAAGTCGCCGCCCTGCCCGAACTCGCCGTGGGCGAGGAACTGGACGCGGCGCGGTGGCTCGCCGACGAGAAGCAGACGAAGGGCCCCGCACACTATTCGGAGGCTTCGCTCATCAAGGCGCTCGAAGAGAACGGCGTGGGGCGGCCTTCGACCTACGCGCAGACGATTGAAACGCTGAAGACGCGGGAATACGCGAAGTCGGAGAAGAAGAAGCTGATTCCGCTCGAACGCGGCATTCTCGTCTGCGACTGGCTCGTCAAGAAACTCGAGCCGCTCTTCAACGTCGGCTACACGGCGAAGATGGAAGCCGAGCTCGACCGCGTCGAAGAGAAGGGCGAGCCGATGGACGACATGCTCTCATCCTTCTACGCGAAGTTCCAGCAGGAACTCGCCGCGTGCGCCGAACCCGCGCCCGACCGCGCGAAGTTCGACATCGTCTTCGCGATGCTGGACGAGGTGAAGACGTGGAAGCCGGCGAAGAAGGTCGGCAAGCGCGTTTACGACGACAGGGCGTTCGTCGAGAGCGTCCGCGAGCAGGCCGAGGACGGGGCGCGTCCGCTTTCGATGCGGCAGCTCGAGTTCCTCGTGCGGATTGTTCTCGCCTACGCAGACCAGATTTCAGACGTGGAGCGGCGGCTCAAGGAGAACAATCTCGTCGGCAATGCGGTGGTGCGCGGCGAAAGGGCGGATCCCGACCTCGTGAGATACTGCTTCGATACGATGGACCGCATCGGCGGGATGCTCAAGAACCCGTTCCTGAAGAGTCTGCGCGACCAGGTGGAGCGCGGGCGCGGCCTTTCGCCGAAGCAGCTGACGATTCTCGCCCGTGCGGTCGGGGAGAACGCGGGCGTTCTGGAGGATTGCGCCGCCGTGCGCGAGAAACTCGCCGAGTTCGCACCCGGCGGCTTTGACGAGGGTCCCTCCGATCCGGCGATTCCGAAGATCCTCGAACTGATGAGCAACGTCAAGGTCTGGCGCGACCCGATTAAGAAGGGGCGCAAGACCTACGACGACAAGGCATTCGTCGAGAGCCTCTCCGAGCAGTTCTCGCGGCGGCATTCGCTGAGTCCGCGTCAGGCGATGGCGCTGAAGCGCGTCGTCGTTGCCTATCACGCGCAGATTCCGGACTACGAGGCGCACGCGATTGAACTCGGCCTTCGGCAGATCCCCTCGTCGGAAGACAAGAGTGCGGAGGTGATTGGCGGTGACGCCGCCCCCCAACCATAGGGCGGCGGAAGATCCGCAGGTGCGGGGCTTCAGGGCGTACCTGACGGGTGAGAGGAACGTCTCCGACCACACGCTGGCGGGGTATCTCGGTGACATCGAGCAGTTCGTCGCCGTCCGCTGGGGCGAGGACGCCGCGCCGCCCTACGACTGGGCGTCCGTCACGGAATCGCAGGCCCGCGCCTTTCTCGTCTCCTTCGCGGGGGCGAAGGCGTTGCCCGCGACGACGCGGCGGAAGCTCGCCGCGCTGCGGACGTTCTTCCGCTACCTTCAGAAGAACGGACTCGTGGCGGACAATCCGTTCGTCTACATCCGAGGGCCGAAGATGGCGCGGACAGTCCCGCGCATCCTCTCCGTCGATGAAGTGACGCGGTTTCTGGCGCGTCCCGCGAAGGACTTCGCCGAGGGGACGCTCGCGGAATATCCGTTTCGCCGCGACACGGCGATTTTCGAGTTTCTCTATTCGACGGGATGTCGGATTGGCGAGGCGACCCCCATCCGCTGGGGCGAAATCAACTGGCGCCCGGGTTCGATCATCGTGAGCGGCAAGGGGCGCAAGGAACGGCTCGCCATCCTTGGCGCGAAGGCGATTGCGGCGCTGAGCGCCCTGCGCGAATGTGTCGCCGCCCACGACCCCGGACTCGCGGAAGACGGGCAGAGGGTGTTCCTGACCGACAGGTACCGTCCGATAACCTCATGCGTCGTCGAGCGGCGGATGAAACGCTACCTGGCGGAGGAGGATCTGCCGACCGACATTACGCCGCACAAGTTGCGGCACAGCTTCGCGACGCACCTCCTCGATGCGGGAGCCGACCTCCGGAGCGTACAGGAGATGCTGGGCCACGCCTCCCTCTCGACAACCCAGATTTACACCCACGTCTCGATTGAGCGGCTGAAGGACGAATATTTCCAGTTCCATCCCCGCGCCTGACAGCGTGCGGCACGGCAGACGAGCCGCCCCCCTTGCGCGGGACGAGGGGTTTTTGGTATAATACGCGCCACTTTCACCCACGGTGGGTGGGGGCGAAGCGAATGATTCGGGGTCATCCATCCTCGGACAAAGCGGATTGATCTGATAATCAAATGCGATTGAAAGGAAAACAAAATGGAAATGCCTACCTCCGCCCTCACGGGCATCACCCTCAAGGATATGTTTGACGCCGGTCTTCACTTCGGCCATCAGACGAAGCGCTGGAATCCGAAGATGAAAGGTTACATCTTCGACAAGCGCAACGGTATCCACATCATCGACCTGACCCAGTCCGTCACGCTTCTCGACGAGGCTTCGGCGTTTCTGCGCGACACGATTCTCGCCGGCAAGAAGGTGCTTTTCGTCGCGACGAAGAAGCAGGCGCAGGAAATTGTGAAGAACGCGGCGGAATCGGTCGAACAGTTCTACGTGACCGAACGCTGGCTTGGTGGTACGCTCACGAACGCGAAGACTCTCCGCTCCTCCGTTCGCCGTATGCGCCAGCTTCAGGCGACGGCGAAGGCGAATGGCGGCGAGCTTTCCGAGCACAAGCAGGAGGCCTCAATGCTCCGCCGCGAACTCGCGAAGCTTGAGAAGAACCTGACGGGTGTCGCCGACATGGCGGAACTCCCGGGCGCGGTCGTCGTCATCGACGTCTGCCGCGAGGCGAACGCCGTGAAGGAGGCCGTGCGTCTGCACATTCCCGTGGTTGCTCTCGTCGATACGAATGCCGACCCGGAGCCGATTGACTACGTGATTCCCGGCAACGACGATTCCGTGCGCGGTGTCGAACTGATTGTCGATAGTCTTGCGAAGGTTATCAAGGGCGCGAACGACGAATACAGCGCGAAGGCCGCCGAGGAGAGCCGTCGCCGCGAGGCCGAACGCGTCGCCCGCGACGCGAGCGAGAAGGCCGCGCGCGCCGAGCGCAAGGCTCGTGCGGTGAGCCGTGACGGGGCGAAGCGTCCCGCCGCCGGAGCCGCCGCGAAGAAGTCTTCGATTGCCGCGAACGTGAAGGCTGCGGCGCGCAAGGCGAAGGAAGCCGCCGAAATCAAGGCGAAGGCCGACCTCGCCGCGAAGCGTCAGGCCGCCGTCGTCGAGGCCGAGGCCGCCGTTGCGAAGTCCGAGCCGGCTCCTGCCGCCGAGGCCGCCGCCCCCGTTGAGGCCGCCGCTCCCGAAGCCAAGTAATCAGACGAATCGAAAGGAGAACTCAAATGGCGATTACCATTCAGCAGATCAAGGAACTCCGCGAGGCGACTTCCGCCGGCATGGGCGCGTGCAAGGAGGCTCTCACCGCGACGAACGGCAATATGGACGAAGCGGTGAAGTACCTTCGCGAGAAGGGGCTTGCCGTCGCCGCCAAGCGCGTGGACAAGGAGTCGAAGCAGGGTATCGTCGCCCTCGCCGAGTCCGCCGACAAGAAGACGATGGCCCTTGCGGAAATCAACTGCGAGACCGACTTCGTGGCGAAGACCGATGCGTTCGTCAAGTTCGTCGATGACGCGGCGAAGGTCGCGCTCGAGGGCAAGGACATCGAGCAGACGCTCAACGACGACTACAAGATGCTCCTCACCAAGACGGGCGAGAACGTGAAGATTCGCCGCAGCGAGCGCTATCAGCTCGAGGGCGAGGGCGTTCTCTCGGGCTACATCCACATGGGCGGCAAGATTGGCGTTCTGGTCGAGATCGGCTGCACGAAGGCGGAGACCGCCGCGAACCCGGCGCTCGCCGAGGCCGCGCACATGATCTGCCTGCAGGTCGCCGCGAATGCGCCGAAATACGTGAACCCCGCGGATGTGCCGCAGAGCGAGATTGACGCGGAACTCGAAATCAAGCTCAACGCGCTCAAGGAGCAGAAGGGCAAACTTCCGCCCGAACAGGCTCTCGTGGGCATCAAGAAGGGCATGGCGGCGAAGTTCTGCACCCAGATCTGCCTGACGAAGCAGGATTACGTGGCCGACGGCGAACAGACCGTTGAGAAGTATCTCGACGGTGTCGCGAAAACGCTCGGCGACACGCTGACGATCCGCCGCTTCACCCGTCTCCAGCTCGGTGCGTGAAGCCCGTCTGCGATTGAGACGCACAAAAGGGTCGCGGCATTTTGCTGCGACCTTTTTTGTCAGAAAGGGAAAGGTCGTTCTCCTAACTTTGTGTAAGGACAAAGAAAGGAACAAGACAATGAACAAGAAACTGATAATGACAGTGGGTGTGGCCGGATTGGCAATCGTGGCATTCGCAAAGCCCCAGGGAGGACCTGGCGGCGGGCCTCGTCCGGGTGGCGGTTCGCCCCGTCCGGTCGCACGTCCGGCTTTCGGAGGACATCACGCGCCTCCGCCTCCGCCTTCGCGTCCCCATAACAGCGGCTGGGGGCGTGGCGGCCGGGAGTTCTGGCCGGGGTTCGTGGGTGGCGTCGTCGGCGGTCTCGCGGCGGGCGCAGTCACCACGCCGCCGCGCACGGTGACGACGGTTGTTACAACGCCGACGGTTGTCACTCCCGTCCCCGTCGTCGTGACGCCGACGCCCGTCGTGCAGAACGTCTGGGTCGAGGGGCGGTACGTCGATCAGGTTCAACCCAACGGCACGGTTCTCCGCGTCTGGCAATCCGGACACTACGAATCGCGCACGGTTGTACAGTAGAAGCATTCTTCGCATCTCGGTCTCGAAGGAAGACTGACGTGCATCAAAAGGAGAAACGAAAATGACGGATCAGATTGAAAAGACGGCGAAGGGATTGCAGCGGCGCGGATTTGAAGTCGCGTTCGCATCTTCGCGCGGGGAGGCGGTGCGCCTCGTCATGAAAGAGGCGGAAAGTGCGGTTTCCGTCGGTTGGGGCGGTAGCGAGACCATCAAGGCCCTCGGCTTGCACGAACAACTGGCTGCGGCCGGCAAGGAGATTCGCGACCACGCCCTTGAAATGGATCTCTTCCTCCTGAGCGCCAACGCCCTGACGACGGACGGGCGCATCGTCAATATCGACGGACGCGGCAACCGCGTGGCGGCCTCCATTTCGGGTCCGAAGCGTGTCGTTTACGTCGTCGGGCGCAATAAACTGGTGGAAGGCGGCGTGGACGAGGCGATTGCCCGGATCCGCAAGTATGCCTGCCCGCCGAATTGCCGTCGTCTCGGCAAACGAACGCCCTGCGCCCTCACGGGGGTCTGCGCGGACTGTAATTCGCCGGACAGGATCTGCAAGGTGATTGCAATCTTCGAGCGTCGTCCCACGGCCACACCGACCCTCGTCATTCTTGTTGACGAAGACCTCGGCTACTGAGGTCTTACGCCCGGCGCACGGCCAGTGGCTTGCGCCGGGCGAGTTGGATTTGCTTTTCGTAGAGCCAGGCAAGACCGATTGACCCGATTCCGTTGCCGACGGCCATCAGCACGAAATACCAGATGACTTTCCACGAGAGAATGTGCGCGTAGGTGAAATATGCCGCGTTCGCAATGACATGCTCAAAGCCGCACATGATGAAGGTCGGAATCGCGAGGAAGACGGCGATGGTTTTTGCGAGCGGATAGGAGAAGTTGGCGTGGCCCTTCACTGCGATGTAAATTAGCACGCCGCACATGATGCTGAGGATGAAGACGGAGAGGGGCGCATCGTTCAGTTTTGCGGCGACGAGCGGCTTCGCCGCCGTCTCAATCTGTGCGTAAAGGCGCGTCATCTTGATGAGGGCGGGAAAGCCTATCGCCCCAATCAGGTTGAAGAGGAGGCAGACGAGAAGCGAAATCCAGAAGCGCGGCTTGTAGTCCGCGACGAATCCGACCTTCCCGGTGAAAAGCCACAGTTTCCAGTGGATGATGATGTAGAGACCGAGCGTAAAGAATACCGCCCCGACAATGTGGAAGCCGAAGGAGTGCCCGCCCTGGCGAATGCCGAGAAAGACGGTCGCCCCAAGGGAGATCAGGATCCCGGCGACAAGGGAACTGACGGCGATGGAAGTAAGGCGACGAAGCGCAAACGGATGTTTCTTCATGATACTGGCGTATTTTTGTCTGTTGGCGGCATATTGTACCATAACTCGCCCCTCCTGAGGGATTTTTCTCGCTGTGTACACGAATTCCAGTTGCTTCCAGAAGAAAGACCCATTTAAGGATGGCGCGGTGAGTGAGGGTTAGGAAAAATATGGTATAATACGGGTATGAATGTGCTTTCCATAGCGGTAATGCTCACATGGTCGGTGGCTATCGCCTGCCTTGCGTGGTATGCGGCATCCGTTGCGAGCGAGGTGACGTATGTCACGCTGGCGGACGGTCGCCGTCAGGCGCGTTCGATTCCGCTCGTATTCAAGTTGCTTCTGCCGTTCGTCGGCAATCTCGACCCCCTCATCTCCCGACCCTTCTTCGCGCAAAGGATTGAGAAGTCGCACCGAATGCTGATTTCGGCTGGATTTGAGGGGCTTCTGAACGGACGTGAATTCGTGGCGCTTGGGTTGCTTTCGCCGGTCGTGCTGGGCGCATTCTGGTGTCTGCTGATTCTCTTCATGGGCGTGTTGCTGCCCGATTCGCTCTTTACGGCGGGGCGGCTGCCGCTCTGCCTGATGGGCGTGTTGCTCTTTGCGATTCAGCCGATGCTGTGGCTGAAGTCGGCATTGAAGGCTCGGCATCTCTCGATCATGAAGGCGCTGCCGTTCGTCCTTGACATCCTGACGCTGAGCGTCGAGGCGGGTATGGACTTCATCAGCGCACTCCAGCGCAACTGCAAGACGCGGCGTCTCGACCCGCTGAATGAGGAACTCCTGCGGATGACGAAGGAGATTCAGGTCGGACTTTCGCGCAAGGAGGCCCTCAAGAACATGTCCGACCGCGTGCGCCAGCCCGACCTGAAGTCCGTCGCCTACGCGCTCATTCAGGCGGACGAACTCGGCGTGTCGATCGGGTCGATTCTGCGCATCCAGTCCGACCAACTCCGCCAGCGGCGGTTCGACCGTGCGGAGAAACTGGCGAACGAAGCGCCGACGAAGATGCTCGGGCCGCTGATCCTCTTCATTTTCCCAGCCGTGTTCATCATTCTGCTTGGCCCGGTGCTGGCCAACGCCATGAAAGGGATCCTGTAATGAAAAGACCTGAACTGATCGTTGAGAACGGCGAACTCGCCGGACGGCACTTCCCCGTTACGGAAGGCGGCGTCCGTCTCGGGCGTTCGTCGTCGAACAACATCTGCATCCCCGATGAGGAACTGTCGCGCAACCACTGCCTTTTCGAGCCGTTCGGCGAGGTGGGGATTCGCGTGACGGATCTTGCGAGCGCGAACGGCACATACGTGAACGGCACGTCCGTTGGCAACGAGTCGATGGAGTTGCGCCCCGGTGACGTGATTGCCGTCGGGACGACGCGTCTGCGCGTTTCGGGGGGCGAACCGCCGCGTTCTGCGGCGGCGGGCGGTGTCGATCTCGGTCTCGGCACGGCGGATTCCGCCGCGACTGTGCCGAATGCCGCCGCGACGCCGGGCGGCACTCGTCGCCGTTTGTCGGCCGCCAACGTCTTCTGTTGCGTGCTCGTGGCGATTCTCTGCGCCCTCATCTTTCTCGTCCTTTCGGGCTGGTTCGGCAATGTGACCGCGCCAATTGCGGAGGTTCAAACGACGAAGGAAACCGTCTCCGAGTTCCGCTACGAGAAGATTGACGCGAATTCGTCGGAAATCTTCCGCTACTACATGGTCTATTCGGCCGACGGGACGCTGAAGGTGACGATTGACGACGTGCCGAAAGCGAACCGCCACATTGACAAGCGCGCCAAGCTCACGGACGAGGCGCGCGAACGCCTGAACGAGATCCTCACCGACCCAGAACTGATGTCGCTCGACCGCGAATATGCGGGTCCCGGTGGCGAGTCGCCGGAACTGAAGAGCTGGCGGCTGCGCATCCTCTACACGACACGCGGGCGTTCCGTTTACGTCGAGAACACGCCGGAGCCGGAGGCGTTCCGCCGCATTCGTGAGAAACTGGAGACCTTCGCCAACAACGAACTCGGGCTCTGGGCGCTTCAGTATTCGCACGAGAAACTGATCGAAATGGCGGCGGCATCGGCGGAGAACGCCCGTGCGAAGTGGAACGACCGCGACGTGGAATACGGCAACATCCACGCGGCGATCTGCGCCTATCGCGAGGCGATTGTCTATCTCGACACCGTGAACCCGAAGCCGTCCGCGTTCGCCGACTACCGTGCGGCGCTTGAGGAGGCGGAGAAGGAACTCGAGCAGCGCTACCGCGACCAGCGCTTCAGGGCTGACCAGGCGCTGAAGATGTCCAACTGGGAAACGGCGCGGCAGGAACTGAAAGTCCTCTGCGAACTCGTGCCCGACCGCCGCGATGACCGCTATCGCGAGGCGGCCGCCAAACTGATTGACGTCGAGAAGCGTCTTGGGAAAGGAGTGCGTCGATGAAAAGGAACTTGCTTTTTGCGTTTGCGGCCACATGCGCCGCGTGGATGGGGTTTGCGCAGGCGCCGGCCGTGCGCGTCGATATCACAAGCCAGCCGGAGGGCGCAACCGTCATCGTTGACGGACAGGATCGCGGCGTTACGCCGCTGACGCTCTTCGACCTCGCACCCGGACGACACCAGTTGAAATACCGTTTGGCGGGCTATGTCGAGCGCGACCGCTTCTTCAAGGTTGAGGAGGGCGTGCCGCTTCAGCGGAGCGCCGTGCTGGAACCGGAGAAAGGGCTTTTGCTCATCAAAAGCGTGCCGGAAGGGTGCAACATCTCCATCGACGGCATTTCGGTTGGCAGAACGCCGCGCCTGATCACCAACCTCGACACGAAGGATTCCCACAAGGTCACGCTTCGCGCGGCGGGCTACCGTCCCTCGACCTTCGAGGTGAAGTTCAGCGGCCGGACGCCGCTCGTGCGCGAGGAGACGCTGGTGCTCGATTCGGGCATCGTGGACATCCAGACCGAGCCCGAAGGCGCGGACGTCATCGTCAACGGCATTGCGCACGGCAAGACGCCCGTCACGGTGAGTGACATCCCGAAGGGACGCGCAACGGTGAAACTGAGCCTTGACGGCTTCAGGGACGAGAGCCGCGAACTCTCAATCAACGCGGGCGACCGGCAGGTGCTCTCCGTCCTCATGCAGGGCTTGCCGGGTACGCTTTCGCTCTTCTCCGTTCCCGAGGGGGCGCGGTTCTACCTCGACGGGGAATATCGCGGCAAGACGTCCGTCGTGATTCCGGGGCTTGCGCCGGGCGACTACCTCGTGCGGGCCGAGTTGGAGGGATATGGCACGGAGTCGCGGCGCATTACGATTGACAACGGCTCGAAGCCGCGTGAGGAGTTCCGCCTCTCGAACCAGATGGGGCGCATCGAACTGCGCACCTCCCCCGTTGGCGTTCAGGTCGTGCTCGACGGGCGCATCGTCGGCACGACGAAGTCGGCGGACGAGACCGCCGAATACAGCGATGTATTCTCAATTGAGAACGTCCTGGAAGGCGAGCACGTCCTTTTGTTGCGTACCGACGGTTATGCGGAAGTCGTGCGACACCCGAAGATTCAGCGCGCGAAGACCCTGCCGCTGAAGTTCACCTTGCGCCGCATCTTCAAGCCGGACGTGGAGATTCAGACCGACCAGGGAACCTATCGCGGCGTTCTCGTGCGGAACAAGAACTCGGCGGACTTTGTAACGGTTGAGGTGAAGCCCGGCATCGAGCAGAGCTTCCCGAAGACGAGCATTCGCGGCATCAACTTCCTTGAGCAGGAGAAGTGAAGACGCGGCTGGACGTTCGACTGGTCGAACTGGGGCTTGCCGAAAGCCGCAGCAAGGCGCAGGCTCTCATCCTTGAGGGAAAGGTTCGCGTGGCGGGGCAGGTCGAGACGAAGGCCTCGCGGACGCTGACCGAAGATGCGCCCGTCGAGGTCGAGACTCCGCCGCGTTTCGTCTCACGCGGCGGCGAGAAACTGGAAGGGGCGTTCGCCGCGTTCGGCGCGGCGGACTATCAGGTTCCCCTTGTGGCGGCGGGAAAGACCTGCATCGACGTCGGCAGCTCGACGGGCGGCTTCACCGACTGCCTTCTGCAGCACGGCGCGGCGTTCGTGATGGCCGTTGACGTCGGCACGAACCAACTCGCCTACCGTCTGCGCACGGATTCCCGCGTCTGGGTGAAGGAGAACTACAATGCGCGCTACATGGTCGCGGCGGATTTGCCGCGCCCCCCGCAACTCGCCGTGACGGACGTCTCCTTCATCTCCCTGCGGCTGATTCTGCCGCCGATATGCGACGTGCTGGAGTCGGGCGGCACGATTGTCGCGCTCATCAAGCCGCAGTTCGAGGTCGGGAAGGGCAAGGCCCCCGGCGGACTCGTCCGCGACGAAGCCCTGCGACACGAAGCACGGGACGGCATCGTTCGCTTTGCCAAGGAGGAACTCGGTCTGACCCTCCTCGGCCTGAAAGAATCGCCCATTCGCGGCCGCGAGATGGGCAACGTCGAATACCTTTCCTACTGGCAGAAGCCGTAGGTCCGCCGCGTGCGGGCAGTGTCTCCCCCCATTGACAGGCGGAACGGCTTTTTGGTATCATTCAGGAAACTGGTGATGGGTGAAGTTTTCCACCGCCGGTGAAAATTGAAAAGGAACGAGGAAAATGAAGAAACTGATACCGATTCTCTCGGCCGCCGTGCTGGCCGGATGCGTGTGTGACAGGGCGATGGGTCCGAAGGATGGCGATTTCCCGCCGCCGAAGCCCGGATGTGAATGCGGTCCGAAATGCAAGTGCCCGCCGCCGAAGTGCCTGCCGAAGTTCGGCCGTCCCGACCCCGTGATGGGCAACTGGAGCGCGAAGCTTCCCTACGATCGGATGTTCGCCGGCAGCCTCATCTTCTCGCGTGGCGAGGACGGGACTCCGAAGGCGTTCGTCCTCTGGCGCTGGGCTTCGCCGGAGTGGGTGACCGACCTCAAGATCCGCGGCAACTTCTTCTCGTTCACGCACCCCTACGGGCTTCGCTACGAGGGGCAGGTCGTGGGCGACCGGATGATGGCGCGCATCGCGCCGTGCGATGCGAAGACGGGCGAATTGAAGGGCGCGTGGCAGCCGTTCGAGGGCTGGCGCAATCCGGAGGTCTGCGACAAGGGTCCTCGCACGGAGGATGCGAAGCTCGGCGAGCCGATTGACCTGCTGAAGGACGGGCTTGACGGCTGGACGTCGATGAATCCGGACGCGAAGTTCGGCTGGACGTTCAAGGACGGCGTACTCTCGAACAAGCTCGGCAAGAAGCCGGACGGATCGTGGGCCGGCGGCGGTGCGAACATCATGTCCAAGCGGGCGGACTTCTTCGACTTCAACCTCGAATACGACGTGCGCGTGCCGGCGAAGTCGAACTCCGGCGTGTATCTGCGCGGACGCTTCGAGTGCCAGGTCATCGACAGCTACGGCAAGGACGTCGATCGGCACAACATGGCCGCCTACTACGGGCGCGTCGCGCCGTCCAAGACGGTCGACAAGGCCCCGGGCGAGTGGCAGCACGTCTCCGTCACGCTCTACAAGGGGCGTATCACGACCTGGCTGAACGGCGTGAAGATTATCGACAACGCGAAACTCGAGGGCGTGACCGGCGGCGCAATTGACGCCGACCTCAACAAGGCGGGCCCGATCTACCTCCAGGGCGACCACTCCGACGCGGACTTCAGGAACATGATCCTGCGTCCCGCGATGTAATCACAAGACGATTTCCGTCAACAAGACGAAAAACCAGAAAGGAAAGAGAATGACAATCAGCACATCAAGAAGAAACTTCCTGCGCGGTCTCGGCGGCGCGGGGCTGTTCGCAATCGGCGGGTGCAAGTGCCCCTTCGGCTGCCAGAAGATCAAGCTCGCCGCCGTCGGCGTGATGGGCAAGGGCTACAGCGACTGGACGCCCATGCTCAAGTCCG
>CAVDWI010000034.1:0-14803 GCA_963612485.1 Barnesiella intestinihominis
TCAGTGATGTTTGTTTTGACCGTCAGTGAGGAACCTTTCTGGGGTTGTGTGTTTTTCACCAAGAACCGTGATTGTGCCGTAATCAACCCATTACCAATTTTTGGTATAATACACGGCAAAGAAGGAGCAATTGACATGGAAGAGCAAATCAAGGCCAAACTTGAGGAACTCCGCGTCGGTCTTCAGAACGACGGCGGGGATCTTGAACTCGTGAAGATTGAAGGGAAGGTCGTCTATCTGAAACTCGTCGGTCACTGCGGGTCGTGCCCGTTCGCGATGATGACGCTGAAGCAGGGCATCGAGGTCGCCCTTCAGGAAATCGACCCCGAAATCACCGTCGAAAGGGTCGGGGAATGAAGACCGTCAACGTTTCGCTGGTCGGTGTCGGCGGACAGGGCATTTTGCTGACGGCGGACTTGCTCGCGAAGGCCGCCGCGCTCGCCGGGATGGATGTCAAGAAAAGCGAGATTCACGGCATGGCCCAGCGCGGCGGATCGGTCATCAGCCAGGTGCGCTTCGGCGAAGACGTCGCCTCGCCCATCATTCAGGAGGGGACGAGCGACGTGCTCGTCGCGTTTGACAAACTGGAGGCCCTGCGCTGGAAGCACCTGCTCGCGGCGGACGGCGTTGCGCTCGTGAACGACCTCTACCTCGTCCCCGTCACGGTGTCGTCTGGGCAGCAGCCCGCCGTCGAAGACCTGGACAAGAAGGCGCACACGGCGTTCGAAAAGTCGATTTTCATCGACGCGATGAAAATTGCGACGGAAGACGTCGGGAATGCGCGGACGATGAACATGGTGCTGGCGGGAGCCCTTTCGGCGCTGACGCCCTTTGAGGAGGAACTCTGGCTTCAGGCGATGAAGGAAATGCTGACCGGTCCGAAGGCAAAACTGCTCGAGGTGAACGAAAAGGCGTTCGCACTGGGTCGTCAGGCCGCCATGCGCGGCTGAAAAGGAGGGTTCGGCAATGGCGATGTGGAATCGTGCGGCGGAGACGCTCTCCCGTGACGAGTACGCGAAGATTCAACTGGAGGGGCTGAAGAAGTCCCTGCAGCGGGTGTGGGCGAACGACTTCTACCGTTCGCGCCTCCAACGCGGCGGAATCGGCTCGCCCGAGGACGTGAAGAGCCTTGACGACCTGGCGAAACTGCCGTTCTTCACGAAGGACGACTTCCGTGAGGCGTATCCGCTGAAGATGAACTGCGTGGATCGCCGCGACCTGATGGAGTTCCACATGAGTTCCGGCTCGACGGGTACGCCCGTCGTGATGGCGTACACGAAGAACGACCTTCTGCAGTGGGCGGAGTGCATGGCGCGGTGCTACGCGATGGCGGGGCTGGAGCGGGGCGATGCGCTTCAGATCATGCCGACGTTCGGCCTCTTCAACGGCGGCTTCGGGTGCTACCACGGGGCGCGTAAGGCTCAGCTCTTCACGATTCCCGCATCGTCCGGCAACACGGAGCGGCAGATTCGGCTGATGCGCGACTTCCATGCGAAGGGCTTCGTCTCGGTCGTCTCCTACGTGCCGCGCATCATCGAGAAACTGGACGCCGACCCGACGGGCGATCACGACATCCCCTCCCTCCGCGTCGGCATCTTCGGGTCCGAGACCTTCTCGGACGAGATGCGCAAGAAGATTGAGAGCCGCCTCCACATCGAGTGCTTCGACATCTACGGCATGACGGAAACGGGCGGCATCGGCACGACTGGGCAGGACTGCCGCGCCCACGCGGGCATCCACGTCTGGGAAGACCAGTATATCACCGAAATCATCGACCCCGTGACGGGCAAGGTTCTGCCGGACGGCGAATACGGCGAAATCGTCTTCACGTCGCTGACGCGCGAGGCGATGCCGATCATCCGCTACCGCACGCACGACATCACGCGAATCCTGTCGCGTGAGAAATGCTCTTGCGGCCGCACCTCGCTGCGCATCGACCGCATCACGGGGCGCACCGACGACATGCTCATCGTGAAGGGCGTGAACTTCTATCCGCGTCAGGTCGAGCAGGCCCTGATGGAGATCCCCGGCGTTCGCGACGAGTTCCAGATTATTCTCGAAGAGCACAACGGCATGACGGACGTGACGGTCAACGTCGAGGCCGATCCGGGTGTGACGGGGCATACGGTTGCGAAGCACTTGCGCGAACGCCTCGGCTTCCTGCCGAAGGGCGACGTGTTCCCCGTCGGCACGTTGCCGCGCACGGACGGCAAGGCGAAGCGCGTCATTCGGCGAAAGGTGGACTGATGGCGCGTATCGGACTGTTCGGCGGCAGTTTCGACCCCGTCCATTCGGGTCACGTCGGCTTGGCGCGGCGGGCGATGGGCGAATTCGGGCTTGACCGCCTGATTGTCCTTCCCGCCGCCGTTTCGCCGTTCAAGACGGAAGACCGCCGCGTCCCGCCTTACGACCGCCTGATGCTCGTCCGCGCCGCGTTCAACGGCATGGCGAACGTGACCGTCGATGACCGCGAACTCACGCGGGGCGGCGTCTCCTACGCAATCGACACCGTGCGTGAAATCGCCGCCGAGAATCCAAACGACGAACTCGTCTTCATCATCGGAGAGGATTCCGTCGCGGGTCTGCCGCGCTGGAAGGACTACGACGAACTCTGCAAACTCTGCACGTTCCGGGCATTGCCGCGCACACGGGAGTCCTCGACGGAAGTCCGCCGCCGTCTCGCGGCGGGCGAGCCGATTGACGACCTCGTGCCGGAGGCGGTCGCCCTCTTCATCCGTCACGGCGTCCGCGAGAATGAAGACCGAAAGATTGCCGAGTTGATCCGCAAGGGCTTGGTGCGCAAGGAGGGCTACTGCCCCTGCCGTCTGCCGAAGTTGCCGGAGTTCTTCTGTCCGTGCGCCGAGTTTCGCGGACAGCTCGCCGACCCGAACTACCACGGTCTCTGCCACTGCCGCCTTTACCGCAAGCCGTAGGGGGTGCGATGACGGACGGGGAAGCCAGTTTGCCGCGCACGGAGGGGCGACGCGTTCTCGTCGCGCTCGGCTCGAACCTCGAACCGCGCGAAGACTATCTGCGCCGCGCGATTGCCGCGCTGTCGGACTTGCCGGGGACGCGCTTCGACCGGGCGAGTTCCGTGATCGAGACCGAACCCGTTGGCGTGCCGCTCCAGTTCGCGGCATTGAAGTTCCTCAATCAGGTTGCCGTGTTCTACACGACGCTCGAACCTTTCGATTTTTCGCGGCGGATGCACGGAATCGAGGATGCACTCGGGCGCATCCGAACGGTTCGCAACGGACCGCGCACGATTGACATTGACCTCATCGATTTCGACGGCGAAGTTCTTTCGACCCCCGAACTCACGCTCCCGCACCCCCGCGCCGCCGAACGCGATTTCGTCCTCCGGCCGCTCGCCGAACTTGGCATTGCGTTTCATCCCTAAATCGCCCCGCCCGATTTTGTCATGCAGCTCGGGCGTGTTTGGTCGGGTTAGCGAAGCTGCGAGACAAGCCGCGCAACTTCGCCGCGCAAGTCGGCGGGAGTGCCGTCGTTGCGAATCGTATAGTCGGCGCGAGCCGCCTTTTCCTCAACCGGCATCTGCGCACGAAGCCGCGCCTCGGCCTCTTCCCGCGAATACCCGCGCCGCGCCACCATCCGCGCAATCTGCACCTCTGGCCTGGACGCGATGCAGCAGACGAAATCGTAGTCCTTCTCCCACCCCGTCTCGAAGAGGAGAGGAATCACCGCCACACGAATCGCCGCATCGTCACTGCGCGGCGAACTGAACCACGCCTCGAACCGCGCCCGCACGAGCGGATGTATCCGCGCCTCCAGTTCCCTCCGTGCGGCAGGGTCCGCGAACACGACCTTGGCGAGCCGACGGCGCTCCTCCGGCGGAATCAGCTCATGCACGATGTCGTCCGCATCCAGCGTCTCGACGCCCATCTCGTTCAGATAGGCCGCCGCAAGCGACTTTCCGCAGGCGATTCCACCCGTTAGCGCAATCCGTTTCACTTCAGGTTGACTTCCACCCTGAAGAAGTGATGGGTCGAATAATCGACCGCCTCCCATGCGGCATCGCCGAGCGCCGTCTTGCCGAACACCGTATACACGCGAGCCGGGTCGGCCTTCCGCAAGTCGGGCGACCACGTCAGTTCCACGCCGTCATCCGTCACCGTAATCGACGTCACGCGGAAGACGGACGTCGCGTCGGTCGGGTCTGTCCCGGCGACGTATTCCTGCCAGCGCGTCACCGCCCAGCCCGTCTTGTTTACCGAACCTTCCAGCAGGGCCTTGTAGCCGCCATTCGCCTTAATCTCCGAATCCGTGAAATACTGTTTAACCCACGAGTGCGGAACGCTCACCGTCCGCGCCACGCCCGAACCGTCGTCGTAACTGAACTCCTCCGCCGTCTGCGAACTCGGCGCCCACGTCACGTCATCCACGTAGAGGAGGACTCGTGCAGCATCCGACGTAGTCTTTCTATTCGCCCAGGCAATCGTATGCGTCCCCTCCGCCAGCGTGAGTTCGACCTTCGCCCACCCGTCGCTCGTCGGCGAATCAACCGAAACCGCAACACCGTCAATCATGACCTGGTAAAGGTTGTTATCGCCCGCCCCGTCACCACAGCGCCAGTAGAAGGAAAGCGTCCCCGACCCGACGACCGTCGTTTCCATCGTGACCGTTCCATTCCCCGCCAAAGGAGTGATGCCGACGGCGCACGAACCACCCGTCCGCGAGACATCATCCGTCACCTTCCAACGAAATGCGTTGCCAAGTGTTGAGGCATCCCTCAGAACCGCATTCGTCAGCCCGACCGCCTTGGAGAGTTCGCCCTCGTCGTCCCAGACGGCGTAGAGGTTGGCCGTCCCGTTCGCCACGGCTGTCAGGTTCGAGACTGCCGCGCCATCCTCAAAGGCGACTTCGCCGCCTTCCGTCTGCGCCCAGCCGAGGAATCCGCTTGACATATAGTTCGTATAGACGCATTCGGGCAGGGTTATTTCGGTATCGTAGGCGCAGGCCGAAAGCGTCTCCATCGTGCCGATGACATCCGCCGCGCTGGGGTGGAAGACGATGGAATAGGAGTTCGTCATCCAGACGGCGTAAAGCGTATTTGTCGCGCCTTCTGGGGCGTCGATGCTCACGACCTCTTCGTCCGCGTAGCGCGGCGAAAGCGCGGCGGCGGTCGCCTCGTTCGTCGCCCACCCGCCAAAGGTGTAGCCCGTCTTCTCGTAGGCATTCGGGAGCAGCGCCTGTTCCTCGGTCTTGGTAAAGGTCTGCACGGCCATTGTCGTATTCGTCGCGCCGTTGCCGTCGAAGACGACGAAGTGGTTGCCCGACCATTCCGCAGTCAGTGTAATCGTGCCCGAATCCGTCAGGTTCGAGACCGTCTCGCCGTCGGAGAACGTGCGCCCGTCTTTCGTCGTCCAATTCACGAACGTCTGACCTTCTTTTGTAAAGGCGTTCTTGCGAAGGGCCTGGGACTTGTCGTAGGTGAACGTCTGGCTCGCCATCGTTCCGCCCGTCTCGCCGTTGCCGTCGAACTCGACCGTATACGAATTCGCCTGCCAGACGGCATAGAGGGTAATCGAGCCTTCTTCCGCCAGTCCTGAGACAGTCTCCTGATCCCTGTAATCTGCCGTTTTTGCGTTCTTGTCTTCACTCCAACCGAGAAACGAATATCCCGTCCTCTTGTAGCGACACTGGTTCAGAGCCTTTGAGTCGTTGTAATTGAACTCCTGCGTCAATGTCCTTCCGCTCGTCGCGCCGTTGCCGTCGAAGATGACGTAATACGTTTTCTCCTTATACTGCGCCGTGTAGGTTTGATTTTCCGTCGCCGTCGATGGCACGCTCGGTGACCAGCCGTCGAACGTGTAGCCGGGGCGATTGTCGGCACTCGGCGGCGTGACGGCATCGCCATACTCGTATGCCTTGCTCTCGCTGACCCGCTCGTAGGAAGTGTTATAGTAGACAAATGTCAGCGTGTAGCTCATCTTGGAGAAGTTCGCCGTGTAGGTCGCATTGCCCGTCACCGTCACCGTGCGTGACGCGGCGGTTTCGCCGTCCGACCACCCGTCAAACTTAGACCCGGTCGAAGGCGTCGCGCTCACGTTGACGGAAGTGCCATACGCATAAGCCCGACTGCCCGACGGGCTGACAGTTCCGCTCCCATCCCCCGACACGGCGAACGTCACCGTACAGGACTTGACCGTCCACTTCGCATACAGGGTTGTCGCCGCCGTCCTGTCCCACGCCCGTACGCTCGCACCCTTCGCGTCGTAATATTGCGTTCCACCGCCATTCGCCGCCGTCCAGTAGCCGCCGAACGTGTAGCCCGTCCGCGTCGGCAGGACGGCGATGGACGGCATAGCCGCGCCGTAGGTCGCCCTGACGGAAGTCGTCGGCGTATTTTCCGCGTCTGTCGCCGAGAGAGTCACCGCATACGAACTCGCCGCCCACTGGGCGTAGAGGGTGACGAACTGGTCGTCGGCCGTCACGCCCAGCGTCCCACCCGTCACGCCGGACGCACCGCAGGCAACCTTCGTCCCGCTCCCATCCGACGCGGTATTCCAGCTGGCGATGTAATGTCCTGTCATCGTCGCCCGACTCGCCGCGAGAGCCGTCGTCGTATCCGCATAGGACAGGCTCGGCGAACCAGGCTCAGAGCCGACCCAACTGCCCCCGTTCTCGCTATACGAAAGGGTGTAGTTAAACCAGCGGTAGTTGGCGACGAGGCGCTGAGTGCCTCTCTCCACGTAGCCCAGCGATAGACACCCTGAATAAGTAAGCATCAGCGTTTCGGAGGCATGGTATGTCGTTGTCTTTTCATCTTCAGGCAGGAGACTTGATGAAGTATATCCCGTGAACGTCCAGCTCGTCAGAACGCTGCACGAATGGGGCTGTTTCGTCCGAAAGGTGACGGTTGGAGAAGAAAACCACAGGTCTTTCGAAGTATTGTCTTTCGAAGTATTGCTCGTTCCATCCACGAAGACGACGCTCGCATCGGACTTCGCCGTTTGCGAACCCAATGTGTAATACCCTTGCACCGTATACATTGCATTGACCCTCAGACAACCGAGCGTCACCGCAAGGAAAGCAAGAACCGAAGGCAAAAGTCTCATTTTCATGCGCATATTATCCTAAAAATCGCAGTTGAAGTCAATGGGTGGACGCTGTCGGGTTTTCGATAATCCCGCCGCCGAGAACCGTGTCGCCGCGATAGAAGACCGCGCTCTGTCCTGGCGCAACGCCCATCATCCCGTCGGCGCACACCACGCGCGCACCGTCCCAGACCACGGGGCCTCGCGGCTCGCCCGCACTCCTCACCTTCACAAACACCTCCTGCGCCCCATCCGCCACGCCCGGTGCGCGGACGACATCCCGGAGCGAAAAGGCGTGGAATACCGCCCGTTCGCGGAAGCCGACGACCACCTCGTTCCGTGCGGCGTTCAGACGGACGACGTAATACGGAATGCCGCCACCGATGCCAAGCCCCTTCCGCTTGCCGACCGTGTAGTGCCAGAAACCACGATGGCGACCGAGAACCTTCCCGTCCTCCGTCACGATGTTACCCGGACAGTCCGCCGCGCCGACGATCGCCATCGGGTCGCCGCCGCAGAAGTCCTGGCTGTCGTGCTTGTCGGCAACGGCGAGACCGAACTGTCGCGCCTTCGCCCGCACGACATCCTTCGTCATGCCGCCGAGCGGGAAAAGCGTCCGCGCCAGAATGTCGGGATGTACACGATAAAGGAAGTAACTCTGGTCTTTCGCCCGGTCGAGACCGCGCAAAATTCGCCCGTTCTCAAGCCGCGCATAATGCCCCGTGGCAAAGGCGTCGCATCCGCAGTCCGCGAACGCGAAGCGCGGCAGAAGGTCGAACTTCACCGTCTCGTTGCATCGGATGCACGGGTTGGGCGTTTCGCCCGCGAGATAGGACTCGCGGACATAGCGCAGGACGTTCGCGTTCCAGTCCGTCGCGAGGTTGAGTACGCGGAACTCGATACCCAGCCGTTCGGCGGCGGACTTCGCCTCGGCGATGGACTTCTCCTCGCCGTCCCGTCCGAGCGCCATCGTCACGCCGATGACATCACAGCCCCTCTCCCGGAGAAGAAGGGCCGTTACGGCGGAATCGACGCCGCCCGAGATCCCGACGGCGACTCTCACTGAACCAGGACGGTGCGCGTTTCGTAGTGGCCGGGCTGCCAGGTCTGGATGACCGTGCCGTTCGGCTGAACCGTCTGCACGTAGCGCCCCTCGACCCACACGTTCTGCGTTTGCTGAACGGGCGCGGGCTGAACGACCACGGGCTGCTGCACGACGACCGGCTGCGTCACCACGACCGGTTGGGGCGTGACAACCGACACGGGCACGACCGGCTGCTGCACGACGACCGCCGTCGGCCTCGCAACCGCGCCCGCGACAAGTCCGGCCACCGCACCGCCGACGAACCCCGGCCAGAAATGCGAACCGCCGCGCCCCCAGAAGCTGCCGCCGTGATGCGGCGCAGGCCCCGGACGGAATCCCGGCCCACCATGTCCACCGCCCGGCCCTCGCGCACAGGCGACAACCGAAGCCAACGCGGCAACCAACAGAATCAACGTCTTCTTCATTGCAACTATCTCCTTTGGGTACAATTATACCATATTTGCCCCGCCCTACGCATAGGAAGGAAATTTGGTATAATAGCGGCGAAACAGACATTCACAATCAAGGAGGCAACGCCAATGAAGCGCATTCTTATCATGTCCGCTCTATTCGCCGCACTTGCGGCGCCCGCGAAAACCTCAACCCCCGCCGGGTGGATTGACGACTACGACGCCGCCCTCAAACGTGCGGCGGATGAGAAAAAGCCCGTCGTCGCCAACTTCTCCGGCAGCGACTGGTGCGGATGGTGCAAGCGACTTGACGCGGAAGTGTTCAATACGGACGAATTCCGCAAGGACGCGACCAATCGATACGTCCTTCTGATGGTCGATTCGCCGCGCGACAAGTCTCTGCTGTCGCCGAAAGCCCGCGAACAGAACCCGAAACTCGTCGAAAAATACGAAATCAGGGGCTTCCCAACGGTGCTCATTCTCGACGCGAAGGGCAAGACGATTGGCGAACTCGGCTATCGGCGGGGCGGACCCAAGAACTACCTCAAGGCACTCGAAGCCGCCATCAAGAAGTAGGTCAGTTGAGGGAGTTCTTGGACTTGCGCGTGAGGACTGCATCGGTAAAGGGGTCCTCCCACGCGAGTTTCGTCCACGTCGAGTTCGACGTCCACACGCGCACGACCTTACCGTCCGCGACCAGTTGCACGACGCACCCGGCGATGCGTTCGCCGCGCACGGAGGAGGAACTCTTCGTGAATCCACGCGAGCCGCCCGACGAACGCGAACGACTTCTCGTGACGCGGGTCGTCGGCGAAACGAGTTCCTGCGAACACGTACCCGACTCCGAAAGAGTGAGGGCGTGTTTCTCCGACTTGAGAATCGTCGGCTTCATCGACTCGTCGCGGTAGCCGATGTAATGGACGCGCAACTCGGACTTCTCGGGCAGATTCTTGCCGCGATAGCGAACTTCCGCAAGCCACTTCAGGGTCTGCTTCAGCGTCCGTGACGAACTGCGCGGCATGGTGGAGGCCGGACGGATCAGTCCACTACCGCTCTTGTTGGTCGTCGTCTCGCTCCCCTTCGGCGTGACCTTCAGGAACGCCTGCCAGTCCTCCCCACGCACGGCGGAAGCCGACAGAAGTGCCGCGATTGCGCAGAGGGTGAAGATTGCTTTCATTGGTAGGCTTACCTTTCTTGTCAGTCGGACGATAGCCGCTCACACCCCGTCTCGGTAATGAGAATCAGGTCTTCAATGCGAACGCCGAGGTTATCCTCAAGGTAGATGCCCGGCTCGACGGTGACGACCATGCCGGGCTTGAGTACGGTCTTGTCGCCTTTCCGAGCGACGGGCGACTCGTGGATCTCAATGCCCACGCCGTGGCCGAGGGAGTGACCGAAGCACTTGCCGAAGCCGCCCGCCGTGATGATTTTCCGCGCCACCGCGTCCAGTTCGCCGCCCGTCATGCCGGGCTTCGCCGCCGCAATCGCCGCACGGTTCGCCTTCTCGACGAGCGCGTAGACCTTGCGGTAGAGGGACGAGGGACGCTTCGGCACGAGATTGCGCGTCAGATCCGAGCAGTAGCCGCCCAACTTCACGCCCATGTCCACGAGCACGGGGTCGCGTCCGTTCCACACCGTGTCATCGGGGACGTGGTGGCATTCCGCCGCGTTTTTCCCGATGCAGACGATTGTCTCGAACGCCTCGCCCTCGCCCTTCTCTATCATGAGGTGACGAATGCGCCGCGCCATGTCGCGCTCGGTCATGCCGGGGGTGAAGGACGCGCTCGCCTCCTTCCAGATTGCGCAGTTGAGGGCTTCCGCCGCACGGAGGCGTTCAATCTCGTCCGCCGTCTTCACGGCGCGGAGGGCGAGCAGGTCGTCCGAGAGATCGACGAACTTCGCCGATCGGTGCGCCGCACGGAGTTTCTCGAACCGCGCATGGGAAAGCGTGGCGAACTCGCACCCGATGCGCTTCGCGGCGAACGCGACCCTGCGGATGTCGCCCACCTTCACCCAGGGGGCGACGCGATGCACCATCGGCACGTAGCGAAAGTCTGTGTAGAGCCGGAGCGCGGCGCTTTTGCGGGCGAATGGACGGACGAGAAGCGTCGCATTGTCGCAGACGATTCCCGTGAGTGCGCGAAGGTTCGCCTCATCCGAGACGAGCACCGCGTCCAACTTCTTTCGCACCGTCCGTGCAACGAGTTCCTTCAGCCGATTCTCAAACGGGTTTCTCTTCATCTTCTTCATCGTGCGACCTCAATTCTGCAACAGTCCGCCCATGGCGGGCATTTCGACGGTTTCTCTCACGGGCAGCCGCTCCGCCCCGACGATGTATTCGCAGGCGAGTGGCTCGAACTCGACCGTGTCGCGCTTTGCCGCCGTCGAATAGCCCGTGCCGAAGCCGTTCAGGGCCTTCACGCCCGCCTCGCGGCGAACGGTTCGCTGCATGTCGAGCGAACTCAGGATGTAGGCGGCGAAGCCGAAAAGCGCCGCGAGGACGAGCGCGAGCGCGAACATCCCAAGCGCGAGTTCAATCATCGCCTGTCCCGAATGGTGTGCCGTCCGCTTAGTGTCCATGGCTCGTGCCTCCGTGACTGCCGCCGCCGCCCGAACCGCGAACGCACGAACGTGCGTTCATCCGAATCCACCGAATGCCCGACTCGCGGAAGGTCGCCCGCTCCCACGTGGAGAGCTGCTGGCAGTAGAAGCACGCCGCCGCACGAGGGCCCTGCAGAAGATACTCCGGCACGTGCTTGCGCACGTGGTCAACCCAACCGACGTCCGCCGTCGCCAGGTCTTCGCCACCCACCGCGTCAATCGCCACGAGCCGCACGGACTCGAAGCACGGCACGACGAACCCGGCGTGTGCGGTGACGACGCTCTCGCCCTCCTCCGTCTCGACCGTGCCGAACGGCTTCGCCGCCGCCGTCCAGTTGAACTCCGTGTAGTCGTCGTCCGAGACGGACGGCGTTTCGGAGATGCAGCGGCAAATCGCCGCGCACCCCCGCACGTTGTATTCGGGCTTTATCTCGCCGACAATCGGGAACTCGTAGTCCTCTCCCGGCAGGCGAAGCCCGTCAAACCACCGCGTCCAGCGTCCCGTATCGTAGAAGAACCACGTCTCCTCGCGGTTCGTAATCAGGTGGGAGCGGAGAAGTTCCTCCTCCGTCACGGGCTGCTCGCCGTATTCCTGCGAAAGCGCGGCAATCTGCTTCATCGAGAAGATGTCGGTCAAAGCCCCCTTCCACGCCTTCAGGTGGAGGGAGAAGACCTCGCTGTTTTCCATCGTGTTCTCGCGGCGAGTCGGCAACGCCCCCCAGTCGTGATACGAATGGTAGCTCGTCAGCACGCCTTCCGCATTGAAGTGAAACCAGCACCAGTTTCGCCCCGAAATCGCGTAATAGAAGTTGCGGTTGAGAAGGAGGTGGCCGCCCTGCGCATCGTAGAACTCGCAGTTGTCCGGCCCGACCGCGAGCCCGCCCGCAACCGCCGCCTCGAGTTCCGCCGCGTATTCGTTCCACGCCCCCGGCCACGGTTCGGGGTACGGCTCGCCTTCCGCATTCGTGCCGCCGTTGTAGACGGTGCGAATCGTATCGACGTGCTCCTTCAAGATGCGGGCGAAGTCGTCGCGCATCTCCATTCCGTTGCGTTGCGCCGCGTCATTCGCCTGGCGAAGCCCGTCAATCGGGCCGAGCAGGGCCTTGCGCCGCTGGGTCTGCACGATTTCGGCGCATTCTTCCGCGTCATTCTTCGCCGCCGCACGGATGTGTGCGAAGTTGAGCCGCCCGATTTCGTTCAGGAGTCGCCCCTGAACGCGCGCCGCCGCGAGAGCCGCCGCGTCCCCGCCGTTCTGCACGCGGTTCTTCGAGCGGACGGCGAGGAAGACGTCGACGTTCATCAGCACAAGCACACAGAGGACGACGATCGTCATCACCAAGTAGACCGCAACCTGTCCCGTGCGTGCTTTCATTTGTTCAGCGTCCCTGGTCGTTCATGTAGAGAGGATAGTGCGACTCCATTTCCGCCGCGCCCTCCATGCGAATCGGGTTCTCGTTCCCGTCGCCGTAGCCGAAGAAGCGGGGGATGTCGAGCGCGAGGGCGGATTCGACAACCGGCGAGACGCCGAACCCCGACTCGACCGCGACATCCATCGTCTGCCAGCGTTCGTATTCGAGAACGCCGCGTGCGAGGGATTCGTCTTCCGCGCTGAGGTAGTCGGGCACGCGCGAAGCCTCGTCGAACGACTCGTCGTCGTCCGGCCAGAGCATTTTCCCGGCGACGGGGATCATCGCGACACGCGCCGACTTCAGGCACATGAAGTCGTTGAAGCCGACCGCCCTCGCCCGGGCCGCACGGGCGGCGGCGTGGTCGAGGAGAATCCGCGCCGTCAGCATGTGCGAGAGTTGCAGCAGCCCGAACAGGATGAAGGTCACGAAAACGACGGCCAGCATCGTCTCGACCATCGCCTGACCGCGGCGCATCGGCTTATTCGCCCAAGTCCTTGATCGTGTCTTCGCTGATCGAATCCGCCGCGCTCTTCGCGCTCGACCCTTCCTGCGAAGAGAGAGCTTCGGTCGCACCCGCCGTCTTCTTGGCAATCGCACGGCTCAGATAGGTGAACACGGAAATCAGCGCGATTGCAATCAAACAGACAATGATGATATACTCGACCATCGTCTGACCTTTTCTCAATGCCTTCATCATGTCCTTGACTCCTTCTTTCTTTCGTTTACGGATAATCCGACCTGACGAGCGACTCCGCCCGATCCGCCGATCTCTGCGCGGCTCGCACGAGGTAGCCCATCACGCCGACAACCGCCAGCAGAACCGCGACGCACAAGACGTATTCAAGTGCCGCCTGACCCCGCCTGCTATCACCGAACATGCGCATTATACCATAATTACCGCTGTTTGTGAAAAGCGCGGATGCCGAGTGCGAGGAAGACGAGATGCGGCAGAATCGCCGCGAGAATCGGCGGCAACCACCCCGAATCGGCGCAGACCAGGCATCCGATTGTCAGCCCGTAGAACCCGAAGAACATCACAAGCGCACCCAGGATTCCCTTGAAGACCGACTGCCGCCCGGACGCAATGCCCGCCGGAATCGCGAAGAGCGTAATCACGAGACACGCAAGCGGCGAGAGCATCTTCGCCCACGTGTCATACACGTACCGCCGCCGCGTCTTCTCCGAAAGATCCCGATGCATCCGCAGATAACGCAGACGGTCGCCAATCGAGTTGTAAGCCCACGGACGGTTCTGCATCTGGAAATCGTCCGGACGCTCCCGGAACTCGGCGAAAGACCGCAGGGGCAGGGCGTCCAGTTCGGGCGTTTCGGAGGCGATGTCTTCCCCGCGCGCATTGCAGTGCTGAACCCTTGCCTCCTTGAACCACCACTCGCCGTCGAGATAATAGGCCTCGGGTGCGGTGATCGTCATCAGCCGCGCACCGCCGTTCGGACGGTCAACCGAGACCTTCACGTCCGCAAGGTGCGTTGCATCCTCGTCAAGGAACTTGCCGATTGTCCACGTCCGCCAGTCCTTCGCATTGCGGTAGATGATGTTGCCGAACTTCTCCGCCTGCGCGAGGTCGAACTTGGAGGACTTCATCTGCTTCGCCCACTGCGCCCGGCGCGGCACGTAGCAGTCGTTCACCCACCAGACGAACGCGGCCATGCCGAGCGCGACCGCCAGCATCGGGCGCACGATCGTCAGGAAGCCGATGCCGTTCGCCCGCATCGCAATCAGTTCCGAGTGGCGGCAGAAATTCCACATCGTGTAGAGCGCGGCGAGCATCAGCGCCGCCGGGGCGAGCCACTCGAAGTAGGGCGCGAGATAGGCGCAGAAATACTCGACCGCCGTGCCGAGCGGCAACTTCGCCTCCAGCAGCCGCGAGAACGAGCCGAAGAGCTCGAAGAGAACGTAAATCGAAATGAATCCGCACAGGCAGTAGCCCAGCGGAATCAGATATTCACGAAGAACGTATCGCGTCAGTATGCGCATTGGCACGTATTATACCACAAACCATCGCGGACTTGCGAAGGCAATCCGCGAACCCCATTGGCATGAAACAATAAAAAGCAGCCCCGGCGTTGTACCGGGGCCGCCTTTTCAACCTACGCTCGAGACTTTACTTGTTGAGCGCGGCAGAGACGTCCGCGAGAACCTGACGGAGCGCCTTCGGGACGCGGTGCGCCGTCTTCGAGGCGACCTTCGAGTCCTTCGACGGCTTCGCGTCATACTCGTCGT
>CAVDWI010000035.1:0-514 GCA_963612485.1 Barnesiella intestinihominis
GCCGTATCGGGCGCGAGGGCTTCCGATCTACGCCATCGGCCTCAGCTTCGACTCCGCAACGCGGCAGTTTGTCGAGGGGAAGGTCGAGAAGATTCAGTAGGCGGCACGGTCGGGGCTGGGTCGACTGTTTTCAACGCATAGGAGAGCGCGAAGGTTTGACGCAAAGGGGACGCAAAGACTTTGCGCTCGTTGCGTTCCCTTTGCGAACTTTGCGTCAAAAACAACCGACCCCCAGAATTCTGTCAATCCTGTTAATTCTGTCTGAAAGAGCCGCCGCGGCAGTTTAGATAATTGCAACAGAAAATTCAAGAATTGCAATATTCAAACCGGGTCGAATAGTGTATAATGTTCGCCAGTCGGTTGTGGTGGCGTCCATTCGCGGCCGATTCCGCCGTGCGGCGTGGTGTCGTGCGGGGTGAACTTGGACGCGGACAGAGGCAAATGAAGGAGGCACGGCGAAGATGTCGAAGGTTTTCGCTTACGTGATTGGGCTTGGTGCGGCGGTGATGATGCC
>CAVDWI010000035.1:524-14756 GCA_963612485.1 Barnesiella intestinihominis
GCGTGGTGTCGCGTGGGGCGAAGTTGGACGAGAACATAGGTAAACAAGGAGGCTCGGCGACGATGTCGAAGGTTTTCGCCTACGTGATTGGACTTGGAGCGGCGGTGATGATGCCCGTCATTTTCACCGTGCTGGGCGTGTGCATCGGGATTCGTCCCTCGAAGGCGCTGAAGTCGGGGTTGCTGGTCGGGGTCGGTTTCGTCGGGCTGGGCGTCGTCACGGCGCTTTTGACCTCCAGTCTCGGGCCGGCTCTGAAGGGCGTGACCGAACTCTACGGACTCGACCTGCCCTATTTCGACCTCGGTTGGCCGGCGGCGGCGGCCGTCGCCTATTCGTGTGCAGTCGGGGCGTTCATCATCCCCGTCTGCCTCGGCGTGAATCTCGCGATGCTCCTCGTCGGCGCGACGCGAACCGTCAACATCGACCTCTGGAACTACTGGCACTTCGCCTTTCTCGGCGCGATGGTCTATTTCGCGACGGATTCGCTTGCCTGGGCGTTTTACGCGGCAATCGTCCTCTATGTCATCACCCTCTGCCTTGCCGACTTCACCGCGAAGGGATTTCAGTCCTACTATAAGGATATGGAGGGAATCTCGATTCCCCAGCCGTTCTGCCAGAGTTTCACGCCGTTCGCCGTGGCGATTGGGTGGCTGCTCGACCGCATTCCGGGCTTTTCGCGGCTCGACATCGACGCGGAGGGGCTCAAAAAGCGGTTCGGGCTTCTCGGCGAGCCGCTCTTTCTCGGTGTGATCATCGGGTGCTGCATGGGCGTGCTGGAGTGTGACGGCTGGTCGGCAATCGTCGATTCCATACCGTCCATCCTGAAACTCGGCGTGACGGTCGGTGCGGTGATGGAACTCATTCCGCGCATCACCGCGCTCTTCATCGAGGGGCTGAAGCCGATTAGCCAGAAGGTGCAGGAGCGGCTCTCGCGTTCGTTCGGGACGGCGGGCGGCGGCTTCAACATCGGCATGTCGCCGGCGCTCGTCATCGGGCATCCGACGACGCTCGTCGTCTCGATTGCGCTGATTCCCGTCATACTCCTCTGTTCGGCGTTCCTTCCCGGCAACAAGTTCCTGCCGATCGCCTCGCTCGCGGGGATGTTCTACCTCTTCCCGTGCGTGCTGCCGATTACGAAGGGCAACGTGCCGAAGACGTTTTTGATCGGGCTGGTCGCGCTCGTCTGCGGGCTTTACTTCGTGACGGATCTCGCGCCCGCCTTCAGCAAGGCGATTACGGCGGCGCACTGCGAGGGCATCGCCGTGCCGGAGGGCTTCGAGGGCGGTGCGGCGCTCGACTTCGCCTCGGCGCTCTGGTGCTGGCTTCTCTACCATCTCGTCGTGTCGCTCAAGTGGGCGGGCGCGATCGGCGCGGGGCTTCTCGCGCTGGGGCTGTGCGTCGTGAATGCTATCCGAATCAGGAGGATGAAATAAATGAAAACGCTGATGTTCACTCTCACCCTTTTCAGTGCCGCCGCGGCAATCGCCGACGTCTGCACCTGCGGCGTCGCCCCGGAACGGGCGGACGACTTCTACTGGGAGAACGACAAGGTCGGCTTCCGCGCCTACGGGCCGGGCGACTTCCACCGCTGGAGCGGAATCGACGTGTTCAACAAGGGGCACACCTCGAACGAGGTCACGCGGCTTCTGCGCGTCGGCGGTTGCGGCGGATGGCACAACCTCGCGACGCTGAAGGGGGGCGTGCGGACGTTCGACAACTACGCGGTCGGTGCGGGGCGTGGGTGCGGCGCGGTGGCGTTCTGGGGCGACGGCGAATGGAAGACCTATGCGAACTGGGAATCGAGCGAAGTCCTGCACACGGGGGACGACTACCTGAAGTTCAAACTCGTCTATCCCGCCTTTTCCGCCGCCGGGAAGATGACGTGCGTCATCACGCAGAAGCGCGGCGAACGGTTCTTCCGCAACGACGTGAGTTTCGAGAAGGATTTCATCGCGGGCTTCAGTGCGGGGCCGGGGCTTGACCTCAATCCCTTCCGCGGTCATGCGGGCGCGGTCTGCGAAGAACCCGGCCTCGTTGCGCTTTTCGAGGATGAGAAGGTCGATGGCAAGGGCAATCGCGAAGGCTCGACGATGGCGGCCATCTTCGTCGCCGACCCCGCCGCCGTCGAGGTGCGGACGGATTCCCAGAACTGCCGCGTACTGCTCTTCAAGAAGAGCCGCTTCACCTACTGGGCGGGCGCGGGCTGGTCGGGCACGGGCGAGATCGCGTCCGCAAAGGACTGGTTTGCGCACGTGAAGGCGTTCAGGGAAGGGGTGCGCGAGGCGTCCGCCGAGGTGTCGCTCGAAGACGAACTCGCCGAGCGGCTTCCCACGGTCTTCGCCCGTTCCGTCGCTCACTACCGTGCGCTGGACGCGGCGGCGACGCCGCTCGCCGTCGGCGACAGGGATGAGACCATGGGCAACGAAAAGTCGCGCCTGCTCTTCCCCCACGGCTACATTCGCGGCGAAAAGCGGCTCGATATGCGCTCGATCTACTGGTGGACGTCGGGGCACTTCCCCGGGACGCTCTGGTATCTTTACGAGGCGACGGGCGACGAACGGACGAAGGAGCGGGCGATTTTCTGGACGGAACGCCTTGCGCCGAACGCGACGGCGGATACCAACCACGACCTCGGGTTCATCATGTATTGCTCGTTCGGCAATGCGCGGCGGCTTCTGAAGACGGCGAAATACGACGACTTGCTCGTGCAGACGGCGGAGACGCTCTCGCGCCGCTATTCGCCCGAACTCGGCGTCATCCGCAGCTGGGGCGAGATTGGCGAGAAGAAGAACTTCCTCGTCATCCCCGACAACCTGATGAACCTCGAACTCCTCGAGGTCGCTTCGCGGCTTTCGGGCAAGCGGACGTTCGCCGAAATCGCCCGCAGCCACGCGACGAAGACGATGAAGAACCACTTCCGTCCCGACGGCGGCACGTATCACGTGCTGGACTACGACCAGCGGCCGGGGTTCGCGGGGACGGTGAAGGGCATTCAGCGCGGGCAGGGGCTTTCGTGCACGACGGCGTGGAGTCGCGGTCAGGCGTGGGCGATCTACGGTTACGCGATGATGTATCGCGAGACGAAGAACGCGGCGTATCTCGCCTTCGCGCAGAAGGTCGCCGACTACGCGCTGAACCACCCGAACATGCCGGCGGACGGCATCCCCTACTGGGACTTCGGCGCACCGGGCGAGGAACGCGACAGTTCGGCGGGTGCGGTCATTGCCTCCGGTCTGCTGGAACTGGCGGATCAGGTCGGCGGCGAGAAGGGGGCGGGCTACCGTGCGTTCGCGGTGAAGCAGTTGCTCGCCCTTTCGTCGCCCGCCTACTTCTCGGAGGGCGATGAAATCGGTCACTTCCTGCTCAAGCACGGCGTCGGTCACAAGCCCGCCCATTCGGAAGTCGACACCCCCCTCGACTACGGCGACTACTATTTTCTCGAGGCGCTCCTGCGCTTCAGGGATTCGTTGGAGAAAAAGGAAAGGAAAACGAAATGACAATGCTCGCAATCATGCTGGCGACAACCATGAATTGTTCAGTCCAGACGGCGGTTCACCCGGACGACTTCAAGACCTACGGCACGCAGAAGATACGCGACCGGTTCGTCATGGAGAAGGTGATGGAGCCCGATGCCATCAACCTCACCTACACGATGTATGAGCGGCTCGTCTACGGCGGGGCGATGCCGGTGACGAAGACTCTCGCGCTTGAGACGTTTCCTGAATTGCGCGCGGAACACTTTCTCGACCGCCGCGAACTCGGCGTCATCAACACGGGCGGCCCCGGCGTCGTGACGGTGGACGGCGAGGCGTATGCGCTCGGCTTCAAGGAGGCGCTCTACGTCGGGCGCGGTAAGAAGTCGGTGACGTTCGCGTCCACCGACGCGGCGAATCCGGCGAAGTTCTACCTTAATTCGACTCCTGCGCACAGGGAATACGTCACCCAGCGCATCACGTCCGACCAGTCCTGCACGAAGCCCGGCTACACGATCGGCAATTTCATCAAGGCGGGGAAGATGGAGGAATCGAACGACCGCGTCATCAACCAGCTGATCATCGCGCCCGTGCTGGAGAAGGTCGCGGGCGGCGGCTGCTGCCAGTTGCAGATGGGGCTGACGGAACTGAAGCCCGGCAGCGTCTGGAACACGATGCCGCAGCACGTCCACGCTCGCCGCACGGAGGTCTACTACTACTTCAACGTCCCGTCGGGTCAGGCAATCTGCCACCAGATGGGCGAACCGCAGGAACAGCGGCTCGTGTGGCTTCACGGCGAACAGGCGATCACCGCGCCGGAGTGGAGCGTCCATTCCGCCGCCGGAACGTCGAACTACATGTTCATCTGGGGCATGGGCGGCGAGAACCTCGACTATGGCGACATGGACAAGGTTTCCGTCTCCGAAATGCGCTGAAACGCTTCAATCAAACGAACAAGGTAAAAGAAGGAAAGGATACAGAGACATGATTCTCGATCAGTTCAAGTTGGACGGCAAGGTCGCCGTCGTCACGGGTGCGGGGCGCGGCATCGGCCAGGCCTACGCGATTGGACTCGCCGAGGCGGGCGCGGACGTCGCCGTCGTGGACGTCATCCCGGTGGAGGAGACGATTGCCGCGATTCGGAAGCTCGGTCGCCGCGCCATCGGCATCAAGGCCGACCTCTCGAAGGGCGAGAAGGAAGCCCCGAAGATCGTCGCCAAGGTCGTGAAGTCGCTCGGCAGCCTCGACATTCTCGTGAACAACGCGGGCATCATCCGCCGCGAACCCTTCACCGAGCACTCGGCGAAGAACTGGAACGACGTCGTTGCCATCAACCTTTCGGCCCCGTTCTTCCTCTCGCAGGCGGCGGCGCGGCAGATGGTCGCGCAGGGCAAGGGCGGCAAGATCATCAACATCGCCTCCATGCTCTCCTTCCAGGGCGGTATTCTCGTGCCGGGCTACGCCGCGTCCAAGGGCGGTATCAAGTCCCTCACGATGCTCATGGCGAACGAGCTCTCGAAGGACGGTATCTGCGTGAACGCGATCGCCCCCGGCTACATTGCGACGGATAATACCGCCCCCATCCGTGCCGACAAGAAGCGCAACAAGGCGATTCTCGACCGCATTCCGGCGGGTCGCTGGGGCACGCCCGACGACCTGAAGGGCATCTGCGTGTTTCTCGCCTCGCCCGCGTCGGACTACATGACGGGCTACACCTACGCCTGTGACGGTGGCTGGCTTGCACGGTAAAGCGATGAAGAAGGAATCGCGTCCAACCCCTCTGCCCCTGCCGACGATTCGTCGGTATCCGGTCTATCTTCGCGCGATCAAGGCGAAGATGGCGGGCGGCGAACTGCACATTTCGAGTGCCGTTCTCGCGGAGGAACTGGGGTTGGACCCCGTGCTCACACGAAAGGATCTCGCCATGGCCGGCGTGCCGGGGCGGCCGCGTCGCGGCTACCCGGCGAAGGCCCTCAGCGAGGCCATCAACCGCGCCCTCGGGTGGGATAACGCCACGGACGCGGCACTCGTCGGCGCGGGCTCGCTCGGCTGTGCGCTTCTCGGCTATTCGGGCTTCGAGGAGCAGAATCTTTCGATTACCGCCGCGTTCGATGCGGACGACCTCGTGGTCGGCGAGACCATCCACGGCGTGAAGATCCGTCCGATGGAAGATCTCGCCCGTGTCATTCAGCAACTCCGCATCAAAATCGGCATCCTGACGGTGCCCAGCACCGCCGCGCAGGAATGCGCCGACGCGCTGGTCGCGGCGGGAGTCAGGGGGATTTGGAACTTTTCGTCCATCCAACTCACCGTTCCGCAGGGCGTGACCGTGCAGAACGTGGATCTCGCCCAGTCCCTTGCCGTCCTTTCCCACGCCATTGCCAGCGGCAAGTGACGCACCGGGACGCAGAAGTAGACGGAAAGGACAGCCAACCCCCGAGGAAAGCGGCCGATTATACGGTTTCTCGCCCAAAGATTTTCGTTTTCCTTCCGAATTTCCGTAGTGGCACACGCGCAACTCCAGAAAGGCTCCTCACTGACGGTCAAAACAAACATCACTGATGTTTGGGGTAAACATCACTGATGTTTGGGTCAAACATCAGTGCACTTTGGGTCAAACATCAGTGCACTTTGGGTCAAACATCAGTGATGTTTTTTAGCCCAATAAATAAAGGGGTTGCGGCGTGTGAAGCCAGAAGTCGTTTTTTCGCGTTTTTCGTGAAAAATGGCAAGTTATCGTATTTCAGTTCGTAATTTCCCTTTAATTTGCAATTTTCATTGATTTTTAGTTCTTAATTTGCAATTTTTACTTTTCTGCATGCAAGGGAGGGGGTGAGGGGGAGGGCCGCAGTTTACTGCGACCGGAGGACGGGGACGCAACAAGTTGCGTTACCGCTCTATTTCACCCGACGAACACTGAGAGCCTGTTTCCGCCGAGGCGGCTTCTTTTTTGGTATAATATCCCAACAAATGCTTGAGGTTAGGAATATCGCTTTCACCTATCGCCGTAAACCGGTGCTGAAGGACGTCTCGTTCGTCGTCTCTCCGGGTGAGACGGTGTGTATTCTCGGGGCGAATGGCGTGGGCAAGACGACGCTTCTGCGGGTGTTGGCGACGCTCTCGATTCCGGATTCGGGCATGGTGCTTTCGGATGGGCGCGATGCATTCGGCGACTCGCTCGCCTATCGCCGCAAGTTGGGCTATTTGCCGGAGACGATTGGACTTTACGACGACATGACGGTGAAGGAATACCTCAACTACCGCGCCAACCTGAAGGGCGAGCCGCGAAAGCGGATTCGCCGGCGGGTGGACGAGGCGGTGGAGGCCTGCCGGATTGTCGACCTCCTCCGTGTGCCGATTCGCGACCTCTCGATGGGCTACCGCAAGCGCGTGGCATTGGCGGATGCGCTTCTGCTGCGTCCGCGTGTTCTGCTTCTGGACGATTTTCTCGCCGGGCTTGACTACGGCATGCGGAAGGCCGCCGGTGAAATCCTCTCGGACGCGGCGGCGTTTTCGTCCGTCATCGTGACGGGACACGAACCGGCGGATCTCGCCCCGTGGACGACGCGGTTTCTCGTCCTTCGCGACGGCGTAATCGCCGCGACGATTGACGCGGCGGGGATTGACGCAGCGACGCTGAAGAACCGTCTCGACGAGGCGTTCGGGAGGGTCTCGGCATGAGTCCGCTGCGTGTAACGCTTCGGCGAACGATTGGTCGCGCCCGCAACCTCTACCTGACGGCGTTCTCGATGGGGGGCTTTTTCCTCGCCGCCGCCGTGATGTTCGCGTTCGCCCTTGATTCGGCGGAGGGGAGTTCGCTCGCGATTCAGGCAGTGTGGGCGTCGTCCGTTGCGCCGCTGCTGCCGTTCCTCTCGGCGTTTCTCGGCATGGACGCATGGAGCGACGAACGGAAGTCCGGGCGGGTGGACTTCCTGCTGACGGCTCCCGTGCGTGAGACGGATCTCGTTCTCGGCAAGTTCCTCGGCGTGTGGTTGCTCTGTTCGCTGGCGACAGTCGCCTTTCTCTTCTTCACGGTCGCCTTTCTTTCCGTTTTCGCGCCGGCGGCCTTGTCGGATGTCTCGCTTTTGCGTTTCGCGCCCGCCTTGCTGATTCTGCTGCTGCAGGGGGCGTTGTGGAGCGGCGTGGTTGTGGCGGCGAGCGCATTCTGCCGCCATCCCGCCGTCGCGGCGGTTCTGTCGCTTTTCGTGCTCGTGGCGATTCCACGCGGCGGTTGGGCGGCGCTTCTCGCTTGGGCGCCGCAGGGGCGCACGGCGTTCGGCGAGATGCCGCTTGACGCGCAGACGGTGGATTTTGCGGCGGGCGTGATTTCGTCGGGGGCGGTCATCTCGTATCTTGCGGGGACGCTGGCGGTTCTGTTTGTCGCGTCGCGTCTCGTTGCGGCGTATCGGTTCGTCGGGCGCGGCGCGGCGCGGCTTCGTCTTTCCGCCGCGTTGGCAAGCGTCCTCGCGCTCGTGCTGGCGGGGCTGGCGGCGACGCTGGCGATTCGTGTGAGCGTGGCGGTTGATATGCCCCTCTCGGGAGCTTCGCGTTTCTCGGCGCGTACACGAGGCATTCTGGCGGATGCGCGGGGGACGGTTTCGGTCGCCTGCCTTCTGCCGCGCAACGACCCGCGGTTTCGTTCCGTCGGTCAGTTCCTGCGCGCCCTTCGTCGCGAGGCGGACCTGATGGGCGGCGTTCGGCTCGACCTGCACTTCGTGGATCCCCAGTGGGACGTCGGGGCGGCCACGCGGCTCGTGCGCTCGGGTGCGGTCGGGGAAGGACTCGTCTTTTCACGCGGTCAGCGGTCGATTCCGCTCTCAATTGCCGAGGGACTGGACGAGCGCAGCTGCGCGTCGGCGATTCTGCGGCTCACCGTCCCGCCCCAGCGGCGGAATGTCTACTGGACGCTCGGTCATGGCGAAATCGCCTTCGACGGCTACGATTCGTGGGGCATGAGCGACATCGTGCGCGAACTCGCCCGCGATGGCTATGCCAATGTCACCCTCGACCTGACGAAGATCGACCAGATTCCCGCCGACTGTGCGCTCGTTGTCGTCGCGGGTGCGAAGAGCGACTTCTCCCGCGTGGAGATCGAGCGGATGGACGCCTATCTGCGGCAGGGCGGACGGCTGCTGGCGTTGCTCGGCCCCGGGGAGGAGGGCGGCGTCGCGTCGCTTCTTCCGTCGTGGGGGCTTCGGGCGGTTCGCCGTCCGCTGGGCGATGAAGTGCCGACGGTTTCCGGGTCGGACGTCATCGTCTCAATCCTTGCCGACCACGACATCACGACGCCGCTTCGCGGTCAGCAAATCGTGCTCGACTCGCCGCTCGTTCTCCTGCCCTCATCGGCGGTAAACGGTGCGGTTGGGGCGGATCGCATCGAGTTCTATCCGCTGGCGAACGCCGGTCGCTTCGCCGTGGCGGCGATTGCCGAGAAGGGCGTCGGCACGGGGGCTGACCTCGCGATTCGCCCGACGCGCATCGTGGCGGTGGGTGACGCGGGGTTCGCGATGAACGGGCAACTCGCGACGCGGGCGAACGCCAACCGCGATTTCTTCCTGAACTGCGTCTCCTACCTTTCGGGTACGGATGCGCTCGTCTCGGGCGGTCCGGACGCCGGTTCGCTGACGACGGGGATGGATCGTTCGACGCGCCGCCGGTTCGCCATCGCCTTTGCGGCGGGCCCGTCGCTGGCGGTCTTTTCCTGTCTTGTTCTCTGGGCAAGGATTCGGCGGAGGGTGCGCAAATGAACAACCGTCGTGCAATCTTCTGGATGCTGCTGACCATCCTGATGCTGGTCGCGGCGCACATCCTCCTCAACGTGCGGGGGACGCGGGCGAATGCGCGAATCCTCCGTCAGTCCGTGCTCGTTCGCGGAGCGGATCAGGCGACGGGTTTTCTCCTTGCGCGGCAGGGCGAGGCGGAGGTTGCGGTCGAGCGCAAGTTGGGGGACGGCTGGCGGATTGTCGCGCCGTTCGAGGCGGCGGCGGACGCTCGGCGGGTGATGCAACTCGCGGACGCACTCGCCTTTCGGACAGTCCTCGATTCGCAGTCCGACTTCGAACTTCTGAAACTTGGGCGGACGCGCGCGGACTTCGGGCTGGATGCGCCGCGCCTGTCCGTCTCGGTGCTGGGCGAGGGCGTGACGAACGCCGTTGTCTCGTTCGGGTCGCTGACGCCGACGGAAGACGGCGTGTATGTCGCGGTTGCAGACTCCGATCTCGTCTACGTGGCATCGACGAACGTCCTTGCCTGTGCGGACTTGCCGACGGGCGGTTTCCGCGAGCGGCGGCTCTTCCTTTCTGAATCGGAGGTCGAGACCATCGACGTGCGCCGTGGGTCGGACTCGTTCCTGCGGCTCGTGCGCAAGGGCGAGGTGTGGCGGATGGAGGAGCCGCGCAAGGCGGTGGCTTCGGCGCAGCGCGTCGCTCTTCTGCTGTCGGCGTTGCGCACGACGAAAGCCGAGGATTTCTTCTGGCCGGTGGGGGCGACGAACGAATCGCCGCGCACGACCGCCGCACTGCTCGCCGGCTACGGGCTTGACCCTGAAAGCGCGGTGACGATTACCCTGCGAGGGAGGGACGGGACGGATTGCTCGATTTCACTTGGCAAGGAGGCGGGGCACGGGCGTGTCTATGCGCTTGTGCAGAACGGCGAGGCCGTGGTTTCGCTCGATGCCGGGCTGAAGGATCTCGCACGGACGGAGACGGAGGCGTTCGTCGATTCGCGGCTCTTCCCCTACGAGGCGAAGGCGATTACGACGATTTCGATGGTGGACGGCGCGACAACCTATCTGCTCGCCCGCACACCGAACGGACGGTGGCGAATGGATGCGCCCGTCGTCGCGCACGCCGACCAGACGGCTGTGGAGGATCTGCTGGCGCGGTTGCTGCGGCTGGAGAAGGCGGATGCCGAGGGGGACGGCGTAAAGGTGAGCGTCGCGACGAATGCGGAGCCGGTCGCCGTTTCCCGCGCACGTCTCTTCGCGAACCATCGGCTGGAGGACTTGCGATCGAAGAACGTTTTGCGCGTGGCGGTGGATGACGTCGGGCGCATCGTCTCGACGGCGACCGGCGAGAAGCCGACTTCCGTCGTCTGGAATCCCGACAGCCGCGTCTGGAACGTCGAGTCGTCCCCACGGGCGGGCGCGGCGGACGAAAAGGCGATTGCCGCGCTTCTCGTCGCGTTGAACCCGCTTCGTGCCGTCTCCGTCGCCAAGCTGAAGGTCTCGCCCGCCGAACTCGGGACTTACGGACTTGAGACGCCGCGCCTGACGGTCGCCGTCGATTTGCGCCAGGAGGGCGTCGTGCGGCGGAATATCCTGATTGGCGACCGCGCCGAAGGCGGCTACTACGCGACGCTCGGTTCGCTCGACGCCGTCTTCATTCTGCCGGCGGAGGCGGTTGAACGGCTTTCGGCTTCTCTCGTAAACGCGGCGGAAACCCCGCCCCTCCCCTAACTGAACGATTTGAAAGGACTGAATGTATGTTGATTGCAAATTCACTTGTTGACGGATTTCTCGCCTCGAACCTGACCGGGCAGGGAATCGTGTGGGCGCAGTTGGTCGGCTCGGTGCTGATGGTCGCCGTCATCATCGGCAAATGGAAGGAACTGAACTTCATCAGCATGGCGGTGCGGCGGTTCACGCGAGACTTCTCGTCCTGCCGCGACGTGCTCGAATACTACCTCAATCGCCGTCCGAGCAAGGAGGCGACGGGACTGGTCGGCATCTACGCGAAGTCGTGCGAACGTCTGCTCAAGCTCCTCACGCCGGACGTCCGCGCCCTGCTCGCCGGGCGCGGCGCTTCGGGAGATGGCGCCGCCGCGCTGACGGCGCGGGAAATCGAACTTGTGAAGGGGACGTGTGAACACGCGCTGGATGAGGAGGAGTTGCGCGTCGAGCGCGGTATGGGCGTGATCGCGACGGTTGTTGCGCTTTCTCCGATGCTGGGACTCCTCGGCACGGTGTGGGGCGTTCTGGACGCCTTCGCCGAGATGGGTACGGCGGGTTCGGCGAATCTCGCGACAATCGCGCCATCCATCTCCGCCGCGCTCGTCACGACGGTCGTCGGCCTTCTGATTGCGATTCCCGGCGTCGTCTGCTTCAACCTCATGAACGGGGCGATCCGCAACATCACCGCCGACATGGAAGGCTTCGCGGACGAACTGATCGGGCGCATCGCCTGTGAGTTCCAGGGGAGGATGGACTGAGATGTCGCGGCGGAGGCGGATGCGCGGCGAAAAGCCGAAGGCGGCGGTCGACATGACCTCGCTCATTGACCTGACGTTCCTCTTGCTCGTCACCTTCATCGTCACCCTTCCCGCGCTGGAGCAGGGCGTGTCGATCATGCTGCCGCAGGCGAAGACCGACACCCTGCCCTCGAAGGACAATAAGGCCAACACGATAACGGTGGATTCGACGAACCGCATTTTCTTCAACGGCAACCCGACGACGCTGGCGGATCTCGAGGAGACGCTGAAGGCGAAGGTCGCGGAAGACCCCGACGTCCCCGTACTCGTGCGCGGCGACGAACGGCTCGACTACGGGAGTGTGATGAACGTCGTCAAGGTCGTCTACCGGTGCAAGGTGCGCCGAATGGCGCTCGTCACGGTTGACAAGTAAAGAGGAGGTGTGGGACTTGTTTGCCGACGAAGAGAGAAAAGCCCCGACCGTGCTGGGTGTTCGCAGTCTGACGATTGCGCTCGCCCTTCATGCCGCGCTTTTCCTCGTCGCCTACCTCGGTGCAGTCGTCGTCCGCAAGCCGAAGGAGACGGCGATTCCGATTGACATGACGGTTGTCGTGCACGCGAACCTCGACGGGAACGAGAACGAGCCGCCGCCGCTGAAGCCGCCCGAACCCGAACCGCCCCCGCCGAAGCCCGAACCGAAACCTGACCCAAAGCCCGAGCCGAAGCCCGAACCGCCGCCCGTCGTCGAGCCGAAGGTCGATGCGGTCGTGAAAGTCCCCGAAAAGCCGAAGCCGAAGAAACCCGAGAAGCCGAAGAAAACGGCGGAACAGCTCCGCAAGGAGAAGGAGGAGCGCCAGAAGAAGCGGCTGGAGGAAATCCGCAATCGCGGCAAGGTCGTGAACAAGCCCGTCCAGAAGCCGGTCGAACGCCAGCCGAACGGACGCACGGGGAAGCAGACGCTGAGCAAGGCCGAAATCGAACGGATGCTGGCACTTGGGGCGCGGCCGGGTGCGGTCGAGCAGTTGCCGTCGAGCGAATACCAGCGGTGCGTGTCGCTGATACAGTCCGCGTATTACGCGAAGTGGGATCGCCCGCCGTGGACGGACACGCTTCGCGAGATGCACCTCTCCATCCAGTTGGGCGCGGGCGGGCGCATCCTCGGCTACAGGCTCGTGCAGAGTTCGGGCGACCCGAAGGCGGATGCGACCGTGCGGATGGCGGCCTCGCTCGTGAAGTCAATCGCCGGGCTTTCGCCCGAATTCATCCGTCAGAACAAGACGGTGCTCATTCGCTTCAAGGTGACTCCCCAGTAGGATGAGGTAGGCACGATGCTCGGGTTGATTGTGTCAAAGGTCTTGTTCGCGGCGATTCCCCTGACGGGCGTCGTCGGGGACGGTTTGCGTGCGCGGGCGTTCTTCGACGCGAACAACGTGAAGGTGGGCGACCCGCTCGTTCTGACGCTGGACTTTCTCGGCGCGGCGGATTTCGCCGCGCTGCATCCGCCCGCCCTTGCGAAGGTCGTGGACAGGGCGGACTGGAAACTGGATGACGCGAGCGCGAAGACCGAGACCTATCGCGACGCACGTCGGCTCACCTATCGGGTGCGTCCGATGCGGGAAGGGGTGCTGTGGTTTCCCGAACTCGAGTTCGCGTATGTCGGTCCTGACGGTAAGTCGCACCGCGTTCGCTCGAACGCCATTCCCGTCCACGCGAAGCCCGGCGCGGCGGTTGAGGTGGCGGAACTCCGCAAGGACGAAGTGACAATGCCCCAGCCCGATGCGCTCATCACCGACTTCAGGACGGACGACGCGGATCTTGACTTCGCGTGGCGCAAGGCCTGTGCGCAGCCGACGGCGGATGCGTTCGCGGCGTTCGACTTCCCCGCGGCGAGACTCAATGAGGCGCGGTGCGCCACGCTCGCCGGGGACTGGAAGCGGGCACTCGCCATCTACTCACGCCTCGAATGGCGCATCGGCCAGACCCCCGCCGTCGAACGCGGCATTCTGGCCGCGCTGGCGGTGAAGTCCGCGAACCCGCTCGTCGAACTGCCCGTCTGGCGGCAGGTCGGCCGTCCCGTGCTGAAATACGGATGGATGGGGCGCGTTTCGATTGTCGCGGGCGGCGGGCTTGCGCTCGTGCTTCTCTTCTGGCTGGCCGGTCGGTGCGTGCGCCGTCTCGCCTGCATCGCCCTCGTTTTCGCCGCGTTCAGTTGCGCGGCGCAGAATGCGCCGAACGACCCGTTTCAGGAAATCCGCCGCGCACAGCAGCAAATGGACGAGATGATGTCCCGCGCATTCGGCGAGGATGGCTTCCCGTCCGCTCGGGTGGCGGCGCAGCCGCGTCCGGATATGCGGGCGGCGGTTTCGCTGAGCAGGGACGACTTGCAGGTCGGCGACGAGTTCGACTACGTCCTTTCGTTGGAAGTCCCGAAGGGGCTTTCGGTCGGTCAGGTGAACATTGCCCCGGTGAACGCGGGCGAGTTCACGGTCGTTGGCAGGGTGGCGAACCTGACCGACGGGAAGTCCGCGAACCCGTCCAATGTCGTGCGGCGGTTTTCCCTGCCCGTGCGGTA
>CAVDWI010000036.1:0-14716 GCA_963612485.1 Barnesiella intestinihominis
CGCGTTCGGAATGGAACTGCCCGTTCCGCCCGCGTCCGTGGAAGTTGATGCGGAAACCTCGACGAACGTCGTCCTCGGCGCATCCATCCGCGACCTCTTGGAAATCCGAATCGCCGTCAGACTCGAATCGTCTCCGACGAACGCCATTACCGTTGCCATCGGGCGGGACGCGGACGGGGACGGCAAACTTTCGGCATCCGAGGAGGTCATGTCCTTCGGATGCGACTGCGGCACTTGGTTCGTGCGCGACGCGGATGGCATCGTCGAGGAACTCGCAACCGCCGCGTTCGGGTGGACGGAACGCGAACTGACGATTCCGCTGCGAGGAACTGCCGCAGACTGGAATCTCGTGCGCGTGACGCGGCACGGATTCGGATCGTTCGGCGGGCGCGTTGCAGTTGACTGGACTCGGCGGTATCTATTCATCAGAATCAAATAGTCTACCGGCCTTTCAGGCGTAGGCGGTGAAGGCTGGGGTTCGCGAGGTTCACTGTTGCACTTGCAAACGGACGCACAAATGTAGTATAATTACGACAAACGCTCCAAAGGGGTGCTTCCCCGCGGAGTTGACAATGAAAAAGAAAGACACTATGAACAAGTTAAAGAAGTCGTTTATGGCTGCGGCCATTCTCGTTGGTTCGTGCGTGGCGCCCGTTGCCGCGTTCAATGCGTATGCTCAGGAGATTACGGATGCGAACGGCAACGTCGTTGAAGACAACGCGGCGAAGTCGACGAGTTCGGGCGGCGGTTTCTACGACATCGTGTTCGGTTCGGGTGTCGTCGGCTTCCTTCTCTGGTTCGCGCTTTTCGCCGACTTCGGCGCGGCGGCCTACTTCGCGGTGGACTGCTCGATTCTGATCAAGCCCGAGAAGCTGATGCCGAACAAGCTCATCAACGGCGTCCAGGCGGCGATGGGCGAAGGTGACGTCGTGAAGGCGATGCAGACCTGCGAGTCCAACCCGTCGGCAATGAGCGCGATCGTGCTCGCGGCGTTCCAGCACGTCGAGGAGGGTTTCGAGGCGATTCAGGAGGCAGTCAACGCCGCGTCCGACCTCGAGCAGGAGAAGATCCAGCAGCGTCTGAACTGGATTGCGGTGTGCGGCAACCTCGGCCCGTCGCTCGGCCTTCTCGGAACGGTGCAAGGCATGATCCTGACCTTCCAGGCTCTCGCGGCCGGTGCGGCGGGCGATGCCGCCGCGCTCGCGAACTCGATTGGCCAGGCCCTCTGGACAACCGCCGCCGGTCTCTGCACCTCAATCCCCGCCATCACCGTCTTCTACATCCTCCGCAACAAGGCGAACCGCCTGATCCTGCGCATGACTGCGCTGACGATGGAACTCCTGAACGGACTGCGCAACGTCTCCGTTGACGAAGGCGCTGAAGCCGTCCCGACCGAGGAAGTCCCCGCCTAATCGGGAGACGCAATGGCGAGAAAAGAACAGGAAACTCCCGCCCTCGACATGACGCCGATGATTGACGTCGTGTTCGAGCTCATCATCTTCTTCGTCGTCACGCTGACCGAGGCGCAGAAGAAGGACGAGACGATCGAGCTCGAGGACGGGCAGCACGGCATTGCGCTTACGCCGGAGGAACTGCCCCCGACGCACATGATGATCGACATCGGTCTGCGCAACAACAAGCCGCGCATCTCCATGGGCGACATCGAGATGTCCCCCGAGGAAATCGGGCGACGCGTGAAGGATAAGTATCGCAAGATAGGCGAGTTCCCCGTGATGATTCGCGCCGACTACGCCGTCCCCCACTGGGCCGTCGCGAAGGTGATGAACGCCTGCACGGCGAATGGAATCTGGAAGATCTCCTTCGTCGCGATTGGCGAGGACAAGACGTCGAAGCCCGGCCGTCCGGCGCGCAAGCGGCTCAACGCCCTGAAGAGGAGGCAGTAGTCATGGGAAGAAGGAAACAGCAGGATGCGCCCGCCCTCGACATGACGCCGATGATTGACGTCGTGTTCGAGCTCATCATCTTCTTCGTGGTGACGATCAAGCAGGAGGATTTGTTCTCGAAACTGAATGCGAACCGCCCCGCTCCCTCTTCGGGTTCTGCCGAGTCGTCGAGCGACACGACCGTCACGATTGCCATCGGGCAGGGACGGAACGCGAACGGCGTGTTCGTCTACAACCAGCGCGAAGTGCGGCTCTCGGACTTGGATCGCGACCTGAAGGAGGTTGCGCGGACGTCGAAGAAGACGCCGATCATCATCCGCTGCGCCGAGATGTCGCCGCACAAGGCGCTCATCGACGTGCTGGACGTCTGCTACAAGCACGGCCTGTTCAGCGTGAGCATCTTTACAATGTGATTTTGCCGAAGAAAGGAGTCCTGGCATGAGCGAGGAGACATACGACGAAGTTGGCGAAGGCGAGGAACTGACCAGCGAGGAGCTGTTCGAGCAGCGCAAGGCAGAGATTGACGCGCTCTTCGAGGAACGCGGCTTCTTCCGCCGGATGCGCGACATGTTCTCCGGCCTTGGCAAGCCCCGCAGTTCGCGTGAATACAAGATCGCCAAGACGGAACTCCAGCGTCTGATGGCGCCGATTGTCGCCATTCTCCTTCCGGTGATTGGCGTGGTGAGCCTGATTGTCATCACCGCCGTGACCGACCAGAACCGCGAGATCATCACGCTCGACATTGCGAAGGTTCAGGAGGAGGATACGCCGCTCGAAGAGGAGGCAGAGCCAGAGCCCGAACCGCCGCCGGAGCAGTTGCCGGACGAGGTTGTGGACGTTGTCGTCGATACGCCGGTCGTCGGGCCGATTGCCGACATTGCGACGCCGACTCCTGTTGCCGCGCCCGCGGGACCCGTCTCCGTTAAGCCGGCGCAGGAGGACTCCGTGGCGATTATCAAGTCGCCTGTCAAGTTCAAAGGCATCGCCGGTTCGCGTACGCCCGGTATGATCGGCGCAGCGACGCGTGGCGGCGACCGTTATGGCGACGCCGCGACCGAGGGAGCCGTGCTGAAGGCCCTGCGCTGGTTCAAGCATACGCAGAGGCCGGACGGCAGTTGGCCGGGACCGATTTCCAACACGGGGCTTGCCGTGCTCGCCTATCTGGCGCACGGCGAAACGCCTGGCTCAAAGGAGTTCGGCACGACGGTTGAGAAGGCTTTGCAGCACATGATTCGGGCGCAGTATGTCGATAAGAACGGAACGTGCCGATTCAAGAACATGGACGGCAATGAATACGCCTTCCTGATCGCGACGTATGCGCTGTGCGAGGCGTATGGCATGACGCACAACCCGAATGTCAAGGAAGTCGCGATGAAGGCGCTGACGCGCATCGTCGAGAACCAGAGCCCGACGGGCGGCTACGACTACAAGATCAACAAGGAATCGACGCGAGACGACCTTTCGTTCGCCGGGTGGGCGCTTCAGGCTCTGAAGGCGGGCAAGATGGCGGGGCTTCACCCGGAGGGGCTTGAGCCGTGCATCAAGAAGGCGATTAAGTACCTGAAGACGCGGGCGTTCGTGAACGGCGGCTTCGGCTACTGCGCGAAGCAGAGTCCGACGGGCTTGACGGCGACGGGCTGTCTCGCCATGCAGCTTCTCGGCTACGGCGACCAGAAGGAAGTGGTCGAGTCCCTCGAGTCGATGCGCAAGTGGCAACCCGTCTTCGAGTCGAAGGAGAAGTTCACGCCGGGCGGGCCCTGTCCGGGGCAGAATGCCCAGTATTACTGCTATTACGCGGCGCAGTGCAAGTATCAGGCCGGCATGAAGCAGGGCGCGACTCAGGCGGACGTGAAGTCGTGGCAGGAGTGGAACCTGGCGATGAAGAAACTCTACCCCTCCTCCATCATCACGCTCGACAAGAAGATTGACGGTCCCGACGGCAAGCAGCACGCGATGGGCTACTGGAAGTATGCCGACCCGACCTGTCAGGGCGGCGGCACGACGATGGGCACCGCCCTGTGCGCCCTGCAGCTGATGGTCTACTACCGCTATCTGCCGACGACCCAGGCGAAGGCCGGGGCAATCGAGCGTGACGACGACGGTGCGAAGAGCAAGAAGTCCGTCAAGAAATCGAATGATGTGGATGTCGAGGTTGACATCTGATTAACGTGTCCTTCCCCCTCTTTCTCGCCCTCAAGTACCTGAAGCCGAAACGCTCCGTCGCTTCGGTCATCACCTGCGTCTCGGTTCTCGGCGTCATGCTGGGCGTTGCGGTCGTCATCATTGTGCGCAGCGTGATGACGGGGTTCGGGGACATCTGGGAGGAGAAGATTCTCGACTTCAAGCCCCATGTCTCGCTTGTGCCGCGTTCGGGGAACGTGATTTCAGACGAGGAGGAACTCTCCGAGCGGATGCGAAAACTGCCGGGAGTGACGTGCGTCACGCCCGAAATCGACACGCGTGTCCTGCTGGAGCACAAGGGACGCGTTCTCGCCCCGGTCATCCTCGGTGTGGACGGCGATGACTTCATCCGCGCCTACAAGGTCGGTTCGCCGCGTGCGGGGGTCTATGACCTCGACGGCGATTCGCTCGTCCTTGGCGTTCAGGCGGCGCGGCAGCTTGGCGTCTGGGTCGGCGACGAAGTGACGGTCTATTCCCCGAAGACGATGGTTTCGCAGGATGAGGTCTACCTTCCCGTCAAGTGGAAGGTGACGGGCATCTTCTCAAGCGGACAGCACCAGTATGATTCGGGCTACGTCGTGGCCTCGCTGAACAACTTGCGCGACCTGATGGGGATGGAAAAGGGAGTCTTCGCCATTCACGTGAAGACCGACCGTCCGACGGATGCCGTGGGCTTCGAGAAATTGGTGCGCGAACTCGCGGCCATCGCCCCTGGCCTTCGTCCCATCACCTGGCGCGAGGCAGACCGCGAAATCTTTAACGCACTCGCGGTCGAGAAGAACATGACCGCGCTCCTGCTGATGCTGATTTCGCTCGTCGCCGTCTTCTGCGTGATGAACACCCTGCTCGTCCTTACCGTGCAGAAGACTCCCGAAATCGGGCTTCTGAAAGCCCTTGGCTTCGGCAAGCGGCAGATTATGGGCGTGTTCATGGTTCACGGCCTCATCCAGTGTTCGCTTGGCGTCGTGCTCGGGCTCCTCTCGAGTTGGGCGGTGCTCGCGAACCTCCAGCGCATCGTCGAGTGGCTGGCGCGGATGGGGCTCGAGGTCTTCCCCGCGTCGGTTTACGGGCTTGCCGCGATTCCCCACCGCCTGATTGTCTCGGATGTCTTCTGGACGTGTGCGCTCGTCTTTGTCTTTGGTCTGCTGGCCTCGTTGATACCGGCGCTGTGCGCCGCCGTAAAGGATCCCGTGAGGGCATTGAACGAATGATCGTGCTTGGGACGATAGACGTCAGGAAGCGTTTCCGCATTCCGGGGCAGAAGCCGATTGAGGTTCTCAAGGGCGTGAACTTCTCCGTCTATCCGGGCGAGAAGGTCGCGATTCTCGGCCGTTCGGGCGCGGGCAAATCGACGCTCCTGAACATTCTCGGCGGACTCGAGCGACCGACCTCCGGCACGGTGACGCGCCCGAAGAACGTCGGTTTCGTCTTTCAGAGTTATCACCTGATGCCCGAGCTGACGGTGCTTGAGAACGTCATCCTGCCGACGATGGCGCGGTCGTTCGATGCGCGGCGGATGAACGGCGATTCGCCGCGAACGCGGGCGAGTTATCTGCTGGAGCGCGTCGGGCTCGGCAACCGCCTCCACCATCTGCCGGCGGAACTTTCGGGCGGCGAAATGCAGCGCGTCGCGCTCGCCCGTGCGCTCGTCACGAATCCCGAACTCGTACTGGCGGATGAACCCACGGGCAACCTCGACGCGCTGACAGGGGCGGAGATTCTCAAGATACTCTCCGACCTCTCGGTGGGCGGCTCCGTCGCACTCGTGATGGTGACCCACTCCCCCGCAGCCGCCGCGATTTGCGACCGGACGCTGACGCTGGAGAACGGCGTTCTCGTCAGGTCTTCTTCAGTTTCCTGATCTGGTCGCGCAAGTAGGCGGCTCGCTCGAACTCGAGCGCGTCGGCGGCTTCCAGCATCTCCCGCGTCAATTCGGCAACCAGATCCTGTTCGTTCGTCAGCGGTCGCGGCATTTCCGACGCGGACGCGGCGGTTCGCGACGCACTCCTGAACACATAGGTCGATTCATTGACGCTGCGCTTCACGGACTTCGGGGTGATGTGGTGCGCCTTGTTGTAGGCGAGTTGCTTCTCGCGGTGGCTCTTCGTGATGCGCAGGAGGTCGCGTATCGCGTCCGTCTCGTGGTCGGCGTAGAGGATCACGCGCCCGTGCACGTGCCGCGCCGTGCGCCCCGCCGTCTGCACGAGCGAAGTCGTCGAGCGCAGAAATCCCTCCTTGTCCGCGTCAAGGATGGCGACGAGCGCGACTTCGGGCAGGTCGAGTCCCTCGCGCAGGAGGTTGATGCCGACGAGCACGTCGAACTCGCCCTTGCGCAGACGCTGCAGGATCTCGACGCGCTCGATTGCGTCGATTCCCGAATGGAGGTATTCGACGCGGATGCCCGTCTCGTGCAGGTAGTGCGTGAGGTCTTCGGCGCTGCGCTTCGTGAGCGTCGTCACGAACACGCGGTCTTTCTTCGCGGCAACGCGGTTGATTTCGCCGATGAGGTCGTCTATCTGGTTGGCGAGCGGGCGGATCTCGATTTCGGGGTCGAGAAGCCCTGTCGGGCGAATCACCTGTTCGGCGACGGTCTTCGCCTGTTCATACTCGTAGTCGCCGGGCGTCGCCGAGCAGTAGACGATTTGCCGCACCTTGGCGTTGAACTCGTCGAAGGTGAGCGGGCGGTTGTCCTTCGCGCTCGGCAGGCGGAAGCCGTAGTCCACGAGTTTCTGCTTGCGGGCCTGGTCGCCGTTGTACATCGCCCGGATCTGCGGCACGGAGACGTGGGATTCGTCGATAATGGTCAGGAAGTCGTCGGGAAAGTAGTCGATCAGGCACTCCGGGGCGGAACCGGGCGCACGACCCGTGAGCGGGCGCGAGTAGTTCTCGATGCCGTTGCAGTAGCCGAGTTCGCGCATCATCTCGATGTCGTATTCCGTGCGTTCGCGGATGCGCTGGGCCTCAATCAGCTTACCCTTGGACTCGAAGTAGGCGAGGCGTTCCTTCAGTTCGGCTTCGATGCGGGCGAAGGCGGCCTCGAACTTCTCCTTGCCCATCACGAACTGCTTGGCGGGCGTGACGACGGCGGCGGGCATCGCCGCACCGCACTTCCCCGTCAGCGGGTCGAGCGCGCGGATCGCGTCGATTTCGTCGCCGAAGAACTCGACGCGGATGGCCTCCGTCTCATAGGCGGGGAAGATGTCGAGCGTATCGCCGTGCACGCGGAACGTACCGGGCGCGAAGTCGAAGTCGTTGCGCACATATTGCGCCTCGACGAGACGGGCGACGAGCGAGGAGCGCGAGACCGCCTCCCCAACCCTGAAGCCGACGGCGAGGTCGCGGTATTCCTCCGATTCGCCGAGGCCGTAGATGCAACTGACGGACGAGACGACGATGACGTCCTTGCGGGCGATGAGCGCATTTGTCGCGGCGAGGCGGTAGCGTTCGATTTCCTTGTTGATGGAGGCATCCTTCTCGATGTAGGTGTCGGTCTGGGGAATGTAGGCTTCGGGCTGGTAGTAGTCGTAGTAGGAAATGAAATATTCGACGGCGTTTTCGGGGAAGAACTCCTTGAGTTCGGCGAACAGCTGGGCGGCCAGCGTCTTGTTGTGGGAGAGGATGAGGGTCGGTCGCCCCCACTTCGCGATGAGGTTCGCCATGGTGAAGGTCTTGCCCGAACCCGTCACGCCCTGAAGCACGAGACGGTTGTCGCCGCGCCTCAGGCCTTCGCAAAGCGCGGCGATCGCCTCCGGCTGGTCGCCGGTTGGCTTGAATTTCGACACAAGTTTGAATGGACTTTCCACGGCGGATAGTATAGCATTTTCCGCGCAGCGACGGGGCGGGCACTCCCGTCCGACCCGCCGGGACAGTCCCGTTTTTGGTATAATATCGGGTATGGAAACGGCGGAACTCATTCACGACCTGGCGATGAAGGCCCGCGCCTCGGCGGCGGCTCTTCGACGCCTTTCGACGGAGGACAAGAACGCGGCGCTTCAGGCGATTGCCGCCGCGCTTGAATCGGATGCGGCGGGCATTTTTGCCGCGAATGCCGAGGATGTCGCAGCGGCGCGGCAGAACGGGCTTTCTCCGGCGATGGTTGACCGCCTGACGCTGACCGAGGGACGCTTCAGGTCGATGGTGGAGGGCGTGAGATTCGTCGCCGGACTGCCCGACCCCGTGGGCGAGACGATCTGGGAGCGGAAGCGTCCGAGCGGAATCACGATCCGCAAGGTGCGCGAACCGTTCGGCGTCGTCGCGGTCGTCTTCGAGTCTCGGCCGAACGTTTTCGTCGATACGGCGGCCCTCTGCCTGAAGACGGGGAACGCCATCATCCTGCGCGGCGGCAAGGAGGCGATTCGCTCGAACGCGGCGCTTGCGAGAAGCGTGGCGGGGGCGCTTGCGGCGGTTGACGGCGGGCGCGGCATTCGCAACGCGGTTCAGTTCGTGGAGATTCCCGACCACGCGGCCGTGCGCGAGATGGTGCGGGCGGTCGGGCTGATCGACGTGGCGATACCGCGCGGCGGCGAACGGCTGATTCGGGCGATGTGCGAGGCCGCGCTGATTCCCGTGCTGAAGCACTACAAGGGAGTCTGTCACGTCTACGTGGACGACGCGGCGGATCTCGACATGGCGCTCGCGATTCTCGACAATGCGAAGGTGCAGCGTCCGAGCGCCTGCAACGCGGCGGAATGCCTGCTTGTGAACGAGCGGATTGCGGATGCATTTCTGCCGCGTGTCGAGGCATGGGCGAAGGAGCGCGGCGTGGCGCTTCACGCGGACGGCGCGGGCACGGAATACCTTTCGCTCGACCTCAACGTGGCGACCGTGCCCGACTGCCGGGCGGCGATTGACTTCATCAACGCTCATTCGTCGCACCACAGCGACTGCATCGTCACGAACGACGCGGTTCGGGCGGCGGAGTTCCTGCGCGACGTCGATTCGGCCTGCGTCTACCACAACGCCTCGACGCGGTTCACGGACGGTGCCGAGTTCGGAATGGGGGCGGAAATCGGCATTTCGACCGACAAGCTCCACGCGCGCGGGCCGATGGGGCTTGAGGAACTGACGACCTACAAGTACATCGTCGAGGGAAACGGCACGATTCGCAAGTGAAAACCCCGCCCGACAAGACAATCTCTTTCACGTTCGTCTCCCACCCGGAGAAGGATGCCTCCCTGCGCTGGACGGCGCGGCTGACGTTTCCGCCCGGCGCCACGCCCGATACGGTTCTGCCGATTGAGGTGCGCAACGGGGCGGAAGACCTCGTGCCTTCCGCCGTCTTCGAGTTCGCGGGGCGAAGGTTGTCCGTCGTGCGCGGGCGGGCCTCGCTGACCTACGCGGAGTTCATTCGCGGCAAGCACGAGACGGCCCTGTGGCTGCACCGCCCCGGCAAGCCGCCGATACCGGGAGGGCTGACGTTCGCATGAGCGCGGCGAAAATGACTGACGGCGAGTGGCTTGAACTCATCCGTACGGGTTCGGACGAGGGGTGGAAACTCGTCTGGGAGCGCGTCGTCGAGACGGAGGCGAAGTCCCTGCGGAGCGCCGAGATGATACGCCGCTACTCGCTGACGGAAGGCGACCTGATGGGGATGCTCTACGCGGATATGATCGGGCGCGGAAAAATCGGGCTTTTCCGCAACGACGGCGGCAGTTTGGCTGGCTGGCTTCGCACCTACGTGCGCGGCTACGTGCTTAACGCCGACCCGAACCGTCACGGCGAGATTTCCATCGAAGGGGCGCATGCCGATGCCGAGGGCGAAGGGGAGGCCCTTGCCCTGCCGCAGGAGGATGGCAAGGTCTTGCGGAGCGAGGCGTGGCGGCTTACGCACTACTGCTTCCGCGAACTCTGGAACGAAGACCCCGAACGCGCCTACATACACCTGCTGAAAACGCGGTTCTTCCTTTCGAGTGAGGAGATTCGCGACTTCCTCGACGTCTCGTCCGCCGCGAACGTCGACCAGATTTTCTCCCGTTCGGTCAAGTTCATGCGCACCGCATGGATGAGCCACGATACGATTATGGTATAATGTACGCCCAGTTCGGAATGTCCCGGAAACTTCGAGGTAGATATGGCAAAACTGACGGAAATTAGTTGGAACGACTACGAAAAACTCCCTTTGACGGAGAAACCCCCCTATCTTGAACGCCTAGAAGGGGACGGGATGCCGTATCACACGCTGTTCGCCCAGCAGTTCGACCGCAACCTGATGGAGCGGCTGTGTGCGCTCGCGAATCGCATTCGCTTCATCAACAAGACCCGCGAGGGGGCTCTCTACCTGAAGAGCGTTCTCGCCCACCGTCGTGCGATGCTCTACTTCTCCCAGCCGAGTTCGCGCACGTTCCTTTCGCATCTCGCCGCGTGCCAGATTCTCGGCCTGACCACGGGGTCGGTGCGCGATTCCGCCACGTCTTCCGAGTTCAAGGGCGAATCGCACGAGGATTCGATCCGCACGTTCAGTTCCTACTTCGACATGATCATCATGCGCAGCCCCGAACGCGGACTCGCGGAACGCATGGCGTGGGAACTTTCCAATTCGTCGCGTCCGATTCCGATCCTCAACGCCGGTTCGGGCAAGGATCAGCACCCGACCCAGGCCCTGCTCGACATCTACACGCTCATTCGCTCCTTCGAGGACAAGGGCGGGATCGACGGGCGGACGGTGACGTTCTGCGGCGACCTGATGCGCGGGCGCACGGTGCGCTCGCTCAGCTACCTGCTCACGAACTTCCGCAACGTGCGGCAGGTCTTCGTTGCGCCACAGGAGTTGCAGGTTCCGGCGGACGTGGTGATGGTACTGGCGAAGAAGGGCGTTGACTTCGAGGTGACGGACAACCTCCGGGATGCCGTGCGGGAGTCAGACGCGGTCTACATGACGCGCATTCAGGACGAGTGGGACTCCGCGAAGGGGGCTTCGGCGAAGATCGACACGTCGCGCTTCAAGTTCGGTGCGGAGGAGCTCGCGCTCCTGAAGCCGGAGGGCATCATCATGCACCCGCTGCCGCGCCGTGACGAGATCGCGACCTGCTGCGACCACGACCCGCGCGCCATGTATTGGCGGCAGATGCGGAACGGGATGTGGATTCGCGCCGCGCTGATTGCCGCGACGTTCGGGTATGAGAAGGAAATCATGAACTGCGGCTACTGATTGTCGCGAACAGCCTGAGGGGAGAACAAAGCAAATGAGCGAAAGTGCATTTTTTCAGGATTTGGCGATGCTGATGGCGGTGGCGGGGCTTGTCTCCGTCATCTTTGCGAAACTCCGCTGGCCGAAGGTTCTCGGCTACATCTTCGCGGGCGTGGTGATGAGCGCCAACACGTGGGGCGGCAGTTTCCTTGCCGACACGCAGTCCGTCAACACGATCGGCCAGCTCGGCGTTGTCTTCCTCATGTTCACGCTCGGGCTGAGTTTCTCGACTTCGGAACTGAAGCGCATCAAGAACGTCACCCTGCCCGTCTCGATGCTCGACACCGTCATCATGACGTGGATCGGCTACACGATCGGGCGCACCTGCTTCGGGTGGGGAAGCGTACCCTCGCTCTTCCTTGGTGCGGCGATTTGCGATTCGGCGACGACAATGCTTGCGAAGATCATTGACGAAATGAAGTGGTCGGATCGTCCGTTCGTCAAGTATGCGGTTGGCACGTCGGTTTGCGAGGACATCATCTGCGTCGGCATCATTGCGCTCATCACGGGCGTGGCGAACGGCGGTCACATGTCGCTCGGCTCCGCCGCGTTTTCGCTCGGCGGGCTTTTCGTCTTCTTCCTCGCGGTCATCGTCTTCGGCTTCATCCTCGTGCCGCGCCTGCTCACGTCCGTCTCGCGGACGCGGGATGACGAGGCGCTTGTGCTGACCGTGCTCGGCTGCTGCTTCTTCATCTCGTGGGTGGCGTTCAGGTTCGAGTTCTCGCTCGCCCTCGGCGCGTTCCTGATCGGCGTCGTCGCCTCCACGAGCGAAATCCGCCATCGCATCTCAAATTTGGTTGCGCCGCTCCGCTCGATGTTCGCGGCGGTTTTCTTCGTCTCCATCGGGCTTTTGATGAACCCCGCGTCGTGCTGGGAGCATCTGCCCTCGATCCTGCTGCTATCGGCGGTCGTGGTGGCGGGCAAGTTCCTGAACTGCACGTTCGGTGCGCTGATTTCGGGTGAGACGGTGAAGACCTCCGTCCAGATGGGCATGGGACTTGCGCAGATTGGCGAGTTCGCGTTCATGGTCGCCATCCTCTACGTCGGCACGACGGGCGACAAGACCTGTCCGATGTACGACATTGTCGTCTCGGTTTCGCTTTTGACGACGCTCCTCAACCCGCTGATGCTGAAGTGGTCCGAACCCGTCGGCTCTTGGATTGAGGCGCACGTGCCCGGCGGGCTTGCCCGTCGGCTTGAGACCTATCGCGGACTCGTTGCGAAGTACCACGGGACGTCGAAGGCGGATGCCGCGCACCGCGAAATCCGCAACGGCGTGATTGAACTCGGCGTGATTGCCGTGCTGGTTTTCGCGGTCGCCGTGGCGTTCTCGCTCCTGAACGGGCGGGACTGGTCGAACTTCTCCGTCTTCTTCAACGCGCACAAGCGGTTCTTCTTCTGCCTTGCGGCGAACGTCTTCATTGTGGCGATGGTTGCTCCCGTACTGAAGATTGCCCGCCGGCTTGGGGAGCGGATCGGGGCGATTCTCGTTTCGGGCGATGAGATGTGGCAGCAGGCCGTGCGACGGCTCGTCTTTCTCGTGGTGCTGGGGGCGGTAATCGGGTTGTTCTTCCTTGAAACGACGATGGTCAACGTCAACTTGGCTCCGTCCGAGCCGTGGGCGAAGGCGGCGATTGCGGTTCTGCTCGTCTTTGCCGCGATTTTCGGCTGGCGGTTCTTCCTGAAGGCGGGTCAGCGTGCCGCGACGCGCTTCAACGAGGCGCTGGATGCCGACGAGCGGATGGCGAAACTCGGCGATATGCTCACGTTCACCGTGCCGGCGAATTCGCTTCACCGTCTGCCGCTCGACATTTCCTCCCCCGCCATCGGCGGCACGGTCGGTACGCTCAACATCCGAGCGAAGACGGGTGCGACCATTGTTTCTATCGAACGAGACGGCAAGAACCTCCGCAACATCGGACCGGACGTGGATTTCCGCGTGGGCGACGTGCTCGTCGCCATCGGCGACGGCACACAAATCGCCGCGCTCAAGGACCTGCTCGGCATTACCGCCTGACGGTTTGACCATGGGGCGGCAACTGACGTCGTTCCTACCTCATTAGCCCTGCGTCTGCGTTTTTGGTATGAAAACAGTGGACGGATTTCGCGGACAAGTACGGCTCCTGGACATCGCTCCGCCAGGCGGAGGCGAACAAACTTCGGCTTCTCTTCGAGAACGTCCGCCTCGAACGCTGCAAGACCCACTCGAACGACCCGGCGATCTTCGCGTGGTATGTCGCCGACGAGGCGATGGAAGGCTCGCAGGAGTTCATCCGGATGCGCAACAACGAACTTCACGCGACCGACCGGAACCATTCGACGTATCTCCTCTCGTGCCGCCCGACCTCTTCAAGCAGCAGGTTCCGCACGGCGACATCTTCGCGACGAACGGATCGTCGTCGCTGAAGGCGGCGGACTTGCTGCTGCTCTGTCCGCTTGCGCAGGACTTCCTGTCCGAACGCATCGGCAAGGTGCGCGAATGGCTCTCGCCGTCGTCGTCGTCGAACTGAAGTCGTAATCGTCGCCCACGTCAAGGCGGAGCTGAAGTCGGGCGATTTCTACTTCGTCTCCCGGAGAAGGCGGCAGACGGTCGCGATGTGCTCCACGATCTTCGGGTCGTAGGCGCGTTCAAGGTAGGGGAGGATCTCGTGCCGAACCTTGTTGCGCTCGATCGAGGTGTCGTCGTTCGTCGCGTCCTCGCGCCACTCTTCGCCATACTTCTCGAGGTAGACGCGGAGTTCCGCGTCGCGGCAGCCGAGCAGGGGGCGGACGAAGCGAATCGTGCCGACTTGCGAGACTTCGCGGATGCCCGCAAGCCCCTCCGGGCCCGACGTGCGGCGGATTCGCATGAGAAACGTCTCGGCGACGTCATCCATGTGGTGTCCCGTGGCGATTGCGTCCAGGTGCAGGGACTTCATGCACTTCTCGAAAAAGCCGAGCCGCACGCGCCGCGCCGCCATTTCAAGCGATTCGCTGCGTTCCTGAACGACTTTCGCGTGAGTTCCCTTAAAGGGCAGCCCAAGGCGTTTGGCGAGATTGCGGACGAAGCGGTATTCCTCCTTCGATTCGCGGCGGAGGCCATGATCGACGTGAAGGATGACGAACCGTTCCGCCGCGTTGCGCTTGCGTCCGCCCTTCGTGAGGAGGAAGGCGAGCGCGACGGAATCGGAACCGCCGCTCACGGCGATTCCGATTCGCCCCGACGGCAGGATTGAACGGTTGATTCGCATGGCGGGTATTTTACCATAATTTTTTGGTATAATACCTGCGTTCTGCCGATGGTGAATCCAAAGGCAAAGCCCATAGGTCGGGAACTTCATCCGAATCTTCCTTCTGTGGCTGAAGTTCCGATTGAGCCTACGGTCGCAGAGCCGCGAGCGGACAGATGACGATGCCGTCCGTTCGCCGGTAGGCGGCGTCGCCAGTTGCCGTTACGACCATCTTG
>CAVDWI010000037.1:0-14419 GCA_963612485.1 Barnesiella intestinihominis
GAAGCGTCTTTGCCATTCATCGGAGTTAAGACCTCTCCACTGCTACACCCCCAATCCGTGAAAATCCGTGAAATCCGTGGTGATAACAAACATGCGTTCCATGCGGGAGGGACGCAACTTGTTGCGTCCGCATCTCCCGGTTTCTCGGGCGCAGTAAACTGCGCCCCTCCCGTGCGTCCGCGTTTTTGGTATAATACCGTCTATGAAAAAGACTCTCTTCTTGATTGTGGCGGCGGTGGCGGCGGTTGTCCGCGCAGATACCGTTTCGCTTGAATGCGAGCAGTTCAAAGACCTCGGCGGCTGGAAAATCGACTCCCAGTTCCGCCTTGAGATGGGTTCTTCCTATCTCATCGCCCACGGCATGGGCGTTCCCGTGGCGGATGCGCGGACGACGTTCGAGGTCAAGAACGCGGGGCGGCACTCCGTCTTCGTGCGCACGAAGAACTGGACGTCCCCGTGGAGTGCGGAACTCGGCGCGGGACGCTTCAAGCTCATCGTGAACGGCAAGGAGCTGCCGAACCTCCTCGGTGTGCAGGGGAAGGGCGAATGGCTCTGGGTGAAGGCGGATGACGTCGAACTCAAGAAGGGGACGAACGAGGTTGTCCTGCACGATGTCAGCGGCTTTGACGGTCGGTGCGACGCGATTTGCTTCACGAAGGGTGCGCAGCCGGTTCGCCCCGCCGCGCCGACGGGCATCGCCCGCGCCGTGACGAACGACCTGACGGTCGTGGGCGGCGGCATCGCGGGCATCTGCACGGCGATCTCGGCGGCGCGGCTCGGGCTGAAGGTCGCGCTCGTGCAGGATCGCCCCGTGCTGGGCGGCGCGAACTCGTCCGAAGTGCGTGTGCATCTCGGCGGTTACCAGAATCTCGGCCCCTATCCGCGTCTCGGCGACGTGGTCGCCGAGATCGGCCCTGCGCGGGGCGGCAACGCAATGCCCGCCGAACGCTATGAGGACGACCGCAAGCTTGCCGCCGTCCAAGCGGAGAAGAATATCACCCTCTTCCTGAACACGCTCGTCTCGTCCGTTGCGAAAACGGGCGAACGCATCGCGTCCGTCACGGGCGAGAACGTCGTTTCGGGCGAACGGACGACATTCGTTTCGCCGCTCTTCGTGGACTGCACGGGCGACGGCACGGTCGGTGCGCTCGCGGGGGCGGATTGGCGGCTCGGCCGCGAGTCGAAGGCGGAGACGGGCGAGGAGATGGCCCCCGACGCCGCCGACAAGATGACGATGGGCGCGAGCGTCCAGTGGTATACGAAGGTGATGCCTGAACCCGTCGCGTTTCCGTCCGAACCGTGGATGATCGCCTTCAACGAGACGAACTGCGAATACAACGCGAAGGGCGACTGGGACTGGGAGACGGGGATGCTCCGCGACCAGCTGTATGACTTCGAGACGGTGCGCGACTACGGGATGCTCGTCGTCTACTCGAACTGGTCTTACGTCAAGAACCGCGGGCTGCGCAAGGCGGAGTTCGCGAACCGCGCCTTCGCGTGGGTCGCCTACGTCGCGGGTAAGCGTGAGACGCGGCGGCTTCTCGGCGACCACATCCTCACCCAGCAGGACATCTTCGAGGAGCGCGAATACCCCGACGGCACGTGCTGCACGACGTGGGCGATTGACCTCCACTATCCGATGCCGTCCAATACGCGGCACTATTCGGGCGAACCGTTCCGTTCGATCTGCACCCACAACGTGCACGGGCCGTATCCGATTCCCTACCGCTGCTTCTACTCGCGGAACGTGCCGAACCTGTTCATGGCGGGGCGCGACATTTCGGTGACGCACGTCGCGCTCGGCACGACCCGCGTGATGCGCACGCACGGCATGATGGGCGAAGTCGTGGGCATGGCCGCGTCGATTTGCCGCAAATACGGCGTCGAGCCGAGGGGCGTCTATGAGAAGCACCTCGACGAACTCAAGGCCCTGATGACGAAGGGCGTCGGTCTCGGCGAGCCCCAGCCGCCGCAGGATTACAACCAGGGGGCGATGGGCCCCGGCAAGTTCTCCTTGAAATAATGGACGGCGAAGCATTCCTGAATCTTGTCGAACGGACGCTGGACGGCGTTTTGCCGCGAGCCGATGCGCGTCCGGCGGCGCTTTCCGAGGCGATGCGCTACGCGGTCGGCACGGGCGGCAAGCGGATTCGTCCGCTCATCTGCCTCGCGGCGGCGGTCGCCGTCGGCGGGCGGGCGGAGGATGCGGCGTATCCGGCGGCGGCAATCGAACTCCTCCACAACTACACGCTCGTCCACGACGACTTGCCCGCGATGGACAACGACACCCAGCGGCGCGGCAAGCCGTCCGTCTGGGCGAAGTTCGGCGAGGCGAACGCGATTCTCGTCGGCGATGCCCTGCAGGCGCTCGCCTTCCGGACGGCGGCGCAAACGCCGCGCAACGCGGCGGCGGTTGTCGCCACGCTCGGCGAATACGGCGTTGGCGTCGTCTGCGGTCAGGTGGAGGACGTGGCGGGCGAATCCGCCGCGCAACGCGACATCGACTATATTTACGAGCACAAGACTTCTGACCTCTTTATCGCGGCGGCGGTGATGGGCGGACTCGCGGGCGGCGGTTCGCCGGACGCAATCGCCGCGCTTCGGTCTTTCGCGCTCAACCTCGGCCTTGCTTTCCAGTACGAGGATGACCTCCTCGACGGCGATTCGCCCTACGGACGCGACGAGACGGAACGCCGCGTCCGCGAGACGACGGCGAACGCCGTTGCCGCGCTTGAAACCCTGCCGGGCGACGTCTCGTTTCTGCGGGGGCTTGCCGAGCGGCTCGTTGGGCGCACGGCGTGATATGCTATAATATGGTACAACAAAGGTACAGATAGAAGGAATAAGAAGAAATGAGTCTTGCAGTCGGCATTGTCGGTCTCCCGAACGTCGGTAAATCGACGCTTTTCAACGCGCTTACCAAGAAACAGCAGGCCGCCGCCGAGAACTACCCGTTTTGCACGATCGAGCCGAACACCGCCGTCGTCGAAGTGAACGACTCCCGTCTTGAGAACCTCGCGAAAATCGTCTCTCCCCAGCAGATTATCCGGGCGACGGTGGACTTCACCGACATCGCGGGGCTTGTGAAGGGCGCGTCGAAGGGCGAAGGTCTCGGCAACAAGTTCCTCGCGAACATCCGCGAATGCGACGCGATTCTGCACGTCGTGCGCTGCTTCGAGAACGACGACATCATCCACGTGCAGGAGGGCGGCAACAAGTCCGCGCCGATCGACCCCGTGGGCGACGCGGAGGTGATTGAGACGGAGCTCATCCTCGCCGACATGGAGCAACTGCAGAAACGCTACGACCGCATCAGGAAGGAGGCTCAGGCGAAGCCCGCGATGCGTCCCGAGGCGGAGGCGTGCGCGGCGCTGCTGAAGCATCTTGAGGACGGCAATCCCGTGCGCTCGTTCCCGCGTTCGGAGGGCGACGCGATTCTGCAGGTGCTGAAGGAACTGCACTTCCTGACCGACAAGAAGGTCATCTATTGCGCGAACGTGGCGGACGACAACGTGACGGGCGAGGGCAATCCCCATGTCACCGCGCTGAAGGACTACGCGGCGAAGCAGGGGTGCGAACTCGTCGTCATCTGCGCCCAGATGGAGGCCGACCTCGCGGGGCTGACGCCCGACGAGGCGGCGGAGTTCCTGCAGAGCTACGGGCTTTCGGAAAGTTCGCTCGACCGCACGATCAAACTCGCCTACCACACGCTGGGGCTCGCCAGCTACTTCACGGCGGGGCCGAAGGAAGTCCGCGCCTGGACGTTCCACCGCGGCTGGAAGGCCCCGAAGTGCGCGGGCGTAATTCATACCGACTTCGAGAAGGGCTTCATCCGAGCCGAAGTGATTGCCTACGACGATTACATCGCCCACGGCGGCGTGGCGGGCGCGCGGGCTGCTGGTGCGCTCCGTTCCGAGGGCAAGGAGTATGAGATGAAGGATGGCGATGTCGTCGAGTTCCTCTTCAACTGACAAACCAAGGAGACCGCTTATGCAGATTCGCCAAATATCAATCTTTCTGGAGAACCGTCCGGGGCAACTCTCAAAGATTTGCCGCGACCTCGCCAATGCGGACGTGAACATCGCGACGCTGAGCCTGGCGGACACGAGCGACTTCGGCATCGTGCGCATGATCGTGGACGACCACGAGAAGGCGCGGAACACGCTCACCGACTGCGGCCACGTCGTCAACGTGAGCAAGGTAGTCGCCGTGTGTGTGCCGGATCGCCCGGGTGGCATGGCGGACGTGATGACGGCGCTCGACCAGTCGGGCGCGAACATCGCCTACAGTTATGCGTTCTCGTTCCATCGCGGTGAAAAGGCGGTGCTGGTCTTCCGCTTCGACGACAACGCGAAGGCGGAGACGGCGCTTGCGGCGAAGGGCTACGTTACACTGACCGAAACTGAAGTGATGGAGGCGTCGAAATGACATACGTATCGACACGAAAGGGCATTGAGGCGACGAGCGCGGAGAGCGTCTTTCAGGGACTCGCGCCGGACGGCGGACTCTACGTGCCGCGCATGGACGGGGTGAAGCCGGGCGACGTTTCGGGACTGACGACCCTCGCGGCGGCGGAAGCCTTCGTGATGGACAAACTCTTCGACGACATCCCGGCGGAAGTCCGCGCGGCGGCGATCGACCGCCTGATTTCGCGTTTCCCGTCCGGCGACCCGATTCCGCTCGTCGAGAAGGACGGGCTTCACGTCCTCGAACTTTTCCACGGTCGGACGGGTGCGTTCAAGGACGTGGCGCTTTCGATGCTCCCCGTGCTGATGAAGCACGCGGCGGGCGGGCGGCGCGTGCTCGTGCTGACGGCGACGAGCGGCGACACGGGTTCCGCCGCGATGCAGGGCTTCGCGGGCGTCGAGGGGACGGAGATCATCGTCTTCTATCCGGCAACGGGCACTTCGCGCATCCAGCGGCTTCAGATGACGACGCCTTCCGAGGCGAACGTCCACGCGGTCGCGATTCGCGGCAACTTCGACGATGCGCAGGCGGCGGTGAAGCGCATCTTCGCCGACGCGGCAATCAACGCGGACGCGGCGAAGCACGGGATTACGCTGTCGAGCGCGAACTCGATCAACACGGGTCGCCTCGTGCCGCAGATCGCCTACTACGTCCTTTCGGCGGCGCGGCTTGGCAGGGCGTTCGACGTGGTCGTGCCGAGCGGCAACTTCGGCAACATCCTCGCGGCGTATTACGCGAAATTGCTCGGTGCGCCAATCCGCCGCTTCGTCTGCGCGTCGAACGTGAACGACGTGCTGGCCCGTTTCGTGAAGTCGGGCGTCTACGACCCGGGCGAAACCTTTACCGTCACCAATTCGCCGTCCATGGACATTCGGAAGAGTTCGAACGTCGAACGCCTCCTCTGGATGATCAACGGCGGGGAGACGGGCGACGAGGCGGCGGCGTGTGCGGAAACCGCGCGGCTGATGAATGACCTCGCGACGAAGGGACGCTACGAATTGACCGCGTCCGCGAAGGAGAAACTTTTCGCGAACTTCACGGGCGGCGTGGCGACGCCCGAGGAGACGGAGGCGGAAATGCGCCGGATGCGCGAGGCCTGCGGCTATCTGCTCGACCCACACACGGCGGTCGCGACGTGCGTCGCCCGCAAGCTCGGCTGCGGCACGGACGGCACTCCCGTCGTTATCGCGGCGACGGCGACTCCCTACAAGTTTCCCGAAACCTGCCGCCGCGCGTTCGGCGCGGACGTGCTTACCGACCCGCCGCCCAGTTTCCGCGAACTCGAACGACTCCCCGTCGCCCAGACGAAGGTCGTGGACGTGGACGGGATTGACGGCGCGGTGACGGAACTCTTTGACTGACGGAAAAACTACCATTACCAAGGAATGCACATGAAGAAAGCGATTGTCAACGGACAGGAAATCTCGGGTGAAGCGGTTGGGTTTGAGTTGGATCGGCTCGTCCGCTTCTATATGGGTCACGGCATGACTCCGGACGAGGTGAAGAAGAACCTCCCGAAGCTGGAGGAGAAGGCGCTCGAACAGGCGATTGGGGCGAAACTGCTCCTCGACCGTGCGGCGCAACTCGACCTGCCGGTGAGCGCGACGGATATCGACGCGGAGGTTCAGAAGGTCGTCACGCAGGTCGGCGGCGAGGAGAACTACCGCAAGGCACTCGAGGCGCAGCACATTTCGGAGGCGGAGTTCCGCAAGGAACTGGAGAAGGGGGCGCGGGTGAACATGCTCGTCAACCAGGCGTGCGCCCACGTGCCAGACCCGACGGAAGACGAAGTCGCCGCGTTCTACGAGGCGCACAAGGCGGAATACGTCAAGCCGCCGCAGGTTCTCTGCCAGCACATTCTCGTGAAGTCCGAGGCGAACGACCTCCCCGAGGCGAAAAGCGCCGCGTTCGAGAAGATTCGCGCCATTCGTGAGCGCATTCTCGCGGGCGGCGACTTCGCGGAGGAGGCGAAGAAGAACTCCGATTGTCCGTCGGGACGCGAGGGCGGCTCGCTCGGCTGGTTCGGTCCCGGCATGATGGTCCCCGAATTCGACAAGGCCGCCTTCGAGATGAAGAAGGGTGAGGTCTCGGACGTCGTGCAGACGCAGTTCGGCTACCACATCATCTACAAGGCGGACGAGAAGGGCGGCGGTGCGCAGACGCTCGTGGACGTGCACGACCAGATCAAGGATCTCCTGCGCCACGAGGCGCGCGGTCGGGCGATGGACGCTTTCGTCGAAGACCTCCGCAAGCAGGCAAAGATCGAGTATCGTTGATGGAACTGACCAGCCCCAGCAATCCGAAACTGAAGCACGTCGTCAAACTCCGTTCCTGTTCGACGCGGGAGGAGTCGGGCGAGATGATTGTCGAGGGCTACCGCGAGTGCCGCCGCGCACTGGACTGCGGCTACCGTCCGCGCGCGCTCTTCCACTGTCCCGACTTCTATCTCAAGAACGAGAACGAACCGACGATTGTCGAGGAATGCGTGAAACTGGGGGCTGAAATCTACACCTGCTCGAAGGTCTGCTTCGAGAAGATTGCCTACAAGGAGCGTCCGGACGGACTGCTGATGGTCGGGCCGCACGTCTCAATCGGGCTTGCGGACTTGAAACTCCCCGAAAACGCGCTCGTCATCGTGACGGAGGCGATCGAGAAGCCGGGCAATCTCGGCACGATCCTGCGCTCGGCGGACGCGGCGAAAGTCGCGGCGGTCATCGTCTGCGACCGCACGACCGACATTCACAACCCGAACGTCGTCCGCGCATCGACGGGGACGATGTTCTCCGTGCCGATTGTCGAGGCGACGAGCGAGGAGGCTCTCGCCTTCCTGAAGGCGCGGGGCTTCAAGATCCTCGCGGCGACACCCCACGCGGAGAAGTTGCACTTCGAGGTCGATTTGACGGGGAACGTGGCGATTGCGCTCGGCGCGGAGCAATACGGCCTGACGGCGAAATGGATGGACGGTGCGGAGTTGCGCGTGCGCATCCCGATGCTCGGCATGGCCGACTCGCTCAACGTCTCGGCGGCGGCGACGATTCTCGTTTACGAGGCCGTGCGCCAGCGCATCGCCGCCGGAATCGACGCCGTGCCCGCGTTCGTGCCGTGGCACGGCGAGGGAATGCACGATCACTGACGATGAGATTCGCGTATCCAGGTTGGCTTGTTCTTGTGGCGCTCGTTCCGATTGCTGGGCTGTGGTGGTCGTTCCTCCGCGCCCGCCGCGAAAAGGCTCTGACGCGCATCACGCGGAACGTCCCGAAGTCGCCCGGCTCGTCCGTCCAGTCCGCCGCGATTCTCATCGGACTGTTCCTCTGCCTTTTCGCCGCGTCGCGTCCCCAGTGGGGGCGGTCGCTTGAGAAGTCGATTTCGCGCAGCCGCAACGTGGTGATCGCCATCGACGTGTCGCGCTCGATGCTGGCGGAGGACGTGCATCCGAATCGGCTGGAGCGCACGAAGGCGGATGTCGCCGACCTCATCGACTCCCTCGGCGGCGACCGCTGTGCGCTCGTCGCCTTTCGCCGGGCGGGCGTGGTGATCTGTCCGCTCACGACCGACCGAGGCTATCTTCGGGGTGCGCTCGAGCAACTTACGCCCGAGAGTGCGCCGCGCGGCGAGACAGACCTCGGCGGTGCTATCCGCGCCGCACTTGATGCGCTTGACCCGGCGGCGGACGACCACAACGCCATCATCCTGATTTCGGACGGCGGCGACCTGCGGGGCGAAGCCCTCGCCAATGCCGCGCTCGCGAAGAAACGCGGCGTTCCAATCTTCACCGTCGGCATCGGCGACCCGCGCAACGGCGCGACGCTTCCCGCCGAGAACGGGCGCGGCGTTCAGACATTCAAGGGCGAGCCTGTCAAGGTGAAGCTCGAGGAGACGGCGCTCCGCGCCATCGCCGAAGCCTCGGACGGACGCTACGTCGCCCTCGCCACGGCGGGTACGGCGGAAACGACCCTGGGAGCGATCTACCGCCGCTTCCTGCGTCAGGTCGCGGCGATGGAGCAGAGCGAGGAGGAGAACCGCCTCGGCGAACGCTACCAGTTTTTCCTGATTCCCGGCCTGTGCTGTCTGCTTGTCGGCGCGGCACTTTCGCGGGGTCGGTTTCGGCGGAAATAAGGAGGAGGTCTAACGATGGGCGAAAGTCGTGAGGCGAAGGCGGAGGCGTTCTTCCGCGAAGGGCTTAATTGCGCACAGGCGGTGTTCTGCGCGTTTGCGGACGAGTTTGGGCTTGAACTCGAACTGGCGAAGAGGATTTCCTGCGGACTGGGCGGCGGCGTGGGGCGTCAGCGCGAGGTCTGCGGCACGGTGACGGGGGCTTCGCTTGTGCTGGGGCTTCGCCACGGTTCGGACAAGAAGGTCGTCTATCCGTTCGTGCAGGACTTCTGTGCGCGGTTCAAGGCGGAGGTCGGTTCGATTGTCTGCCGCGAACTGCTCGCCGGCACGGGCGCGACGACGGGCGGTGCGCCCGAGGCGCGAACGCCCGCCTACTACCGCAAGCGGCCATGCGTCGAACTCGTCAAACTCGCCGTGCGCATCCTTGAGGAGATGAAGTGATGCGTGTCGTATCCTGCAGCGAGAAGGGGCTTGACGATGTCGCGGCGGTTCTGAACGCGGGCGGAGTCGCCGTCATCCCGACGGACACCGTCTACGGGCTTGCCGCGCACCCGGGTTTCCCAAAGGCGGTCGAACGGCTCTACACGATCAAGGGTCGCGAGGCGAAGAAGCCGATTGCGCTTCTCGCGGCGGACGCGGCGGCGGTCGAGGCGTTCGGCTATCCGTTGGCGGGTGAAGCGCGGCGGTTGGGCGAACGCCACTGGCCGGGTGCGCTCACCCTCGTCGTCGAGCGTCCGGACGGCGCGGCGACGGAGGGCTTTCGCGTGCCAAACCACGACTGGACGCGGCGGTTGCTGCGGCTCTGCGGCGGCGTTCTGCGCGTGACGAGCGCGAACCTGAGCGGAGAGCGTCCCGCGACGGACGCACCCGCCGCGCTTGCCGACGTCGGGCTTTCGGCGGACATCGTGGCGGATGACGGCATAAGCCCCGGTGGCGTGCCCTCGACGGTTGTCCGCGTCACCTCCGACGGCGGTCTCCAAGTTCTTCGCGACGGCGGCATCAAGAATGCGAATGTCCGTGCGCAGATTGTCCGTGAGTAGCCTTGCACATCTTCGACGACTACATCTTTTGGCAAGGGGCGACTAAATGGCGAATCGTAAATTAGTCGCCCAAATCGGCGGCGGGTTATGGTATACTATCCGCGTCAAGACAGGAAGGAGAACCTTGAATGAAACGATTCTTTGGACGCGAGGAGGAACTTGCGCGGCTTGAGGCGCTTTGGCGCAAGGGCACGGGCTCGTTCGTCGTTGTCGCTGGCCGTCGCCGCATTGGGAAATCGACGCTCGTCGAGGAATTTGCGGAACGGTCAAAGTGTGCGTTCATCGAAATCGTTGGACTTGCTCCGGATGCCAAGATGTCCAACCAGCGGCAAATTGACAACTTCTGTGAACGGCTCGCTCACGCCACGGGGATTCCGGAGGTGAGGGCCGACAGCTGGGCGAAGGCATTTGACGCACTCGACGCCGCCTTGCACGGATGCGGGAAAACGATAGTCTTTCTCGACGAAATCTCGTGGATGGGACAATATGACGATTCTTTCGCCGCCCTTCTGAAGACTGCCTGGGACACCCGGCTCTCTCGGCACGACAGGCTCATCTTCGTCGTCGCCGGAAGCGTTTCCGCCTGGGTCAACGAGAACATCCAGCATGCGCACGGTTTTGTCGGGCGCATCTCGCTTGATTTTACGCTGAACGAACTACCTCCGGACAAATGCCTCGGCTTCTGGGGGCGCAAGGCGGCTCGTACGAGTTCACGGAAAATCCTCGACATGCTGTCCGTCACGGGAGGCGTCCCGAAATATCTTTGCGAGATAGACCCGTCCCTTTCGGCCGACGACAACATCCGCCGCCTCTGTTTCGATCCAGACGGCTACCTCTTTAAGGACTTTGACCGCATCTTCGACGACATGTTCGGAAAGTCCGTTGCCGCGAAGAGGCGAATCCTGATGTCGCTCGCAGACGGTCCCGCCAGCGTTTCCGAACTCGCCGAGAGATTCGGTAATGACCCAAACGGACATCTTTCCGGCGATGTTGCCGACCTTGTCGAGGCGGGATTCCTTGCGGGGTCTGCCGGACTCAACCCCGCGACGGGTAAACCCGTTCGGGAGATGCGCTATCGTTTGCGCGACAACTACACGCGCTTCTACCTTAAGTACATTCTGCCGCGAAAGGAGTCCATTCGGAACGGCCTTTACCGACATGTCGCACTGAATGGACTTCCGGGATGGGATGCCGTCATGGGGCTTCAGTTCGAGAACCTTGTCGTCAACAACATGGCACGCCTCGCGCCGCTCCTTGGTCTGCGGGGAAAACTCGTCGAGTCCGCCGCGCCGTATTTCAGAAGCGGACGCAAGACCGGGAACGGAGTTCAGGTTGACTACCTGATTCAGCTGCCCAAGTGTGTTTACGTCATTGAAATCAAGCGTCGGCAGAGGATTGACTCGTCCATTGAAGACGAGGTGCAGAGAAAGGTCGATCGGCTGAAGTTGCCAAGGGGACGCTCGGTTAGGCTCGTTCTTGTCTACGATGGGGAAATCGACCCCTCAATTGAGGAGAACGGGTATTTCGACTATCTCATTCCGGCTACAACCTTGCTCAATCGGAGTGGGGAAGACGGTGCTGGGAAATAGGCGAGGTCGCGAAATCAAGGCCGTCGCAAAATATGATGGAGTCACAGCACAGACTCCGGCAAGGTTGCCACTATACAGGCATCGGGTTTTATGATATACTTACCGCCGTTTTTGCAGTAAGCATCCCTTTAGGACGGGGTATGCCGATGTAAGGAAAAGGAAAAGGCAAGGCGATGAAAATGTTGAAGTTGAGAAGAGCGTTTGCGGCATTGGCATTTGCGGCGGGTCTCGTCGGGTGTCTGACGGGCATTCACGCGACAGTTCCGGCGGAGCGCGTCGGCGTGTGCAGCTGGAGTTACCACAAGCCGCTCGTGGAAGTCGCGGCGGAAATGCAGAAGGCGGGCGTGAAGGGGATTCACCTTGCACTCGGGCCGTTCATCGCGCCCGACGGGCGGCACGGTGCGGCGGAAGGTGCGAAGTCCCTCGCGTTCGTCAAGGAGCGGATTGCGAAAGGCGACTGGGTGCTGATGTCCACGATGATCGGCTTTCCGCAGGAGGACTACTCAACGCTCGAATCAATCCGCAAGACGGGCGGCATCGTGCCGGACGACAGGTGGGAGGCGAACCAGAAACTCGTGACGGCGGCGGCGAAACTCTCGCAGGAACTCGGTTCGCCCTATCTCACGCTTCACGCGGGCTTTCTCGACGAGAGCGATCCCATCGCCTTTGCGAAATACGTCCAGCGCGTGACGTGGATGCGCGACGAGTGCGCGAAGTTCGGCGTGTCTCTGCTGCTTGAGTCGGGTCAGGAGACGGCGGAAGATCTCGCGAAGTTCATGGAGGCCGTGCCGGGTGTCGGCATCAACTTCGACCCGGCGAATATGATTCTTTACGGGAAGGGCGAGCCGATTGAGGCTGTCAAGATCCTGATCCCGTGGATTCACCAAATCCACGTGAAGGACGCGATTGTGACGAAGACGCCCGGAACGTGGGGTGACGAAGTCCCGTGGGGCGAGGGCGAAGTCGGCGGACGGGCATTTCTTGCGACGCTCGAGGCACTCGGCTACAAGGGCAACTTCGTCATCGAGCGCGAGGCGGGCTCGGATCGTCCCGGCGACATCGCCCGTGCGGCAAGACTGCTTAAGGAGTAAAACCAGCATGAACACATCAAGACGCTCATTCCTGAAGGGCGCGGCGGCACTCGGCGCGTTCAATCTCATCCCGGCGCGCGTCCTCTGGGGTGCGACGGCTCCCTCGAACCAGCTGACGCGCGCGCTGATCGGCTTCGGCGTGATTGCGCACTCGGAAAACCACCTGCCCTACAGGGGGTCGCGGCTGATTGGCCTGTGCGATCCGTTCGACTACCGCGTGCAGGCGGGGCTTGCCGCCGCCGAGAAGTGCGGCTGGGGCAAGATCAAGGCCTACAAGAACTTCCTCGAACTCCTCGCCGACAAGGACGTCGACATCGTCCACATCTGCACGCCGCCGCACTGGCACGGGTGCATGAGCGTGATGGCCGCGAACGCCGGCAAGGACATCTGGTGCGAAAAGCCGATGACCCGCACGGTGGGCGAGGGCAAGCGCGTGATGGAAGTTGTGAAGGCCAGGAAGCGGATGTTCCGCCTGAACACGTGGTTCCGCTTCCAGGATACGTTCTACGGGTTCGGAACGCCCGTGAAGCCCATCCGCCAGGTGGTGGAGAACGGACTGCTCGGCAACGGGCCCGTGCGCTGCGTCTTCGGCGCGGGGCAGGGCTTCAGCTGGAAGTTCGGCTGGTCGGGGCGCGTGAACCAGACCCCGGAGCCGATTCCCGCCGGGTTCGACTACGAGATGTGGCTCGGCCCTGCGCCGTGGAAGCCGTATACCGCGCACCGCGTCGGCACGTCGTTCCGCGGCTACTGGGACTACGATTCGGGCGGGCTTGGCGACATGGCCCAGCACTACCTTGACCCGCTGCAGTATCTGCTCTGCAAGGACGAGACAAGCCCCGTGCGCATCGACTACGACGGTCCGAAGCAGCACCCGGAGAGCGTCGGCCGCTTCGACCGCCTCACGCTGAAGTATGCGGACGGCACGGAAGTCCTCCTCGACGGCGACGAGTCCCTGAAGGGCGAACCGCTTCTGCGCGGCTCGAACGGACTGTGCGTCTACCCGAAGGCGCCGGGCGGCAAGACGCTCCGCCTCGTGGACGGGAGCGGCAGGGAACTCGACGCGGAGAAGGTTCTCGCGGAGCTCCCCGAACCCGCGCCCCAGGTGACGGACTTCATGGAGTCCGTGCGCGAGCGCAAGGCGTTTGCGCTGAACGAGTCGAACGGCTTCCGCAGTTCCTCGATGTTCAACCTCGGCATTGTCGCGGAGCGGCTTGGGCGCGGCTTCGACTTCGACCCCGACACGCTCCATGCGGTGGACGACCCGGCGGCGGAACGCTTCCTCTATCCGTCTATGCGCGAACCGTGGGCGACCGAATTCATGAAAGGCTGACTGAGATGAAGAGACTTGTTTTTGCAGTTGCCGCCCTCGTGTGCGCGGCGATTTACGCCGAGAACGCCGCCACGAACGCGGCGAAAGACCCCGTCGCGCCGTTCGATGACTACGGCCCGGCGATGGCTTCGACGGCCGAACACCCGCTGACCGTCGTTTGGCAGGATGCGCATGCGGACGAACTCAAGAAGGCTCTCACGGACGAGACGCTCGCGGGCTTTGTCGCGGACTCGGCGGCGGCGGACGCGCTTCTCGCGAAGATCCGCCCGGCCTACGAGACGGACGCGCTCGTCTCGATCCAAATCGCGGCGGTTTCGCAGTGGGTGATGCTGCCCGACCCCTGGTATTGCCTGTTCTGGGACGGCGAACACGCGGCGGGGCGCAAGGTCTGGGTGAACGCGCTCATGAGCCGCATCGAGACGACGGACGATTCCTATATAAAGGAGTTCTGCCTCGACCAGTTGCGGTGGTGCGGCTGCACGTGTCCGAAACTGGTTGCGCGCCTCAAGGCCGTTGAAGACGGTTCGTCCGACAAGGCGGTGAAGGATCTCGCCGGAATCGTCCTGCGCGAAATCGCGGGCAAGGGAATTGGGCGGTAAGCGATGGAAAAGCGTAAGTTGAAGGCCATTGTCCTTGGTGCCGGCTATCGCGGACGCGCCTACGCGGAGTATGCGAAGGAGCATCCCGACCAACTCGAGATCGTCGGCGTGGCCGACCCCGAACAGGCCGAGACCATCCCCGCCCCGAAATACTGGAAGGACTGGCGGGAGTGCCTCGCGGAGCGGCCGG
>CAVDWI010000038.1:0-14286 GCA_963612485.1 Barnesiella intestinihominis
AAGTCGTAACAAGGTAACCGTTGGGGAACCAGCGGTTGGATCACCTCCTTTCTAGGGAGTCAGGGTCTCCTCGGAGACCCGATGGTGAAACTCGCGCAAGCGTCGCTGTTCTCGCAAGAGTCGATTCAGAAGAGCGAAAGAGCGCATTCATTCGAATGCGCTCTTTTCTTTTCCATTTCTTTAGTTGGCGTGACCTTGCGGTCACGCCTGATTCATGAAACGCTCGACGAGGGCACTGCCGATGACGAATCCGTCGCAGTGCGCGGCGACTTTCGCGCCTTCCTCCGGCGTGCGGATGCCGAAGCCCGCCACGACGGGGACGCTTGTCAGAGACTTAATCTCCTCCAGCCGTGCCGCGAGTTCGGGCGGCAGGTGGGCGCGTTGTCCCGTCACGCCCTTCACCGTCACCGCGTAGAGGAACGAGTCCGCCATTCCCTCCGCACTTGCGCGGATGCGATCTTCGCCCGTCGTGGGAGAGATGAGCGGCACGAGGGTGAGTCCCTGCGGACGGAGAACAGCGAGCAGTTCGCCGCGTTCCTCCAGCGGCACGTCAACGACCAACACCGCGTCCACTCCGGCTTTTGCCGCGTCCGCCGCGAATTGCTCCAGACCGTACTTGTAGATTGGGTTGTAGTAGGAGAACACGACGAGCGGCGTATCGGGGTGGTTCGCGCGAAGCGCGGGAATCTGCGCAAGTATGTCTGCGAGCGTCACGCCGTTTGCGAGCGCCTTGTTCGCCGCCGTGCGGATGATTGCACCGTCCGCCACGGGGTCGGAGAACGGTACGCCCAGTTCGAGGATGTCCGCCCCCTCGCCGAGGAGCGTTTCCGCCGCGTCGAAACTTGCCGCGAGCGTGGGTGCGCCCATCGTGAGATAGGCGACGAATGCGCCGCGCTTCTCGGCGCGGGTCTTTGCAAAGAGTTTCTGAATCCTGTTCATTTCGATTGTTCCTTTCTTGTATTTCGCTTACTTCGCCATCCGTTCCTTGTAGGCCTGGATGCTGTGCAGATCCTTGTCGCCGCGCCCCGAGAGATTGACGAGGAGAATCGTCTCCTTCGGAAGGTGAGGTGCGCGCTTGATTGCCTCCGCGAGCGCGTGGCTGGACTCAAGTGCGGGGATGATGCCCTCGAAGCGGCAGAGCGCATCAAACGCCGCGACCGCCTCGTCATCGCAAATCACCGTGTATTCGGCGCGTTTGGTGTCGGCGAAGTAGGCGTGTTCGGGCCCGACGCCCGGATAGTCGAGTCCCGCAGAAATTGAGTAGGTGTCGATAATCTGTCCGGACGGCGTTTGCAGGAGATAGGTCTTCGATCCGTGAAGAACGCCGACCGTGCCGCCGTTGATGGAGGCCGCATGCTGTCCGGTGGCGAGTCCCCTGCCGCCTGCTTCAACGCCGACGAGCGTCACCTGCGGGTCGTCGAGGAACCCGGCGAAGAGGCCGATCGCGTTCGAGCCGCCGCCCACGCAGGCGAGGGCCTGGTCGGGAAGGCGGCCGAACCGCTCGAGGCACTGCCGCCGCGCCTCCTTGCCGATCACGCTCTGGAAGTCGCGAACCATCGCCGGGTAGGGATGCGGGCCCGCCACCGTGCCGATCACGTAGAATGTGTCGTCGCAGTTTGCCGTCCAGTCGCGAAGAGCCTCGTTCATCGCATCCTTCAGCGTTGCGCTGCCCTCCGAGACGGCGTGGACTTTCGCGCCGAGCATTCGCATTCTGTCCACATTCGGGGCTTGGCGTTCCACGTCAATTGCGCCCATGAATACCTCGCACTCCATGCCGAAGAGCGCGGCGACCGTGGCCGTCGCCACACCGTGCATGCCCGCACCCGTCTCGGCGATGAGCCGCTTCTTGCCCATTCGCCGCGCCAGCAGGGCCTGCCCGATCGTGTTGTTCACCTTGTGCGCACCCGTGTGGTTCAGGTCTTCGCGCTTGAGGAGAATCCGCGCACCGCCGAGATGGGCTGAAAGTCGCTTCGCCTCGGTGAGCGGACTTTCCCGCCCGACGTAGTTCTTGAGGATGTCCTCGAACTCCCGCTGAAACGCGGGGTCGCGCTTTGCATCCTCATAGGCTGCCTCCAGTTCGTTGATGGGGGTCATGAGCGTTTCGGCGATATACTGACCGCCGTAGATTCCGTAGTGTCCTTTCATGTGTTCGTTCCTTTCAAATGAGTTCCATGAGTTTGTCGTCGGGTCGTTGCGCCCGCATGAGTGTTGTTCCGATTAGGAAGCCGTCCGCACCCGCCGCACGAAGCCGCCGGATGTCGTCCGCCGTGCGGATGCCGCTTTCGGCGATGCGCGTGCGGTCGGCGGGAATCGTCCCGATGAGCGATTCGGTGATTGCCGGGTCGGTGTGGAAAGTCCGCAAGTCGCGGCAGTTCACGCCGATGATGTCGCATCCGAGGCCGACGGCGCGGCGGATTTCCTCCGGTGTGTGCGTCTCGACGAGCGCAGCCATGCCGAAGTCACGGGCGAGGTTGCGGAGCGCGAGAAGCCGTTCGTCCGGCAGAACGGCGGCAATCAGCAGGATTGCGTCCGCACCCGCCACGCGAGCCGCCGCGACCTGATAGGGGAGCGTGATGAAGTCCTTGCAGAGAAGGGGAAGGGTCACCGCGCCCCGCACGGCCGAGAGATAGGCCCGACTGCCGTGGAAGCGGTGCGGTTCGCAGAGCACCGAGAGAGCCGCCGCACCGGCGCACTCGAACGCCCGTGCGAGTTCGACCGGTTGGAAGTCCTCGCGGATTACCCCTTCGGACGGCGAAGCCTTCTTCAGTTCGGCGAGGATGTGGATGCCTTCGCCGTGAAACGCCGCACGGAAATCGCGTGGAGCCGCCATTCGCCCGATTTGACGAAGGAGCTCGCCGTAGGGAATCGTGCGAGCCGCTTCCTCCGCATCGGCGCGGCGCAACGCGCTCAGTTCTTCGAGTATGTCGTTCATTTCGCCTCCAGCATCTTCTGAAGTTTCGCAGAAGCGCGTCCCGAATCAATCGATTCCCGCGCCGCCGCGAGAGCCGCATCGTAAGTCGCCGCGCCGCCGCCCACGAGAATCGCCGCCGCCGCGTTCTCAACCGCCGCCGCACGGTACGCGCCGCGCTCCTCACCTGTCAGCACCGCCGTCAGCAGTTTGGCGTTCGCCTCCGCATCACCCCCGGCAATCGCCGCAAGCGGGTAGCGCGTCCCGTAGGCCGCTCCTGCGTCCAGCAGGGTGGACGCGACCTTACCGCCTTCGAGCGAGGAGACGAATGTCATCCCGGACGGCGAGATCTCGTCGAGACCGCCCTCATCGCCCGACACGACGAACGCCCGCTCGCTGCCGAGCATCCGCAGGGCCTCCGCCATCACGGGCGCGAGTTTCGCGTCGTAGACGCCGACGACCTGCCGTCGAACGCCCGCCGGATTCGTCAGCGGCCCGAGCAGGTTGAAGATGGTGCGGAAGCCGAGCGCCTTGCGGACGGGGGCGGCGAAGTGCATCGCCGGGTGGAGGTTCTTCGCAAAGAGAAAGCCGACGCCGACTTCGCGGATGCACCGCGCCACCCGTTCGGGTGAAGCCGTGAGGTCGTAGCCGAGCGCCGCGAGCACGTCCGCCGCGCCGCACTTCGAGGTCGAGGCGACATTGCCGTGCTTGGCAACGATAACGCCCGCGCCGGCGGCGATGAACGCGGCAGTCGTGCTGACGTTGAATGTTCCGAGCCCGTCTCCGCCCGTGCCGACGATGTCCACTGCGTTCACTCCGCCCAAGTCGATGCGAACGCCCGCCTCGCGCATGGCTCGCGCCGCACCCGCGAGTTCCGCCGCCGTGACGGTTCGCCCGTGCGCTTCGGTCAGCATCTCGGCGAGTTCGCGCTCCGAGACGCGGCCTTCCATAATCGCCGCGAACGTGCGGTAGGACTGCATCTCCTCCGCCGTCGCATGGGGATTGCCGAGGCCGAGGAAGTTCCGCAGTTGCGCGAGCCCTTCGGGCGTGCCGATGCTTTCGGGGTGGTATTGCACCGATTCAATCGGATAGGTCTTGTGCCGAAGCCCCATGATTTCGCCGTCGTCGGCGACTGCGCTCACCTCGAGGCAGTCGGGCAGTGTCTCGCGTTCCACGGCGAGCGAGTGGTAGCGCATCGCCTCGAAGTCCTGCGGCAGCCCCGCGAAGACGCCCTTGCCGTCGTGGTGGATTCGGCTCGTTTTGCCGTGCATCAGCCGCTTGGCGGGGATGATGCGTCCGCCGAAGGCCTGGGCGATGGACTGGTGGCCGAGGCAGATGCCGAGAATCGGGATCTTCCCGGCGAACGCCTTCACCGCCGCGAGCGTCACGCCCGCCGAATCGGGATTCCCGGGGCCCGGCGAAAGCACGAGTGCCGAGGGCTTTCGCGCCGCGATGCCCGCGACGTCGATTTCGTCGTTCTTCACGACCTCCATCTCCGCGCCGAGCGCGCGCATTTCCTGCACGAGGTTGTAGGTGAAGGAGTCGTAGTTGTCAATCGTCAGAATCATGGTCGTTTTCCTTTCCTTCTTCTGTTATCAGAGTTCTGCGGCGAATTGCGCCGCCTCGAAGACCGCCTTCGACTTGTTCAGTGTCTCGTTGTATTCCTTCACGGGGTCGGAGTCGGCGACGATGCCCGCGCCCGCCCGCATCTCAAGCCGTTCGCCGTCGAGGATCATCGTGCGGATGACGATGGCGAAGTTCATGTCGCCCGTGTAGCTGAAGTAGCCCGCCGCACCGCCGTAGATGCCGCGAGGGGACTTCTCGAACCCGGCGAGCAGTTCCATCGCCCGCACCTTCGGCGCACCCGTCAGCGTCCCCGCCGGGAACGCCGCCTCGAGCAGGTCGAATCCGTCCCTGTCCGCCTCCAGTTCGCCCGTCACGTGCGAGACGAGGTGCATCACGTGCGAATAGCGCTCGATCTGCGCATACGAATCGACCTTCACCGTCCCCGCACGGCAGACGCGCCCGAGGTCGTTGCGCCCGAGATCGACGAGCATCACGTGCTCGGCGCGTTCCTTCGGGTCGGCGACGAGTTCCTCCGCCATCCGGCGGTCGCTCGCCGCATCCTCCCCACGCGGACGCGTCCCCGCAATCGGCGAAGTGGAGGCGGTGCGTCCTTCGAGCTTCACGAGTTCCTCGGGCGACGAGCCGATGAGCGTTTTGCCGCGAAGGCGCAGGAAGAAGTTGTAGGGCGAGGGGTTCACCATGCGCAGGGCGCGGTAGAGGGAGATGGCGGGAATCGTCGTCTCGGCGGTGAATTTCTGCGAGGGTACGATCTGAATCACCTCGCCCGCCCGAATCGCCGCCTTGCACTTCTCGACGATGGCGGTGAACTCGCCCTCCGTCATCTCCGGACGGAACGCTGAAATCGTCGGCTTCGCGGCGGAATCGTGCGCCTCCACGCATCGGGCGATTGAGGCTGCGCTCATCAGTCGCTCGTGAATCGCGGCGACTTCCGCCATCGTGCGTTCGTAGGCCTCGTGCGCCGTTTCGCCCAGCTCGACCCCGGCGACACACGAAACGATGACGGTCTGCCGCACGTTGTCGAAGATAAGCACCTTGTCCGTCAGCAGGAATGCCGCGACGGGAGTGCCCGGCTCGCGGGTCAGCCCCACACGTGGCACGAACGACTTCACCGCGTCATAGGCGAGATAGCCGACCGCCCCGCCCTGGAGGGACGGCAGTTCGGGCGCAGTGAAATAGGGGCGGGACGCGAGTTTGGTGCGCAAGGCGGCGAGCGGATGCCGCGAACCGTCCTCGACGGCGACCTCGCTCGGGTCGAGCCCGAGGTAGGAGTAGCGTCCGCGCGTCTCGCCCCCGGTGACGCTTTCGAGGAGGAAGACGCCCTCATCCTCCGCCACGCGCGTCAATACGGAGACGGGCGTTTCGCGGTCTTCGAGATATTCGCGGAAGACGGGCGTCCGCGCACCGTTCGCCGTCCGTTCGGTGAATTGCTCTTCTGTCAGTTGCTTCAACATGTTTGTGTTTCCTTGTGTGTTGGATGTTTGAGTGTGTGAAAACGAGAAACGGACCACTCCGCTTCGAGTGATCCGCCTTGCTTGCCTGGTGTCTTGGGGTTAGGTTGTTAGAACAGCACGAAACTGACCCCTGCGGATCTGCACCCGCGGCGCCACCAACCAAAACGATTGAAAACATTGCCGTTCATTGGCGCGTATTATACCATTATTCGTTTCGCCGCGTCAATGGGGTGCAGCAACCCATTACACGCCTAAGATGTGGTATAATATGGGCATGAAGATTATCGGCGAGAAAATATTCGCGAAAGGTGCGGACGGGCAACCCCTGAGCCGCATTGGTACGATGTTCCTCAAGACGCCCGGCCTTGTAACCTGCCGGGGCGTTCATGCCATGCAGCGCATCATGTGGCTGGATACGCTCAACGCGGAGCGGGCGGCGGCGGGTCTGCCGGCTCTCACGCCGTCGGAAGAGGAAGAGGAACTCGCACTTTCGGTTGACTTGATTTTCACGGACGAGTACGTGCTGATCCGTCCCGACCCCGACCGCATGGATCTTGCGCTCCGTGCGGATGAGGAATTGCAGAAGATGGTCTCGAAGCGGCTCATCCGCTACCTGAACACGAGTTCGGCGAAGGTTCGTGCGGCGCTTTGCGGGCGCGGCGAAAACTGGCGCATGACGCGCCACCCGATTTCGCAGGAGGATATGGCCGAACTGATCGACCATTCGCGTGTGCCGATCAGCGAAACGCCGATTTACTACTACAACCGCGCCACGGGCACGCGCTACATCACGGTCGGCGGGTACAACGAGGTCGCGAAACTGGACGACGCGGCATTCCGCCGCCAAATCAAGGAGATCGTCAGCGGTCTCGGCAAGCGCAATCGCCTCGGTCAGCCCGAAATCGACTTCTTCCCCTCGACGACTCCGATTGAGATTCGCACGACGATGAAGCATCTCGCGGTGGACGACCTGTCGGATGCGGACTTGCGCAAGGCCGTCGGCGACATCGAACTCGGCTGGCGGATGTCGCTGCCGGTTGCTCTGCGCGACGAATCGGTGAAGAACTTCGAGTGGCGCAATGCGATGTGTCACGCGATTACGCGCCAGCCGAACGAGACGGCGGCGGAAGAACAAGAACTCATCAGCGGCATCGCCCCCGAATTCTACCGCCAGATTGAATGGCTGCCGGGTGCGCGAGTCGATCGAGGCGAAGTCATCTTCGACGAGATCTACGACGAGGCGGCCCGTACGCAGGATCCCGAGCTTCTCGCGCTTTGCGACATCCGCGTCAAGTCTCTGATTTTCAACCTGACGCGGCTCTTCGGCGCAATCGACTTCATCAACGTCGGGCGCATTTCCCATTCGCTCGCCCGCCGTCCCGTCGAGGGCAACCGGCGCGGCAGCGTCTACATCGTGCAATACCGCGACACGGGAGTTTCCGTGCCGCAGATTATGATGATCCGCTTTCAGAAATGGGGTGTTGCGGAACGCCTTGACGAGGGGAAGGAACTTCTCCAGTCGATGCTCGAGTCGGATGAATATTCCGACTACATTCTCGACCGCCGCCTGATGTGCCGCCAGCTCGGCATGAATCTGCCGCGCCGCATTGGCTACGGACACTTCACGGAGAAGTATCGCGGGCGCAACCAGTATAACGGCGTGGCGGTTCGCACGGCCTACTTCGTGCGTCCCTACGTGCGCGGCGAGGCCTCCGACAAGATCCTCCCCGCGAAGTTCCGCAATCCGGCCTTTGCCCTGAAATTTGCGAAACTGATTGGCGAGGCGGCGGCAATCGACCTGGTCGTCGGTCGGTGCTCTTCGGTCACGCACGAGATTCTCTTCGACCGCAATTACGAGGTCGTGCTGATGGGGGCGGATGGCTTGCCCGAGTCCATCGCCGTGACGGATCACGCCGGGAGTTTCACCAACTATGCGCAGGAACTGGAGGAGTACGTCGCCGCGTATGCCGACGTCGTCCGTCGGCGCAGGGAGTTCGTCACCGACTATGCGGCGTTTGCGACGGCTTACGTCGAGGCGTTCGCGGTGCGGGTCGCGGCGATTCAGCAGGCCTACCATGACCGCAAGGCCGCCTTTGACGGACTCTTCAAGGATCGTCCGTTCGACACGAACGGGTCGGGGGCCTACCGCTGGGCGCGGGCCCTCGCGCGTCTCGAACGGGCGGACGTTGAACGGCTGAAGAAACTCCTTCGCGAGGCCATTGGGTGCTGAAATACGTCCTCAAGCGGTTGTGGCAGGTCGTCCCGACAACGTTGGGCGTCCTGCTCCTGACCTTCCTCCTCTTCAATGTCGTCGGGGGTTCTCCGGCGGAGGTGATTCTCGGCAAGAACGCGACGAAGGAGTCAATTGCCGCGTTCAACCACAAGTGGGGCTACGACAAGCCGCTCGTCTGGTCGGCGGACAGCCAGTTCGTCACGTTCGTCGGCAACCTCGTGAAGGGGGATCTCGGCTATTCAATCGAGATGAACGAACCGGTGAAGGACATCCTCAAGCGCGGCATCGGGCCGACGCTTTCCCTGACCGTGCCGATTCTCGTCGGCGGAACGATTGTCGCCCTGATGCTCGCCATGCTCTCGGCGGCGTATCGGGGACGGACGGTTGACCGCGTGATTCTTCTCGGCTCGACCGTCCTCATGAGCGTCAATTACGTCGTCTGGGTGCTGGCGGGTCAATTTTTGCTTTCCTTCAAGGCGGGCATTTTCCCGACATGGGGATACGGCGGCGTCTCCTATCTGCTGTTGCCCGTGATTATCGGTATAGTCTCATCCCTTGGAACGGATGTGCGCTTCTTCCGCACGGCGATTCTCGACGAGGTTTACCGTCCGTATGTTCTGACGGCGCGGTCGAAGGGGCTTTCCCAAACGGCGATCATGGTGCGCCACGTGCTTCCGAATGCGCTGATCCCAATCGTCACCTACGTCTCGCTTTCGATTCCGTGGCTTTTCACGGGGTCGCTTTTGCTGGAGAGTTTCTTCGGCATTCCGGGGCTCGGCAGCGTTTCGATCAACGCCATTCATTCGGCGGACATGGCGGTCGTTCGGGCGGTCGTCGTGCTCGGTGCGCTACTCTACCAGTTCGTGAACCTGGCGACCGACCTCATCTACGCGGCGCTTGACCCGCGCGTCCGCTTCGCATAATGCGAACTCATTTGACGGAAGCCTTCGGGTTGAAGGAAAGAATGGTGTGCGGCGGATCTTCCGTGCGCATCCGATAGACGGTGAACTCGGCGGTCAGGCTGTTTGCCGGAATCTGGATGGCCTTTGAGGACGAGCGTTTGACCGCATCCTGCCAGCCGCCGATTTCCTCGTTGTTGGCGTTTCGGAAAACGACCTTGAGTTGGACGGGACTGAGTTTCTCCCACTTCAGTTTCAGGTTGGCGCGGACGCACTTCATGCCGTGGCCAAGCGTGAGAACGCGGTTCGTCAGCACGAGCGACGGGTCGATTTCTGGAAGCGGCCGCGTCACTTCAACGCGCACGGGGTCGGGTCGGGGTGCAAGAATGTAGGACGCGACCCCGCCGGCAAGCCCGGCTATAAGCGCAAGCGCGGCAAAGACCGACCGCTTGCGAATCCGCCTCGGCTCGACGCCCCGCTGCATGACGCTCGCCACGGAAAACGGAAGAAGGCGGAATCGAACGGTGCGGGCGGATGAGTCGTAAATCACGTAGGAAGACTGGCAGACTCCGTCCTCCTCACGCGGATAGCCGACCGAACCGGGGTTCACGATGTAGCGTTTGCCCGCTTCAAGCGTGAAGTCGCAGGGCTTGAGTTTGTGGACAGTTCCGCTCGCGCCCACGACGAAGACGAGCGGAACGTGCGTATGCCCGACGAAAAGGAGCGGCGAATCCGTCGCGGCGAAGTTCGCGGCGGCATCTGCTTCGTTCGAGACATAGGGGAAGTCCTTCGGCGCGGTGAAGTCGCCGTGTGCGGCGAGTGCGCCCTCCAGCCGCGCAACGTGGGGAAGTGACTTGAGCCAGTCGATCTGCTCCGCACCGAGTGTCGCACGGTGGCGGATGACGGCTTCCCCGGCGAGATCGATGAAGTCGTCCGCCGCGATTCGCCCCGAAACCGCGTCGTCGTGATTGCCGGCGACGACAATGGACGCGAACCGCCGGACGAGGGCAAGCGCCTCGCACGGTTCGGGACCGTAGCCAACGACGTCGCCAAGGCAGATGATACGCTCCACCCCCGCCGCAGCGGCATCCTTCAGCACGAGCCTCAGGGCCGCCGCGTTCGCATGAATGTCGGAAATGACGGCGTACTTCATTGGGCGAATTATACCATATCCTTCTCCCGCCGCGCAATTGGCGGCCATTACACTTTCGCCATTGCCCCCACTTGTTTTTCGTCGGCGGATGTGATAGACTATCACGCCATATGAAAAACAAAAAATTGTTTTTGGTGGGCGCGACCGTTCTGGCCGCGGCGGGTGTTTTTGCTGACGAGGCGGTCGGCGCGGCAGGTGCCGTGAGCGCCGCTTTCAAGCCGGAGGAGCTTCAGCTGGCCGAGAAGATGACCTTGCTGGCTCTACAAATCGGTCTTATTCTCTTCGCGGCGAAACTGGGCGGCATGGTGGCCTCGCTCTTCAAGTTGCCGACCGTGCTCGGCGAACTGGGCGCGGGCATCCTGATCGGGCCGTGGTGTCTCGGCGGAATCGGCTTCGGCGACGGGCTTTTCCAATACGGACTCTTCCGCGGCGGGGAACTCGAACTCGTGAAGCAGGCGACGGGGAACGCGCCGTTTGCGGTCAGCCCCGAACTCTACGGCATCTGCACGATTGCGAGCGTCGTCCTCCTGTTCCTCTCGGGAATTGAGACGAACCTGAAGATGTTCCTGAAGTTCGCGTTCGCGGGTTCGCTCGTCGGTATTGGCGGCGTGATCGCGAGCTTCCTCTTCGGCGACCTCTGCGCGGTATTCCTCCTGCCAAAGTTCCTGCCCGACACGTTCGGGTATCTCGCGGCGGATGCGCAGGTGAGCCTCCTGAAGGCGATTATGGATCCGGCGGCGATGTTCATGGGCATCATGGGCACGGCGACATCGGTCGGCATCACGGCGCGAATCCTCTCCGAACGGCGCAAGATGGATACCGAGGAGGGCGTGACCATCATGGCGGGCGCGGTGATTGACGACGTGCTCGGCATCATCGTGCTGGCGATTGGCATGGGCATCATCGCGGCGCAGTCTTCGGCGGATGCGTCGGCGAAGCACGGCGTCGAGTGGGCGGCGATCGGCATGGTTGCCCTGAAGGCGTTTGGCATCTGGCTCGGCGGCACGGTGCTCGGCATCGTCCTTGCGCGGCGGATTTCGTGGCTGCTCAAGCTCTTCAAGAGCCACGTGGCGATTGCCACGCTCGCATTCGGGCTGTCGCTCGTGATAGCCGGGCTTTTCGAGGCGATGGGCCTTACGCTCATCATCGGCGCCTACGTGATGGGGCTTGCGCTGAGCCGCACGGATCTCAAGTACATCATTCAGGAAAACCTGCAGTCGGTCTACACCTTCCTTGTTCCGGTGTTCTTCTGCGTCATGGGCATGATGGTGGACTGCAAGGCGCTCTGCTCGCGTCCCGTCCTGGAATTCGGCGCGATCTACACGGGTCTTGCGGTTCTCGCGAAGGTCATCGGCTGCGCGATTCCGTCGCTCTTCTGCGGGTTCAACCTGCGCGGTGCGCTGCGCGTTGGCGCGGGCATGATTCCGCGTGGCGAGGTTGCGCTCATCATCGCGGGCATCGGCGTTTCCACGATGGTCAACGGCAAGCCGATCCTGAGTCAGGAAGTGTTCGGCATCGGCATCCTGATGACGCTCATCACGACGATTGTCGCACCGCCCGCGCTGGTCGGGCTGTTCGTCTCGAAGGCGAGCGGCGTCCGCCACAGCCGTGCGACGCTGACGGGTTCACGTGAAATCTGCTTCGAGTTGAGCTCTGCCGAAGTCGCGAAATACGTGCTGGAGAAACTGGTTGCGGAGTTCCGCGCCGAGGGCTTCTTCACCTCGCTCCTCTCTCAGGAAGGCGAGATCTGGGAAGTGACGATGAACGAGATGGAAGTCGCCATCCGCCGCGAAGACGCCAAGATCTTCGTCCAGTGCACACCGCCCGAGGAGGCGATGGTGATGACGGCGTGGATGGAGGTCGCGAGCCAGATGAACGACCTCGCCCGCTCGATTGCGAAGCCCGTGCGTTCCGAGCCGGAGGGGCTCGCGGCGAACGATTCCAAGGTTCACAAGCACCAGCCCCGCAACGTGCGGCGTTATCTGCAGGCGTTCGTGATGCTGCCGTCGTTCCGTGCGGCGACGAAGGAGGAGGCGATTGCTCGCATTGTCGAGGAAGTCGCCCGCACCTGCCCGAACCATGTGAAGGACGTGAAGGCGGCGACGGCGGCCGTCATGCGCCGCGAGGCCTCGATGCCGACGGGGCTTGACCACGGCATCGCCGTTCCCCACGGGCGCGACGCGAGCGTCGAGGGCATTGCGGGTGCGGTTGCAATCGTCGACAATTCGGGCACGGCGGGCGGTTGCATCGCCGACTACGAGACGATTGACAAGAGTCCCGTCCAGATTATCGTTCTCACGCTGGCGAACGACGCGGAGCAAACGCCGTATCTGCAGCTGATGGCCTGCATCTCGCGGATGCTTCGCGACGACGACGGCTACCGTCGCCTCGCCGCCTGCAAGACGGCGGACGAGATGCGGAAGTTCTTCCGCGAAGCGAAGTAGGCGGAGTCCATCCGCTTCCTCATGGAAGAGGTTCGGACGATTGCCGCGATTGCCACCGCGCCCGGGCGCGGTGGCATTGCCGTTGTTCGGGTGAGCGGGCCGGAGTCGTTTTCGGTTGCGCGGGCACTTTCGGGGCGTGAGGTCGAGCCGGGGCGTATTGTCCACGCCGCGCTCCGCGACGGGGCGGGGCGGCTTCTCGATTCGGCTGTCGTGCTCGCCTTCCGCCATCCCCGCTCCTACACGGGGGAGGATGTCGTGGAGTTCCAGTGTCACGGTGGTGTCGTGACGCCGCGCCGCATCTTGGAGGCGTGTTTCGCGGCGGGAGCGCGGCTGGCGCGGCGCGGCGAATTCACCGAACGCGCCTTCCTCAACGGTAAGCTCGACCTCTCCGAAGCCGAGAGCGTGATTGAACTCGTGGACGCGAAGACCGACCGAGCGGCGGATGACGCGCTCGCCCGTCTCGGCGGGGCGAAGAAGGCGGAATACCGCGCCCTCTACGACCGCGCTCTCGACCTCTCGACGACGGTCGAACACGCGCTGGACGTCGCGGAAGACGAATTGCCACCGGACTTCATTCCCGACTTGCAGCGTGGAATCGCCGCGCTTCGGGCGAGCGTCGCCGCCTCGCAAAAGCGGGCGCGGGGCGGTCGCCTGCTCCGGGAGGGTGCGCTCGTCGTCCTTGCCGGACCGCCGAATGCGGGGAAGAGTTCGCTGATGAACGCCCTGCTCGGCGAATGCCGCGCCATCGTCTCGGCGACTCCCGGCACAACACGCGATTCCATCGAGGAGGGAATCGACCTGAACGGCTGGCCCGTGCGGCTCGTCGATACGGCGGGGTTGCGCACGACGGAAGATGCAATCGAGGCGGAGGGCGTGAAACGCGCCGAGTCGCTTGTCGAACGGGCGGACGTCGTGCTTCTTTTGGGCAGTCCAGATGAAACGGCGACCGCAACGGTCGGGGGCGCGGCGAATCGTCCGAATGTCATCTCCGTGCTGTCGAAGAGCGACCTGTTCCCGGCTTGCACCGCGCCGATTCGCGTGAGTTCGGTGACGGGCGAGGGGCTGGAGACGCTGAAGGCGGCGATTGTGGCGCGGCTCGAGTCGCTTGCCGGGGCGGCGACGGACGGGTGTTCGAGCGTCAGCGAGCGGGAGCGTTCGCTTCTACAGAGCGCATTTGCCGCGTTGGGAGATTCGGGGGCGGATGACCTGGTTCTGCTGGCCAACGCCCTTCGAACCTGCGCGGAGACGCTTGGAGCACTCATCGGCGCGACGTATTCGGGTGACATGTTGGACTCTCTCTTCTCCCGCTTCTGCGTGGGAAAATAGCGTCGCGTCCAGTAGTTCTCCAAAAATGAGGGTCTGTAGCGGGCAGCCGCCCTCATCGCCGCAGGACTCCTGTTTTTGGTATAATGTGCGCCATGAGACCGATTGCCACCAACATCGCCGACTTCGAGACCCTGCGCAAGTCCAATCTTGTCTACGTTGACAAGACGGCGCACCTGCACCGTCTCATCACCAAGCCGGGCAGCACGTTCTTCTTCTGCGCCCGTCCGCGGCGGTTCGGCAAGTCCCTGAGCGTGACGACGATGAAGTCCATCTTCCTCGGCCACC
>CAVDWI010000039.1:0-14230 GCA_963612485.1 Barnesiella intestinihominis
TTTCTCGGAGGAACTTCGCCGTTCCGTACATCGTCTGCTCGGCGAGAAGTTTCGCCACAGCAGGCTTCAAACCAAGTCCGATACCCCCTTCCATCATCGCCGCCGCCATATAGGCGAAGTAGGCGGGACCGGAGCCGCTGAGGGCGGTTACCGCGTCAAAGTCCCTCTCCTTGAGGATGACTGTCGCCCCCGCCGCGCCAAGAACGTTCTCAACGGTCTTCACAACGTCGGCATCCACGTTGGCGGCAGGGCAAATGGCACACATTCCGGCCTTTGCTCGAAGGGCGAGATTCGGCATGACGCGAATGAGTTTCGTCTTGCGTCCGAAAGCGACGCGGAGTCTGGCGAGTGTCTTTCCCGCGACAATCGAGACAATCGTCTGCGACTCGGGAAGACTCCCCTTCACTTCCGCCGCGACCGATTCGACATCCTGCGGACGGACGGCGAGGAAGACGATTTGCGCCTTTGCTGCGACATCCCGAACGCTGTCGGTGACGGCCACGCCATACCGTTTCTTCAGGTCGGCGGCTCGTGCGGGATTCTTCTCCGCCATAATGACGTTCTTCACCGAGGGCAGCGCCGAGAGTATTCCCTCGGCCATCTTGCCCGCGCCCCAGAAACCAATTGTCGGGACCTTCATACTCTGTAATACTCCTCCCAGCCCTTGCGCGGCGCGGGGCCTTTCAGGAATGCGTTCGCGTATTCGTCCCCCGGAATCGTTCCGGTCGCGGGATCGAAGTCGAAACTGCGGTTGACGCGCTGGGCGATGCATCCGAGGCAGAACAGTTGCGAAAGCGGCGCGGCAATTTCGAACGGACTGCGTGCCTTCTGCTCGCCCTTGACGGCAAGCAGGAAGTTGCGGTAGTGCGTCTCCGTTTCGGCGGGATAATCCGACAGTTTGGCATTGTAGTCGCCGACAACGTGAAGCGGGTGCTTGTGGGAAAGCGACTGCCAGATCATGCCATCGCGGCAATACATCTCCTTGCCGGGGAAGAGTTTGATCTGTTCGTCTCCGACGTTGGCCGAGTTCTTCGGAATGCCGTCCGGCGTATCGTAGACGAAGCCCTTCGGGAGCGTCGGGAAGTTCGTCGCCCCGTCGTACCATTCGAGGCTGAGGGCATCGTGCTTCGCGTTCTTCGGGAAGGTAAAGCGCATCGTCGTTGCGCACGGGAATACGAACTGATTCCACCCCTCGCACTTGACGAGTTCGACCTTCGTCGGCAAGTCCCCTTTCAGCAGGAACTCATGGACGCAGTCCATCAGGTGCGCCCCCCAGTCGCCGAGGCAGCCGTTGCCGAAATCGAACCAGCACCGCCATTCGCCGCGCACGTATTCATCGGAATAGTTGTGGTATTGGGCGGTCGTGAGCCACGTATTCCAGTCCAGCGTGTTCGGGATTTCCATCGCATCGGGATAGCGGAAAATGTTGCCGCCATACTTGTGCCACCGCCGCGGATTGTTCATGTGTACGACGACGCGCTCGACGTCCTTGACAATCCCCTTCTCGACGTATTCCTTGAACTGGTGGTATTTCTCGGAGGAGTGCCCCTGATTGCCCATCTGTGTGACGACACCGTATTTCTTCGCGGCGGCGGCGAGAAGCGAACATTCCTCATAGGTGTGCGCGAGCGGTTTCTCGACGAAAACGGCCTTGCCGAGTTTCATCGCGTGCATCGCGGCGGGGAAGTGTGAGAAGTCGGGAATGGCAATCACCACCGCGTCAATTTCGTCCGCCATTTCGTCGAACATCTTGCGAAAGTCGCGGTAGCGCGGCAGATTCGGATGTGCGGCGATTGCATCGAGCGTTTCCTTCGAGCCCATGTCGGTATCGCAGAGCGCGACGAATTCGCAGATGTCCGAACATTTCATGAACTCCTGCATGTCATACCACGCCTGCTGGCCAACACCGATTGCGGCGAGCCTGACTTTGCCGTTGGCGCGGTAGGCGGAAGTCGAGAAACAGCCCGGCAGAAGCGGCGCAACACCCGCCGCGAGCATCCCCTTGATGAAATGACGACGATTCATAGTTCCTTTGTCTCCTTCTTCATGTTAACAGAGGAAACCGCCTTCAGACAATGACGACGGTTTCCTCTGCATGGCTTGGATTAGCCGCCGATCAGACGACGACGTCCCAACCGTTGCGGTAGTGGATGCGCCTCAGCCACGTCTCGTCACCCGTGCCGTTCTCGAACGTGAACGTTTTGGGATTCCAGTCGAATCCCGTGTCGTAGACGTAACTCATGTTGCAGAGCTGGCAAAGCACCGCACCGCGCGCACCGACTTCGGCGGGCGAAATCGTCATCTTGCGCGTCTCGATGCATTCGCAGAAGTTCTGCACCTGGTTCGGGCTCTTGTAGAGCTGAACCTTTGCGTTGGCGAGGTCGAACTTCTTCTCGAGCGCGTCGAGCGCGGAAGCGAGGGCGTCGTCCTTCTTGACGGTCGCGTCGGTTCCGTAGTCCTTGCCGATGGAGGCCGCGACAATCTTGTCCGACATGTAGGTGGCGTTGTCAAGAACCGCACGGATTTCCTTCGTCGGCTTGACCAGACCAGTCCCCTTCCAGACGGCGATTTTGCCGCGGTTGACGGCGACGATGCCGTCCGTTCCGTAGAACACCGTGCCCCACACGCCGAACGGCCCGTGGTAGAGTTCCACGTCACCGTAGGACTTCTTGAAGATCATCTTCATGCCATACTGGCGGCGACCGCCGTGATGGAGATCAAGCGAGTGCGGCTCTTCCGAGCAAATCGCCTTCACGGGACCAGAATTGTCCATGTCGAGACCCCACTGCGCGATGTCGAGGTGGTGCGCACCCCAGTCACCGTTGTAGCCCGTGCCGATGTCGTCGTCGAAGCGCCAGAACATCGGATAGAACTTGTTCACGCCGCGCGGCGCGAGCTGGTCGGAATAAGGCCGCCACCGTGCCGGCCCGAGCCACATGTCCCAGTCCACGTCGGGATTCGGCGCACCTTCCGTCACGGCGTTCTTCGGGTCATCGAAGAGACGGATCGGATGCGAAGGGCCGCCGAGTTTCTTGCCGCCAATGCCGTAGTTCGCGTCCACGTACTTGACGTCGCCGATCAGTCCGTTGCGGACAATCATGCAAGCCGTGCGGAACTCGCGCCAACTGCGCTGCATCGAGCCGGTCTGGAACACGCGCCCGTATTTCTCCTGCGCCTCAATCACCTTCTTCGCCTCATCGGGCGAGAACGTGAGGGGCTTTTCGCAGTAGACGTCCTTGCCGTGCTTCATCGCCTCGACGCACATATAGGCGTGCCAGTGGTCGGGCGTCGCGATGCAGACCGCGTCAATCGACGAGTCGGTGAGAATCTCGCGGAAGTCGGCGACAGCCTTGCAGTTCGTCGTCTTGTAGGCATCGTTCACCTGCTTCGCACCGGCGGCCGCGCGGACGCGGTCGCAGTCGCAGACGGCGACGATTTCGACGTTCTTGGCATACTGCTTGTTGAGGAACTGCGGAATGAGGGCCGTACGCATCTGAATGCCATAGCCAATCATGGCGATGCGGCGCTTCTCGCCGGGCTTCAGTTCGCGAAGCCCGATCTTGTTCGTGGCGCATCCCGCCAGCGAAATGGCGGCGGCCGACCCGAAGATGAAATTACGACGGTTGATGTCCATTAGTTAAGACCTTTCGCCTTGAGGAACGCATACGAGGGTGTGACGGCCGAGAGGTCGTTCTCGTGCTTCTCGCACTCGACGACATACCACTCGACTCCGTCCGCTTTCGTCACGGGAATGAGACGATCCCAGTCCACACCGACCGCGCCTTCACCGGGCTGACCGAGAATCGCGTCGAACTTGCCCTTGCTGCCCATTCCGTTTTCCTTCGCGTGGAGCGTGAGCGAGCGGTGCGGGAACTTCACGTACTGCGCACACGGATCGAAGCCCGCGCAGGTCGTCCATCCGACGTCCTGTTCCATCTGGACGCGCTTGTCGGTGTTGGAGAAGAAGTAGTCCCAGTACGACGTGCCATTCATCATCTTGACGAAGTGCTCCCACTGGTGGTTGTGAAGACCGACTTTGCAACCGTATGTGCCGACGTTCTCCGCCGCCTTGTTGTAATAGTCGCAAAGATTCTTGATGAAGTCATCGGTCTCCGCGCTCGGCGCGGGCTGTTCGCGACCCCAGCCGCACTTCGGAGGCACGTTGCCGCCACCGGGGCAGCAGATGAAGTGGTTGCCGTAGCCGAGTTCGAACTCGCAGGTCGCCTTGAACTTCTCTGGCGAGAACGCATCCCTGCCGACATGCGTACCGCACGCGACGAGCCCGTTGTCGTCGAGCATCTTCTTGAGTTCCGCCGACTTGAAACCGTAGTAACCCGCGAACTCCACGCCCTTGTAGCCAATCTTGGCAACGTCCTCAAGAGCCTTCGCGAGACCGACCTGCTTGATGTAGCCGCGAATCGAATAGAGCTGGAGGGCTATCTTGGGGTCACTGCCACACAGCCCGAAGCTGCAGCATCCGGGAAACGCAACCGCCGCGCTCGCAGCCGTAAGGCCGCCGAGGAAATTCCGACGAGTCAGATTCATGTTTTTGTTTACCTTTCTTTGTTCTTTGTTTTGGTTTGTTGTCTTCTTTTCAAAAGACTTTCAACATTATAGCACAAGTGACTTTTCGATTCAACCCCCACAGGGAAAAAGTCTCCGACGACTCATCCTCTGGTGCGCACCAAAAGTTTCCGACACTACCAGAAGGACTACTCGCCGCGCAGGGAAACGGGGCCGAGAATGCCGCTCGGCTGGAGTTTGTCATCCTTGTCCCAGTGCTTCCACGTCGTAAAGGTGTGGCGACCGGTCGGGGAGGTCTTGCCCTCCTTCACCCATTTCGGAATCTCCTTGACGCCAATTTCCTTGACTCCGTTCTTCACTTCCCCGACCCATTCGCAGTCGTCCGCGAACTGGCGGTCGTCGCCAATGAGGCGGTTCGCCCAGAGGTTCGCGACGCGAATCCTGAGGTCGAGCGGCTTCCCTTCCGAGACGGCGTCCGTGACGTCCACGCGGAACGGCGGCTTCCAGAGGACGGGATACGTCTTTCCATTGACCGTCACCTCCGCGAAGTGCTTGACATTGCCGAGGTCAAGGACGATGCGTCCGCCCGGTCGCCGCACGGCGGCGACCCCTTCCCACGGAATCGACTTCTCGTAGGTCGCGATGCCGGAGAAGTAGCGAACGCCCTCGTTCGCGTGTTCAGACCACGAGCCGAGCCGGTCGAATACAACTGTTTCGTCCGCGCCCTTCGCAAGGCGGTTGGGGAGGAAGCCGTGCGGGAACTTCACCGTCCACGCGCCTTCGACAGGCTGCGTAGCAACAGCCGTCTTCGGACGCGGCGGCGGCATCGCCGTCGGAATTTCCTCCCCTTCCGCAGGTGCGCGGCGGAACACGACGAACTTCGAGCCGCAGACCGTGAACGGAATCTCGACGTGCGTCCGTCCGTCACGGACGAACCACCGCTCCGCCGCCGTCTTCGTCCCCGTCTCCGCGTCCCAGAGTTCGGGGACGCGCCCCACCTGACGGAAGGAGAGTGTCGCCGTCGTCACCTCCCTGTTCGGCATCGCGACGAAATACCAGTCCGCCGACGCGTTGGCGCGATGAATCCACTGAATCTTCGCCCCTGAGGAGTTTTGCTCGGCCGTGACGTTCGGTGCGACGCCCAGCGACGCGAGCGCGTCGGCGAGAGAGCCTTCAAGAACGCCCTTCGCCCAGAGCGCGTCCGCGAGTTTGCGCACCCTCGAATCGCCCTCGCGCCCCCACTTGAGACCCGGTGCGCGAACGGGCTTGCGCGACCACGCGACCGTCGCCCCCTTCTCCCGCAGCCAGATGACCCGCTCCATCATCTCGGGCGACACCGCCTCGACGGGCGGCATCACGAGCAGATGGTAGCGTGTGCCGCCCCGCACGACGACGCACCCCTGCTTGTCAACATACAGCCGATACATCGCGTCCGTCGGGCAGACGTCGAACGCATACCCGTCGGGGAGCGTGAAGAACGAGGAACCGCCGCGCTGTCCGTCCGTATTACCGCCCTGGTTCGGGGCTTCCTCACCCGCGAAGAAGAGCACATCCGCCTGAAAAGTGCCGCGCTGGAGCATGAACTGGCAGCGCGTCTGGTAGGCGAGCCAGCCCGGCACGAACTCCCACCACGTCTGCGTACGGTCGAAGTGCATCCCCCAGCGCCCCATCGTCATGCCCGGCAAATACCTGTCGTCCGCCCACGGCTGGTGGACGAAGCGGTGGTAGATGATGCGGTTCACACCGTTCGCGTAGGCGGAGTCGCCCTGCGCCTTGATGGAGAACGGCGTCGTCAGCCAGCGGCCCGTGCCAGGTCCCGGATCGCCGGTGAAGGACTCCGCGCCGCAAATCATCTTCCCCCAGACGTGGGCGACGGACGAGACGAACCGCGAGTTGCCGCAATCCGTCCCGTAGGGGTAGGACGCATTGCTCCAGAACTCGGACATGGGGATGTCGGCGTATTCGCCATACTGAAGGTTGTCCGCCGGGCAGTTTCCGTAGGGTTCAAGGGAGAGTTTCAGCCCGTACTGGTGGCACTTGCGGGCGAGTGCGCCCGCGTAGTTCTCGGCGAAGAGGTCGGCGACGACGCGGCGGAAGTCCTCAAGGAAGCGTTCCGTCGTTGCCGCGTCGTCGATGGCGAACCCTGCGAACGCGGGGAGGTAGGGGCGAAGCGAATAGCCGCGACGACGGCTGAACTCATCCTCCATCTTCTGCGTCCAGTTCTGCGAGCCGACCTCGTAGGAATCGACGAGGATGTTGTTAAACCCAGACCGCACGTTCCCGGCGAGCGAACCGAGTTCGCGGCAGAGTCGCGCCGCATACTGCTCGAAATGGTAGTCGAGGGCTTCGGCGGAAAGCTTATCCACCTCAAGCCCGCCGCCGAACTTGGAGGCTGGGTGGTTCTGCTGTCCGCTGCAGAGATAGCCGATGCGCATGATCGTCCATTCGCCGGCGGGCACGTCCCACTCGAACGAGCCGTCGGGCTTCAGGCAGTCCGTGACGTCACGCACGGCGTTCTTCGGGACGATCTGGTCGGGTGCCGTCGCCACCGCGCCGGGCGTCGTCTCCAGCCGCTGCATGAACGTCTTCGCCGCGAGATTGGAGAGCCGCCAGCCGAGCGTGGGACGCGCCTCGCGGAACTTCGCCTTCACGTTCGGGCTTTTGAGTTTCGCCCGCAACGCCCGCATCGTCGTCCGCTTCGGGAACGAGTGGATGCGCAGCCCCCTGTCGCCCTGCCCCGACCGCGCCAGCACGACGCCGAAACTCTCGAAGGGACGGAACTCCACCCCGTCGTCGGAAATCTCAAGCGTCATTTCCGCGTCAGCAATCCACGCCCAGCCGTAGTCCAGACTGAACGTGATGCCCGCCGCCTCGAAGGGCGCGGCGGATGCGAGCGTGAAGCCGTCGCCCTCCGTGGTCAGCGTCGCGCTCACGCCGTCGAACTTCACCAAGTCCGACGGGGGCGTGGGGAACGCGAACACGCCGATGTCGGCGTAGAAGCCGTGGTCGTTCGTCTCGCGGGGAAGCCGCAGCGAGACGCGCCCCGGGCCGGTGGCGGAGACGAGGTGGTAGGTGACGCGCTTCATGCCGTTCGAGGGCGGATTCCACGGCCCGCCCGAACTCGACCACCCCGAGCAGTTCGGCACGCAGATCTCAAGTCCGAGCCGCCGCGCCTCCGAGGCAGCGTGGCGGAGCGTCTCGAACCACGCGGACGAGTTGAACGCGACGTCCCCGGACGGCACGGCGCAGCCCGCGTCGAACATCTGCACACCGCCGACGCCCGCCTTCGCGAGTTCCTCGAAGTCGCGCGTGATTCCCTCCTTCGTGACGTTGCCGTTCATCATGTGATACCACGTGTGCGGACGCGCCGTGCGCGGCGGATTCGCAAATCCGTCCGCAAGCGAGAGCGTCCGCGCACCGCAGGGCATCGCGAGGGCAAGTAGGCAAAGACACCCCCCGACGAGAGCAAGCGCACATTTCATCTTCTTCGAGTTCACCATATAACCTCCTGTCATTTGAAAAATACCTTCGCATTTTACCATATTTCACCGTCACGCGATAGTCCGATCGATTCAAGTCATTCTTCCCATCGGTGGGCGGTCATCGCTCAGGTGAGTCACGCTGCCCTGCCGGGGGCTTTCAGTCTGCCGCGCCACGGCGCAGGGCGCTGCGGAGCGCCCGCATGCGCGGGTTGTCGGCGGACGGCACGGGCCTCCCGTTCGGATCGGGCCACTCGTGCTCGACCGACCAGCCCTCCCATTCGCGGTAGGCGTGGTATGTCCAGTCCCAGCCGTATTCCTCGAAGAGGTCGATCACGTCGGCGATGTAGCGGTCCGCGCCCGGCGTCCAGGCGATACACGAGAACTCGCCCACGAGAATCCGCGCCGAGTGCTTGCGCTGGAACGCGACGACATCCTGCATCCGCTCACGCAGATACGCCTTGTCCCACCCCCTCTCCTTGCACGGATAGGAGAGAATGACGCCCTTCACGCGCTGGTGCGTCAGTTCGTGCGGACGGTACATGTGGAACTGGTAGATGACGTTGTCCATCCGGAGCGGCGAAAGCCGGGCGAACGCCTCCGGGTTGTCCCAGTCGTCCGCCTCGATGACAATCGGCGTCTTCGGGTCGATCTTGCGGACGGCTTCCGCCGCGAGACGCTGGAGTTCGAGGCTGTCGATGCCGACGGGCTGACCGTACTGCACGGGCTCGTTGCACAGGTCGTAGCCGTAGATGATGTCCTCGTTCCCCTTCAGCCGCCGCGCAATCGACTCCCAGATCTCGATGAACTTGCGGGCGTATCTCTTCTCGTAAAGCATCCGGAAATCACTGGGGCAGCCGTAGCCGTTCGGATCGACGTCACCCGGCCTGTAGCGGTTGCCCGGCGGCGTATGCAGGTCGATGATGAGGCGGATGCCGTATTTCCGCGCCCACGCGAGAATGTCCTCCTCCAACCGCGTCACCCAGAAGTCCAGGTCCTTGTCATACTCCTCGCCGTCGCCCCTCACGCACATCTGGTAGCGGGCGAGCGTCGCGCCCCATGCGGCGAGGTCGGCGAGATCCTTCTCCCTGCAGGGACGACCCGGCAGCATCACGCCGCGCAGCACGGGCAGCCGCGAGACGGAGGCGGGATACTTCACCCTGAAGTCCTGGTTGACGAGCTTGGAAGTCCCGCTTAACGAGCGTACGCCAAGCGTAGAAAGGTCGTAATGCACGGTTCCGCACCCCTCTTGAAGGCCGAGGACGACCGTAGCGTGGATGCGCCCCTGACGGGGCTGCCTCTCGATGACGCGCACACACCGACGGTTGAACGTCCCGCTCAGGGCGGAAACGCCGGGATAGGACTTGTCGCCGCTCGTCGGGTCCTTGTAGGGAATCATGAACTTGAATCCGAGCGAGGGGTTCGCGCACTTCATCACGTTCTCGCCCCACGTCTCGATCTTCGCCTCGAATCCCCTCGAGTTGAAGGCGGAGAGGTCGACGTCCGCCGACACCAGTCCCCAGCCCGGACGGTTCGTCGGGATGCTGACGGTGAGGACGTTCCCCTCGATTTTCGCGCACGGCGGCAAGCGCCACTGGAGGTTCGTCAGGGGCGCGAACGGCTCCTTCTTCCGCCAGGCGAGGTCGTCCGACTTGCCGACCCACGCCTGCCGCCACCAGGCGGCCATCACGTGCGCGGCGCGGCAGGCGTCCACCCGCGAGGGATTGGTGCGGCGGATGGCCCCGGCGACGAAGTCGGCGAGTTCCTCCGGCTCGGGAATCTCCGGAGCAAGAAGTTGCGTAAGGGCGAGTTCACCGTCCCAGCACATTCCGTAGGGCGGCCGGGCGGGGTTCGCCCCCTTCGCGCGGTTGCGGGCGTGCTTCGCAAAGATTGCCATCGCCTCTTGGATTTTCGCCGTGCGCGACGGATTGCGATCCTTCTCGTAGGCGAGAATCAGGTCAAGCGAGACATTCGCCTGATAGAGCGAATAGCACGGCATACGCCCTGCAATCTCGTGCGCGGCCAGAGTCTTGATCTTGAGCGTCCGTTCGAGGGCTTCGTCGATGTAGGTCTCGTAGAGGTCGCGCCAGTGTCCGTCGCCCGTGGCGAGAAACGCCGCGCAGTAGATCATCGGCAGACGCGCCGCCTCGTGCGGCCACACCTCCGGACCCCACATCGTGCAGATGCCGCGGTAGTCCTTCTCCGGACTGTCCGCAAGCCCGAAATTCCAGCCGCTCGCCTCCGTCACGCGGCGTTCCATGAACGCGGCGACCTCGGCGATGCGGCGGCGGTATTCCGCCGCGAGCGCAGGTTCGGCGAGACCCGGCTCGGTAACGTATCGCCAGAGCCCGTGAACCCAATGCGTGTACTGGTCGCGGCTCGAAAGCGAAACCGTCGTCCTGTCGTCCGAGCAGAACCCCCGGCAGACGAAGCCCTTGTAGCCGTGCAGGATGGCGAGGTTGAGCACGCCCTTCGCGACTTTCGCCGCCTCGGTGCGGACGGCGGGGTCGCGCGTGACGGCCCACTTGTCCGCAAGCCCCGCGAGTGCCGTGCCGCAGATGAGCGGAGCATCGCCCACGCCGCCCGGCCCCCACCCGCCGGGCCGCCCCTCGTACATCTTGTAGAGGTTGTTCTTCGCGTCCGCCGGCGGCGGGGACTTGCCAAGGGCGCACCCCGTCACGACACCCGTACGCGGATTCCACGTCTCCATCGCCTTCGCCCAGATCGCGGCAGTACGGGCGGCGAGGTCAGCATCCGCCGCGACCTCCCCGCCAATCGCGCCGCCTGCGGTCATCAGACCGCAGAGCGTCGCAAGCATAATTCCAATTGTCTTTTTCATATTCACGAGTTGTTTCCTTCTTCGTTGTTGTATTTTCCTTACCGAATCATCAAATAGAATCTGCCGCGTGACCTGAGTGTGACGGTAACCGCGCCGTCCTCCACCGCCACGCTGCCGCGCAAGTCAGGATTGTCCGTCGTAACCTTGCACCGCTCGGACACGCTCACCGACGCACCGGACTCAATCGTGGCGACGGTAAACTTCTGCCCCTTCGCGAGGGTCGTTCCGCCGGCCTCCACGAAGACACGCCCGATGACCGTCGCGTCGCCCGCGCGCAGCGGGACTGCCGACGAACCGGCATTCACGCTGACCGTGCACGTGCCGTTCGAGACGACACCGCCCGCCCCGGCAACACAAGCCCCCTCCCGCACGTCAAGGCCGCCGAGGTCAAGCGTTCCCTCGCGCACTTCCACGACACCCGAATTGCGGAAGACCTGCCCGCCGTCCGAAACCGCCGCGAGCACCATCGTCCCCGCACCCGTCTTCACGACGTCGCCGTCGCCACGGAACGGCGTCGCAAACGTATGCGTGATTCCGTCCGCCAGCAAGACCTCCATGCCCGCGCCCGTCGTGGTGAAGCCCTGCACCGCCGGCGCGGCGAACGCCGTCTTTGCCTCCACCCCCGACTTGTCGGCAGTCATCTCAAGTATGCCGCCGTCAAATATGAAATCGACGTGCTTCGCCTCCGTCGCGTTCGCGTTGAGCGTCTCAATGCGCGAAGTCTGAATCTTCGAGCCACCCGTCACGCGCAGCGTTCCCCACGCACCGTTCTCGAAGCGCAGCCCGTGCCAGTTCGCCCCAGCCTTGGACGACCATTGCGCCGCGAGCGTCGCCCCGTTCCTGAGCGTCACGTCAAAGTCGCGGTAGAAGTAATGCCCCATCGCATAGCCGTCACGCCACTGCGTGACCTTCGTGTGGTCGAGGACGAGGCGCGGATGCACCCTATCGTTCGCGCAGCCAACATTGAATCCGCTCTCGAACGCGACCGTCGAATCCGTCATCGTTACCGTCGGGTAGACGTCGACCGTCGGGCTTCCCCCGCCGAGTTCCAGACGGTGCGACTGGAAGAGAACGCCGTCCAGCGTCAGGTAGGGGGCGTTGAAGTCCGTCGATGTCATCCCCGTCGCCAGCGTCGTCGTCCGCGCCGTGCCGCCCGCCTTGTAGGTGCAGTCCGAAATCTCGAGTCCGGGCTGGGCGGTGGGCGCAAAGGCCGTCCCGATGAAAATCGACTGCTGGTTCATCACCGTCGTCATCTGTTGTCCCGCGCCCTTCACGCGCACTGCGCCGGAGAGAACCTGCAGGGCCGCCCCCGCCGTCACGCCGTTAGCCTTCGCGTCGGCATCCGCCGGCGCGGAACCGTCCGCCGGAACGGACGCGAGCGCCTTGTCGGACGCCGCCGCAAAGCCCGTGTTGAGGTAGTATTCCTCGGCGGATTCGACGAGCGTCAGTGCGCCCGCTCCCGTCTTCACGAGACCGCCGCCCGTCGACGTGAGGCCACCCGCGAGTTCAAGGTCGCCCTCGACCCGCGCAAGAAACCGCTTCTGTTCGCTTGCACCCGAAAGGACGACCTGCCGCCCTGCGAACGTCACCCCGTCGCCTTCGTAGGCGAACGTGCCCTCCTTCTGAATCCACGAACCGAGAAACTCAGGGCTTGCAACCTTGAAGACGACCTGCCCCGCGCCTTTCTTCTCGATCTCCACATTCGCCCCCGAGACGGGTGCGGCGAATGTCACCGTCGAGCCGGTCGGCACGTCGATGACAACTTTGCCTCCGTCAAACGCCACGGGCTTCTCGAAAACGATGGCGATTCCCTCGCCCGAGACCGTCAGCGACGACTTGATTGTCTTCTCTTCGCTGAATGTCGTCGATTCGCCCACGGTCACGCTCCCGTCGCCGGACGATTCAGCCACCGTGCAGAGAACGGTCGTCGTACCGTTCGCCGTCGTCTGCGACATCGCGTAGTCGAAGCCGTCCGCCCAGTCGGCGGGTGCAATGCGGGCGAGTTCCGCGTCACCGAGCGGCGCATCGAGCGTCAGCACAGTGTGCTCGCCCGCCGTGGCGGGTACGGCGACCAGAACCGCCGCGCCTGAGGCGATTTCAAGCGTCCGCCCGAAGCGCGTCACGCCGCTGGCGAGCGAGAGGAATCCCGCCCGAACCGCCGTCTTCGCGTGTTCCGACGCGGTGGTGACGGCGAGTGTGCCGAGACCTTCCTTCGCGAAAAGTCCGTCCGCACCGTCGAGGTCGGTGAACGCCTGTGAACAGGTGTCCGTGCGCCCGACTGCCGTGCGCAGGGTGAGGCCACCCGCACCGAGCCAAGCCGAATCGAAGTTGGCAAGCGTTCCGCCGCCGGACGCGGTGAAGACGAGCGTTCCGCCGTCAGCCGTGAGTTGTGCCGCGCCGCTGCCTCGGCTGACGGTCTGCGCGGTCACGACCGCGCGGTCGCCGAGAACGAGATTTCCAACGCCATTCGCCACCCGACCGAGCTTCAGTTCGCCCGCAACCGTCAGCGCGGCATCACCCGAAACACGCACGGTCGCGCCTGTCGCCGCGTTGGCGATGACCATGCTCGTACCGGTGAGGACGGCCGAGCCGCCCAGTTCGAGAACCGTCTCGCCGGTCGTGGCTCGGTTGCCGACGACGATGGCATTCGCCGAGACCGTTCCCGCCGTCTGGCTGTAGAGAACAGGCGGCAGCCAGTCTTGCCCCGTCTTGTTCTCGCCGACGGTCAGTGCACCAAGCGCGTGTTCACCGCCTTCCACCACAAACTCCGCACCCTTGATATAGGAGCTCGGGGCAATCAGCAGGGAGGGCGTCCGGAGCGACGTCCCCTCCTTCAGAACGACCTTGTCGGTCGCCCCCGCTTCGGCATTGAAGAAATACAGAGTGCCGGACGAGCCAAGCCCCATGAAGTCCCAAGTGCCGCGTTCAAGCGAGAGGACGCTGCCGGCGACCTTGGACTTGTAAAGGCGGACGATGCCGTCCGTCAGCGTGAAGACCGATTCGGACGCCGTGGCGGACGACAACGAGACCTGAAGAATGTGGGGATAGCCCACGTGACCGCCGCCGCCGCAAAGCGTGAAGACCTGCCAGTTGCTGAAATACTTTCCCGCGCCAAACGTCCAAACCGTCCCCGTCGCATCGAACGTGAGGGTCGTGCCGTCATCGAGTTCCTTCGCAAAGTAGTAGATACCCGTATCCGTCCATCCAGAGGCGGGGAAGCGAACCGTCTTGTCGCCCGAACCCGTGAAATAGGCCATCTCACCACTGGCATTTGCCGTCCCTTGCGCGGGCAGAACGCCATTCTCCCAACTCGTCGCCGCATCGACGTAACCATCATCCACGACCCAATTGCGCTGGGTCGGATTAGCCGCAAAGGCTACCCCCCCCC
>CAVDWI010000040.1:0-14204 GCA_963612485.1 Barnesiella intestinihominis
CGTCGGGCGTGGTCGGCTTCGGTTCGGGCTTCGGCGTGCGCTTTTTCGCGGACGGCTTCCCCTGCGTCGCCGTCATCTGCACCCCCATCGCCTCGGCCTCCTCCGGCGTGACGCGCTTCGTCACGGGCTTGCCGTTCTCGTCCGTCGTTGTGACCGTGACCTTGCGACGCGCATCCTCAATCGGAACGCCGTCCACCGCAATGCTCTCCTTTTGCGTTTTCTTATCCCCTGCGGGCTTCGCGGTCTGTGGCTGACCCTGCGAATCCTGTTTCGCGGCGTATTTGCCGAGTTTCAGGTCGCGGTCGAGTTCGTCCTGCAGCGCGGGCGGAAGTTCCATGCGCGTCCAGAGGAACGCCTTGCCGAGCGCAAGTTGCGCGGCATCCTCCAGCCGCTTCCTGTCCGCCGTGACTTCGCCCGCCGCCTCGTCGATGAGGTCGAGTTCCTGCGCGGCTTCCTTCGACAACTGCAAGACCTGTCCCATCGACTTGCCGCCGATGACGGTCTTGGAGTTCTTCGCGTCGCGGATTCGGTTGGCGAACTTGCGGTATTCGGCGGCGCGTTTCTCCTTGTAGTTCTCGATTTCGTCGAGTTTGTCCGTGGCGGCGATGTCTGCGGCCATGTCGGCGAAGAGGAATCCCTGCCCGTCGGCGTTCTGTTTCAGCTGTCCGTTCTTCTCCGCCTGGACGAGCTGGTGCTGCTTCGCCTGCGTGAGGCGGGCGAGGCGGTCGCCGTTCGCCTTTGGGTGCGCAATCACGTAGTCGCGCATCGACCGCTGAACCGCGCCGTTGAGCTTGTGCGCGTCCTTCGGAGCGTTCATCGCGATGATGCCCGCCTGTTCGGGCGTGATTGTCCGCGAATCGTTGTCCGCCGTGCCGTCGAAGTCCACCGCGCCCGTGAGTTCGGGCGTCGCGTCGTTGTAGAGCGCGAACGCCTTGCGCCCCTGCGTCTTCTTGCCGAGCAGACCTTCCTTCTCCGCCTCCTCGCGGGTCATCTTCGCGTACTTGAAGAACTTGATGTAGTCCTTCATCGACCCCTTGCCATCCTTGATGTTCGCCTTGGCGTCGATTGCCTCCGCCTCGGCGACGGAAACCGTGCCCGGCCTGCCGTCCTCGCCGTGCTCGAGAACCATCACGTTGATGTCGATCCCCTGCCGCTGGGCGAGGTGGATGCGATGCCGCCCCGTGACGGTTTCGTAGTGACCGTCCTCGAAGCGCATGACGACGGGAAGCCCGGCGGTGCGCTCGTCGTATTCCCCCTCCAACTCGTTGCCGGGGACGATGCCCGTCTTCGGGTCGGCGTCCTCCTTGAACTGCACGATTCTGCCGTCGCCCGTCTTGATTGACGCGGCGGGAATCCGCTGGATGCGCCCGCCCTTCGTCTTCAGGCTCTCCACGAACTTCTGCTCGTGTTCGGCCTTCTGCTGGCGGTTCGACTTCTCGACCTTGACGGGAACGGCGGTCGCGGGAACGGTCGCCTTTGGCGCGGCCGGCGCCGGCTTCGGCGCGAGTTCGGGGTGCGCGGCGTTCGCCTTCGTGCCGACGAACTTCCACGCGCCGTTCTTCTGCTTCCGATAGCCGTAGTCGCTGTAGAGAATCGGCCCGGTGAAGCCGTGTTCGTCGAGGATTTCGAGGTCTTCGGGCGCGAGGTCGTCGCGGCGTTCCAGCTTCTCCGCGACGAGAAGCGCGTGGTGGGCATGATCCATTTCGCCCGCCTTGCCGCGCCGCCCCTCGTCTTCAAGCCGCCCGGAGACATAATCCGCCGCCGCGTCCTCGTCGTTGTCGAAGCGGCGCATGGCATACTGCCAGAGATAGGGATGCGCCGCCGCGATGCGGTCGTTGCGCTGCATATTCCGCGCCTCAATTGCGCCCTCGGTCGAGCCGGACGGCGCATTGGGATCCGCCACGTCGCCGCTGAAATCGCGCTGCGCCTCGTTGTAGGGCACGCCCTGCGCGTGGTCGGTCGTGTCGAAGCCCGATATGTCGAGCGAGCCGCCCGGCTTGCGGAGATCGCGCTGAAGCGTATCGACCATCACCTCGATGTCGCTCCTGTTGTAGGAAATCGGGAGGTGGAGCGAACGCCCGATGTCGCGCATGAGGTGGCTGACCTTCTGCGTCAGGAGCGGATTCGTGCGGCGGCGGTCCCAGACGTGCGCGAACGCCTCCTCGACGTATTCGTCTTTGTTCCAGTCGATCGGCGCAAGACCGCGCGCCTTGCGCTGACGGTCAATCCTCGCCTTGTAGTCCTCGATTTCGGTGTCGTTGAGGCGGCTTAGGAACTTTCGCTTCTGCTCTGTCGTGAACGCCTTGTTCAGCCCGGCGTGAATCGCCGCCTCGTGGAGAATCATGCGGTTCACCTCGGCGGCGCTCTTCATGTTGTCCGTGACGAGGACGATGCGCCCGTCCGAGAGTTTCAGTGCGGGATTGTTGACCGTGTAGTCCGCCGACTTCGCGAGTTCGGGGGACATCTTCATGAGATCCGCGTTGTTCTTCACGAGGATGAAGTTGCCGTTCTGCGCCGTTTCCTCGATGCGCTTCTTGATATACGCCTCCTTCGCTGGACGCTTCGCGTCGAGGAGTTGGTTGTGGATGCTCATCTTGTCCGCCACGGAAATGGCGCGGGCGAATGAATCGCCGCCCGTCTCGCCGTCCACGACAATGCGCAGTCCGTCGCGGTTGGTGACGCAGAGGCGGTTGCCGCCGAGTTTGTCAATGGCGATGCCCGTCTCATTGTCGTAGACGCGCTGCGTTTTCAGTCCGTCGCCCCACACGTAGGGCTGCCAGTCGATCTTCTTGCCGCCATTCACTTCCACCGTGGGCGGCGCGAACCGCGACTTGACCGAACCCGACGAAACCGCATCGTCCACCGCCTTTTGGTCGGAGTCGAAGAACGGCGTGTTCGCCTCCTTCAGCGACAGGAGCGCGTTCGCCATTTCCGTGCGGCCTTGGACTTTGCCAAGGAAGCGGTCAACCTTCTCCTTCGTGAATCCGGGCGAAGTCACGAAATTGTAGAGGTGGCGCACTTCGGTGTCAGAGAGCGCGTCCACCTGTTTCTCGTCGAGCATCGTCTTCAGGAAGCCCGCCGAATTCTGCCGCCACTTCTGAATGTCGTGATGCGCTTTCGTCCCGGCGTATGCGCCCTGCAACGCCATCGTGCCGACGAGGCCGAGGAACAGGTCTTTGTTATGCTCCGCGTTCCAGAACTTGTTGTGCCACCAGTCCGCCGTTTCGTTGCCGAAGGTCGTGTATTCGCGCCCCTTCGTGTTGAAGCCGAGAACGTCGTCCGCGAAGTCCTGGACGTGCTCTTCGAGCATTTCCATCGGCAGTCCGTTGATGCCGGTGTATTTCTGGTATTTGCCGAAGTTTTCTGCCGCGCCGACGAGCCACTTGCCCGCCGGGTTCTTCGAGAGTTTCGCGCCGATGCCGCCGACGACCTTGCCGACGCCCTTGGCAACGCCGTCGCCGACCTTGCCCACGACCTTCCCGACGCCGGGGACCTTCTTCGCACCCTTGTAGAGAAGCCCCAGCCCCTTTTCGAGGAACTGCTCGACCGCGACCTCCGCCACGCCGCCCGCGATTCCCTTGACGGCCGCCATACCCGCGCTGTCGCCGTTGTGAATGACGATGAGGTCGCCGTTTTCGTCAACGTCGTATTCCTTGTTCTGCAACGCCAGTGCGCGTTGCTCGGCGGACTGCGCCGCCACGCCGGCAAGGCCGATGCCGCCGCTCATGCCGCTGATGAGATACTTGCCCTGATAGCCCGCGTTCGTGATGAGGCCGTTGACGATTTCATCCCATGTGCCGGCCTCGTTGTCCGTGAGCCGCTTCTGCGCCTCCTTCTTCCGCGTCGCATAGGCTTTCAGTTCGCCGACCGCCGCGCCCTGCAACTTGTTCGCGAACTCGTCGGCGGTCGCGGAACTCTCGCGGAGTTTCGTCAGCGTCTTGCGGTCGATGCCCGCGTTCTTGCCGACGTTCTCGAGCTGGTCGAAGTAAGTCTCCTCGTCCGACTTCTTCTCCTGGGCCTTGGCGTGCTGAATTTGCGCCAACGCCGCGCCGAAGCCGCTGTTGCCGACAATCGAAGACTGGTTGACCGCGTCAAAGACCATCTTGCGGTTCTTGCGTTCGCCCGCCTCTTCGTCGCCGCGCCGTCCCTGCTGCCGCCGTTCGCGGATGTCGGCAAGGGCGGACCCGTCGCGCAACTTCTCAAGTTGGAGGAGTTGCGCTTCCCGTTCGGACTTGTATTCGTCGCCGAGGAAGGGAATGACGTTGCGGGCGAAGGCCTCTCCCTTGCCGATGTCCTCGCCCGTTTCGGCGATTATCGTGTCGCGCTGGCGATCCATTTTGCCGTAATTGTCGCTTTTCGCGCTCTTCTGGGCGTTCGCCGCCTTGAGCGACGCGAGATACGCCGTGAGGTCAAAGTCGTCACCCGTCCCCGTGTCCGCCTCCGTCTGCGCGGCGAGGACATTCTGCGGCTCGCGGTCGTCTGCCGCGCCGCCCTTTAAGTTTGCGAGATATGCCGTCAGGTCGAAATCTTCCATTCTTCTTTCCTCGTTTAAAATTCAACTGCTTTTTTAGGTTAAGCGTAGGCGGTGAGGGCGGGGGTTGCACGAGAGGAGCGCAGCGGCTCGCCGCCGTAAGAGTGGCAATGTCTGCAACCACGGACCCTGCCGAGGCAGGGCTGACTGAACGAAGTTTCTTGTCTACGCGTGAAAGGCGGTACGAGGCCGCGGAGCGACGGATCGGGCGACACCCGCCCTCACCGCCGGAGCGACCAGGATTGGTTGGTCTGCCGCGCAATCGACAAACGACCACCGAACCAATTACGTCGCGTTTTCCGCTGTCCTTCGACGGAAATATGGTATAATAGTTCCGCTATGAAAATTAAAGCGTTGGTTTGTGTCGCCCTGGGGGCGGTGTCGGTTTGTTGTTTTGCCAATCCGAAAAACGTCATCCTCTTCATCGGCGACGGGATGTCCACGCCGCAGCGCATGACGGCGGACGAGTTCGCCCGCAAGGCGGGGCTGCCGCCGCTGGCGTTCAACCGTCTCGGCCACGAGGCGACGACGCGCACCTGCTCGGCGAATTCGCTGGTGACGGACTCCGCTGCGGCGGCGACGGCGATTGCGTGCGGCGAGAAGACGAACAACGGTACGCTCGGCATGGATACGACGACCAACCGTCTCTATTCGATGGCGACGGTGGCGAAGGAGTGCGGCAAGAAGGTGGGCATCGTCACCTCCGTCACCATCAACCACGCGACCCCGGCGGGCTTCTACGCGCATCGCAAGAACCGCGGCGACGGCTATGGCATCGGTCTCGACCTGCTCGCCTCCGGGTTCGACTACTTTGCGGGCGGCGGGCTTTCGGGACATGACGACAAGCGCCACGCCGAATACCGCGGCGACATCTACGCGCTTGCTCCCGAGGCGGGGTATGCGTTCGCGAAGTGCGACCGTGCGGCGTTCGATGCGCTGAAGCCGGGCGGCGGCAAGGTCTGGTACGTCGCGGCGAAATCGAACCTCCCCTATGCGATTGACGCGGGGCAGTGGAAGGATACGCCGACGCTCGCCGAACTGACGGCGAAGGGGATTGAACTCCTCGACAACCCGAAGGGCTTCTTCATGATGGTGGAGGGCGGCAAGATCGACTGGGCGGGTCACGCCAACGATGCGGCGACGAACCTCCGCGACGTGCTCGCGCTGGACGAGGCGGTGCGCGTGGCGCTCGACTACCAGAAGTCCCACCCCGACACGCTGATCGTCGTCACGGGTGACCACGAGACGGGCGGCATGACGATGGGCTTCGCCGGCACGGGCTACGCCTTCTACATGGATCGTCTCGCGCACCAGAAGTGCTCGGCGGATTCGCTCTCGGACTACATCCGGGCGAAGCGTCCCGCCAGCCTCGCGGAACTCGCGCCGTTCCTGACGGAGAACTTCGGCCTGCGCTTCGAGGGCGACGCGGCGAAAGACCCGATGGTCCTGAACGCGGCGGAAAAGGCGGAACTCGAAACGGCGTTTGCCCACGACCTTCGGATTGCGAAGGAGGGGAAGAAGGACAACGAGGCCTACGATGCGGCGAAAATCACACGACTGCCGACGGCGGTGAAGAACATTTTCTCGCACAAGTGCGGCATCGGCTGGACGTCGGGGGCGCACACCGCCCTGCCCGTGCTGACGACGGCGAAAGGCCCGGGTGCGGAGCGGTTCGCGGGCTTCCTCGACAACACCGACATCGCGAAGATCCTGAAGGAACTCGTGCGCTGAGGTGCGGCGGCTTCTGCCCATACTCGTCCTCGCGCTCGGCTGCGTCGGGATGCTCTACTTGCCGGGGCCTCGGCGGCTCGCGGACAACCCCGGCACGACGACGCGGGCGCGGGTCGTCTCGGTTGACGATTCGGGAGTCGAGCGGCACGGGCTGATCGAGTTCGGCACGCAGAAACTCGTCGTCGAACTCCCGAACGGCGAACGTCGCGAAGCGGCGAACGAACTCCGCGCCCAACTGGAACTCGACAAGAAGTTCGCGCCCGGCGACACCGCGCTCGTCGTCAACGGGGCGGAGCCGCTCGTCGCCCGCGACCACTGGCGCACGGGCTGGATGTCCGTGCTGTTCGGCGCGTTCTGCCTATTGCTCGTCGCCTTCGGCGGCTGGACGGGCGCGAAGGCCCTGTTCAGCTTCGTCTTCTCCTGTTTCGCGGTGTGGAAGCTTCTGATTCCGCTCTGTCTGCGCGGTTGGCCGGCGGGCTGGACGAGTTTCATCTGCGTGCTTGTGCTGACGGCGGTCATCATGTATCTCGTCGCGGGCTGGACGCGCAAGGGGTTTGCGGCGTTTCTCGGCGCGATGCTGGGGGTGGTCGCCTCCCTCGCTCTCGCCGACTTCTTCGCGGCGGTTCTACACGTGAACGGCGCGACCCTCCCCTTCGTGCAGGCGCTCGTCTACTCGGGCTATACCGACCTCAACCTGCCCGACGTCTTCATCGGTTCGGTGATTCTCGCTTCGTCGGGGGCGGTGATGGATCTCGCGATGGACGTCGCCGCTGCGTCCGAGGAAGTGGCGCGGCACCATCCGGGCATCACGCGCCGCGAACTTCTCCTTTCGGGGCTTCGCGTCGGTCGTTCCGTCGTCGGCACGATGACGACAACCCTGCTGCTCGCCTATTCGGGCGGCTACCTGACCCTGCTGATGGTCTTCGCCGCGCAGGGCACGAAGCCGATGGACTTCCTCAACTCGACGCTCGTCTCGGCGGAACTCGTGAAGACGCTCGTTGGCAGTTTCGGGCTTGTGCTCGTCGCGCCGTTCACGGCGGTCGTTGCGTCCTGCCTCTTTGCGCGTCCCTCCGCCCCGGCGGCAGATCCCCGCGCCTGAACCTTACGAAATCTTAATGCTTTTGTAAGGTTCGCGTAAGGCTTTTCTCGGCGGAATCTGTCATAATAGGCGCATCGTTCAGGTTATGATGCGCAAGGGGTATCCAGAATATGCGTAGCGACAGCCGATGGCTGGCGGTCTGCGCGTGTGTCGCGCTCGGCGAGGCGTGCGGGCTCGCGGTCGGGGACTTCGCCCCGATGCGGGCTGCGGTGCTGTTGTCGGCGGGCGTTGCGCTTTTCGTGGGCTACGGGGCGAACGTGCGCGGCTGGTGGGCGTTGCCGCTCTTCCTGCTCGGTATGGCGCTCGCCCTTGCCGCCTACGGGCGGCGGGCGGACTGGCTTGCGGCGGCGACGGTCAGCCGTGCGCCGCTCGAATTGAGTCTTGGCGTGGAAGGGGAGGCGGAAGTGCGCGGCGCGGAGAGGGACGGAATGCGGTGGGTCTCCTTCCCGACTTCCTCGGCGGGCGTTCGGATGCGCGTCATCTGCCGCGTCTCGGAGGATGATCCGCTTCCCCGGCAGGGCGAGGTCTGGCGCTGCGCGGGCTGGCTCGACAATCGCAATCCCGTCGCCGACCTCCGTCCGCGCTCGCTCTGGGTTCGCGGACGCGGCACTTTCGTCCGCCGCGAGAGGGAGGCTTCCGCGCATTCTCCCCCGCTGGTCTTTGCGCGGATTCGCCGCGACCTTTCCCGTCGCATGGAAATCGGCCTTGTCCGCGCTCCCGAAGTCGTCGCGCTCAACCGGGCGATCCTGCTCGGCGAGCGGGCGGAACTGCCATCGGATGTCCGCTCTGTCTTCATCGGGGCGGGTACGATGCACATCTTCGCGATTTCGGGACTGCACGTGATGGTGATTGCCCGCCTCTTCCTCTGTGCGCTCACGCTCTGCCTGATTCCCGGACGGCTCGCCGGGCTGGTGCTCGTGCCGCTCCTCTGGGCCTACGTCTACCTGATCGGGATGACCGCGAGCGCGGTGCGGGCGGCGGCGATGGCGAGCGTCTACTTCGCCGCCCCGCTTTTCTGGCGACGGCCGAACGCGCTCATCGCGTGGTCGGTCACTTTCCTCGCCGTCCATCTTCTGAATCCCCTGCAGCTGCTGAACGTGGGCTCGACCCTCTCGTTCGCGGTGATGCTGGGAATCCTCCTCTGCCTGCGGTGGCTCACCTCTGTTTCGGCGGGACGTTGGGAGATGTTCTGCGTCTCGCTCGCCGCATGGCTCGCGGGAACGCCCATCGCGGCGGTCGTCTTCGGGCGCGTCACGCCCGGCGGACTGCTCGCCAACCTCGTGCTGATTCCCGCCGCCGCCGCGAGCGTGGTGTCGAGCGTCCTCGGAATCGTCGCGAGTTTCGCCTCATCTGCCCTCGCGGCGCACGTCAACAATGCGTCCGCCCTCTGCACGAAGTCGCTCGTCGGCATTTCCTGGACGGTCTCCCGTCTGCCGGGCGCGAACTTCGAGACGGGCAAATGGACGCTCGGCGCGTGTGCGCTCTGGTACGGCGGCGCGGTTTTCGTCGCGTGGGCCGTCTCCGCGTGGTGCGCGCGCCTTCGCCGCCGCCCCGTCTGACTCTTGCCGTTTTGTGATCCTAAAAACGGCAGGGGAGAGGTTTTTTTTAGCCGTGTGATATTCAGACCACGAAACGGACGCGACGACATCGCCCCCGGCGGGTTTCGTGGTCAAAACCGATGCCTCGGATAAACATCACTGATGTTTGGGGTAAACATCACTGATGTTTGGGTCAAACATCAGTGCACTTTGGGTCAAACATCAGTGATGTTTTTTAGCCCAATAAATAAAGGGGTTGCGGCGAGTGAAGCCGAAAGTCGGTTTTTTGCGTTTTTCGTGAAAAATGGCAAGTTATCGCATTCCAGTCCGTGATTTTTCCTTAATTTGCAATTTTCCTTGGTTTTTGACTCTTAATCCTCAATTTTCAATTCTTAATTTTTAATTTTGCTCTTGCAAGTTTTTATGACAGGATGAACAGGATTAACGGGAAGCCTTGTGAGATGGGTTTTCAACCACGGATCTCACGGATGGACACGGATTTGGGGAGTGGGGGCTTTTTAGCCGTGGAGATCGGGAGAATCGGGAGATGGGGTGAGCGTGTAGAGTTGTAGAATTGAAGAGATTGGGAAGTCGAACGATGGAGAATTTCCGCTGGGTATTGCTTGCGTTTCGGTCTACCAGTTCCTTAAACGGAGGTGGTGAGGGCGGGGGTTGCACGAGAGGAGTGTCTCTGATTTTCAACGCAAAGGTTTTGACGCAAAGGGGACGCAAAGGCTTTGCGACCTTTGCGTCAACATTCTTTGCGACCTTTGCGTCAAAAACAGCCGCCCCCCAAAATCGTGCCAATCCTGTTAATCATGTCTGAAAAAGCCACGCGATTGCAAAGCAATCGCCCGAAGAGCCCGCAGGGGTGTCCGCAGGGGGCGCGCGCGTCCTCAGAAAATGATATAATACAAAAAATCTCTAACTTTAAGGATTTATCAAATGATTTTTCTTCTGCCATTGGGATTATTGCTTCTTGGATTCTTTATCTTTGGAATTGTTCAATCCATAGGTAAAGCATATCGAGATAAAAGGGATGCTGAAATCGAGAAATTGAAAGAGATTCGTAAGACGATGCGAAGAAAATACGGATTGCTTGATGCGCAGTCAAATGAAATTATTCTACTGCTGAATCCAGAATTGCTGAAGTGTGAGGAACGAATTGAAAATGGCAATGGTGGAGAATTGTTTGTCGGATTTATAGCTATTATCGTGATTGGAGGTGGACTTATCGCACTTGGAATATTTGGCGGAAACTGGTTGCCCTTTGCACTTGTTGGAGTTCCACTTGGTATTTATCTCCTTTCTCATTTGAAGATTTTTCACAATTTACTGCAGTGGGTTATGGTGTTGGGAGTGATCTTGTTTTTCGTGCTTGTGTGGATTATTGGACGGAGCATGTGGCCTCATAGCGCATTGCCATGGTGATGTTATAACGGGGACGCGCGGCGCCTTGCGGCCACTTCGCCGCTGGCGCGGCTCGTGCGTTCGACCGCAAGCGGTCTGCGCGGCGTCCGAGGATGCGCCGATCCTGTGGCAGCACGGGGCGTTGGCGCGGATTGCCAAGGGCGAGCGGATCGACCGCCTGTTGCACAACGGCTACTCGACGATTTCCCTCGGCTACGCGGGATTGTGGGAGTGTGTCTTTCCTTGATGGGAAAGAAGCTCACCGAGCCCGAGGGCGAGGAGTTGGGGCTTCAAATCATGCGCCAACTCAACGCCGTGACAGAAATGGAAAGAGGCCGAGAAGATCGACTACTCGCTCTATGGGACGCCGCTTGAATCGACCACCTACCGTTTCGCGAAATGCCTCCAGCGGCGTTTCGGAATCGTCCCCGGCGTGACCGACCGCAACTACATCACGAACTCGTACCACGTCCACGTGACCGAGAAGATCGATGCGTTCGCGAAGCTTGCTCTTGAGGCGAAGTTTCAAACGCTCTCGCCGGGCGGGGCCATCAGCTACGTCGAGGTGCCGAACATGACGAACAACATTCCGGAGGCCCTCTCGATCATGCGGTTCATCTACGACAACATCATGTACGCCGAGCTGAACACGAAGAGCGACTACTGCCAAGCGTGCGGCTTCGACGGTGAGATCGAGATCGCCGAGGATCGCGAGGGCAAGCTCGTCTGGCGCTGTCCCAAGTGCGGCAACCTCGACCAGTCGAAGATGAACGTCGCCCGCCGCACCTGCGGCTACATCGGCTCGCAGTTCTGGAACCAGGACCGCACCGCCGAAATCCGCGACCGCGTACTGCATCTCGACTGATCAGGCCAGCGGACCAAAACCAGAAGTTTATCGAATGGAAGAACACAAGCGAAAGCCGCTCAAGTACGTGAGCTTCTGCTCCGGCGTCGAAGCGGCGAGTCAGGCGTGGGAGCCGCTCGGATGGGAGCCGGTCGCGTTCTGCGAGATCGAGCCTTTCCCGAATGCCGTCCTCGCGGCACGATTCCCGGACGTGCCGAACCTGGGGGACATGACGAAGATCCACTACGACCGGGAGAAACAGGAGTTATCGAATGGAACAGATGTCGTTGTTTGCCCCGGCGGAATCGATCTCGTCGTCGGCGGGACGTCGTGCCAGTCGTTCTCGGTCGCGGGCAGGCGCGAGGGACTCGAGGGCGCGTCCGGACTGGCCGAGCACTTTGCTCGACTGCTTGGAGAGATTAGGCCGCGCTGGTTCGTGTGGGAGAACATCCCCGGTGCGCTTTTGTCGGTCACCTACGGAGACCAGCGGGACTTAAACTTTCTTCTCGACGAGTTTAGGAAACGCGGGCCTTATGTGTGCGAATGGCGAGTGCTTGACACTCAGTATGTCCGAGTGGAACGCTTCGCTCGTGCCATCCCGCAGCGTCGACGGCATGTGTTCATTGTCGGACATCTTGCAGCCGATTTGCTATAAGTTGCAGAAACTGCCGCGTTCCAGCAAAATTTGCGGCGTCCACCTTGATTTTCGATCCCGAAAAATGCTATAATATGCGTATTTTCTGATTAGGTTTACTACGCCCTGAAATGAAGGCGAGGTAAGATTATGGCAACATCAAGCATTACTGCTAACTTTTACACTGACGACCCGAAGGCCGCCAATGCAATCGTTCACGCGCTTTTCACGAACGTCAAGCCGTCCCCCCGACTGCCAACAATGGTCGGTAGGACGAAGCGGTATACTCCAGCCGGAGAGAGGGCTTTCTTCAGAAGGCTCGTTGCTAAAGCCCACTCTATGAAGGCTGGCATATGACCTCTGGTTATAGCGCATACACGATAGCACAATGTGAAGAGTTGATGGGAGCTGAAGCACTTGATGTCTTCTTGCAGAGTTTTACATGCCCGATGAATGGCGAGGTTGAGGGCTTCTTGAAGACAAAGGCTCGCCAGTCTGCGAAACTTTCCACCTCTGTTACCTATCTCGTTTGGAGTGACGCTCAACGAGAGTTGGTCGGTTATTTCACGCTTGCGCAAAAGGCCTATTCCGTACAAGGGACAATCCTGAGTTCAAGCAATCGCCGTTTGATTTCGCGCTTTGCTGAAGAGGACAATGCTGGCAATTTCCATGCGGCGGTTTACCTGATTGCACAACTCGGAAAGAACTTCAGCGTAGATAAGCGCATCAGCGGCTCGGAGTTGATCGGCATGGCGCTTGATGAGTTCCGTGCGATCAAGAGCCGCGTGGGCGGCAAGCTGGTAATGATTGAGCGTGAAGATGATCGTCCAAAGCTACTGGCGTTCTATCAGTCCAACGGCTTCAAGTCGTGGACGAAACGCGACGACGCGAAGGACAAGGTCTGCTACGACCAGATGTTTGCCGCAATTTGATTTTCAATTTTCAACTGTCCTGAAACCCGAAAGGAAACTCGAATAACAGTTAAGCGACAGACGGAGTAACGCACCGCCGACCTAATCAATTTGCATTCTGCAAGGCAGCCGTTGTATGAAACTTGAGAAACTTCGAAAAGACGATACTTGGCAGAGGAGCGCAAAAGCGCTTCTTCTCTTCGTGTTTCTTTTCGGGCATCTCAAGGCCTCATACAAGGCACGGAGAGAGCCATAACAACAATAACGAAGCGTCCGTTGACTCTACGAGAGGTCTTGGACGTTGAAACAGACAACTCCGTAACGTTTTCGACTGATGAAGCAAATCCGTGGACGCCGATTCTCGATGCCACAGCGAAAGTGGGCGTATCATCAGCCCGAAGCGGTGTTATTGGCAACGGAACAAACACATGGCTTTGCGCGTCCGTTTCGGGTGCAGGGACGATGTCGTTTTGGTACAAGTCCTCCTGTGAACATGATGATGACAATGCTTTTACATGGGATCGGGTAATGGTCTTTACGAACGATGTGGAAATCGCGAACTGGCGCATCGATGGCGAGACAGATTGGACGAATCGAACAGTCACGTTTATCGGCGGAGAAAACACAGTCAAATGGGTTTACTACAAGGACAGAAGTTATGCTGACGGGGATGACTGTGCTTGGTTGGATGGATTGGTTTGGGTGCCGAATCAACAGCCTGACCCAATCCCTGATCTCGGAAAGAATCCCACGGCACAACAAATTGAAGCGGCATTGAAAGGGTCTGCAGACGCAAAACTATCGGAGAACATTACTGACGGCGCGACCTACGGACAGTACCGCGATTGGGCAAGCAAAGTCAAGATAAAAGGTGAGTCTACAGCCGCAGGCGCAGATGTTGTCAAGAATGCGCCGAACGCATGGCTCTCATTCGCCCTCGGCAGTGATACATTGATTGAAGCCGCCCCAACGGATGGTGATCTACAAATCGATAACTTTGAACCGGCAACAGAGCCGGAAAAATTTGATTTTACGGTGAGTGTGAAGAAGATCAAGGTTGGTTCTGACGCCACCGCCGATAATCTTAAAAAGGTTTTTGGACTTGAAGGAGGAACGATGCTGGAATCTGGCGGACTCTCTTCTGATAACGTCAACATCACCTTTGGAACGCCCGAAAATGGCAAGGTCAAGTTTACGGCTGGGCCAAAGGATACTGGCGCGGACGCATTCTTCATGCGTGTCAAGATGACACCGTAAAGGATTGCTGCGATAGTAGCCGATAATGAAACGCGATGCCTCATGTATGTCGCGTTTTGTTTTATTTCGCCGCGGCAGTCTGACGGCGGATTCGTGTCGCTGTTTTGAGCTCGAGTACGACAAGATCACGACGGCGAAAGCCGCGCAGGTGGTGGCCGCAACGGTCGGCGGAACGGCACGGTACGAAGGGACGCACCTTTCCAACTGGGCGGTGACGATGCCCGACGGCCGCAAGTGGAACTGCGAGAC
>CAVDWI010000041.1:0-13613 GCA_963612485.1 Barnesiella intestinihominis
TTATGCGCGAAAATGCCGCGCTTCCCGCCACCATTCGACGGACGGATCGTGATGCCGAACTTCTCCGGCTCGCGGGCAATCGGCGAATGAACCGTGAGGGCGAAGCGATGCCAGAACGCGCTCTGCACGAGATTCGCCTTGAAGAGCCTCCGCACGTAGTCGAGTGCACCCAACGCCTCGTCCCTCGTCTCCGTCGGGAACGCATACATCAGATAGGAGTGGACGAAGATTCCCGCCCGCTTGAACGCCCGCAACGTCCGCCGCGCCGAGGCGAGCGTGATGCCCTTGTTCATCAACTTGAGAAGGCGGTCGTTCGCACATTCAAGCCCGCCCGTCACGGCAATGCACCCGGCTCGCGCCATCAGATCGACGAGTTCATCCGTAAACGCCGCGTCGAACCTGACGTTCCCCCACCACTCGCAGGCGTAGTTCCGCCGCAGAATCTCCTCGCATACGCCGCGCACGAGCGCGGGCGGCATCGCCTCGTCCACGAAGTGGAAGCGCGTCCCCAGTTCCTGCATCGCGTCCACGATTTCCGCCGCGCACGGCATCTCAAAGCACCCGATGTAGGGGAGTTTCACGTCGCAGAACGCGCACCTGTGCCAGTAGCAGCCCCGCGCCATCTGCAACTTCACCCACCGCCCCGAGTTCCAGAGGTTGACGACCGGGTTATCCGTCTCGACGACGTCGAAGTAGTCCGACCAGTCGATGCCGCGATAACTCGGCTTCACGAACGGGGGAATCGTCAGTTTCGCCGCCTTTCGCGGCGCAAGGAGGCGCGCCACCTGCACGTAGCCCTCATCGCACATGAACTCGTCGAAATATCGGTAGGGACGGCGGTCAGTCATCGTGCGCAGTTCTGTCGAGACATAGCCGCCGCCGAGAACCAGCCTGACGGACGGCCAGTGCCGACGGACGTAGCGGGCGATCTTGAACGCGCCGACGAGCGTCCCAGGGAAGGGACAACTCATGCCCACGACGGTCGGTTTCACCTCCTCCATCGCGGCTTTCAGATGCCGTTCAAGCGGCTTGTCGATTACGCCGTGCCGACGGATGCGCCGCTCGACTTCCCCGAAGTCCGAAACCGCCGCGCCGAGATGCTCGGCGTAGCGCGAGAAGCCGAAGTCCGGATCGACGTTGTCGCGAATCCAAATCGCGAGTCGGTCGATGACCTCGCTCGCCTCGCGCTTCGCCTCGACCGGGGCTGGACCCTGAAGGAACTCAAGAAGTTCGTCCGTCTGCTCGTCGCCGTAGGTTCGCAGAACGTCAAGGACGACCTTGATCGACAGGTCGCGCTGATGGACGTCAAAGCCACGGGATTCGAGAAATCCCGTGAGGTGCATCGTCGCCGGGTACGGCGTGTTGGGCTGAAGAAGGGGGGGCGTGAGCAGAAGCAGCCGAGGCCTTTGCCGTGCGGACATTCTGCTGCGCCCCTCTCGCCCCTTACATCGCGGCGGCAAGCGCGTCGCCGAACGCCGAGCACTTCACTTCCGTCGCCCCTTCCATCTGGCGGGCGAAGTCGTAGGTGACGGTCTTCGCGGCGATGACCTTGTCCATCGCGGCGATGATCTTGTCGGCGGCTTCGTTCCAGCCCATGTAGCGCAGCATCATCTCGCCGGAGAGGATGAGCGAGCCGGGGTTCACCTTGTCGAGTCCCGCATACTTCGGGGCCGTGCCGTGCGTCGCCTCGAAGACGGCGACGCCGGTCTGGTAGTTGATGTTCGCGCCGGGGGCGATGCCGATGCCGCCCACCGTCGCCGCGAGCGCGTCCGAAACGTAGTCGCCGTTCAGGTTCAGCGTGGCAATCACGTCATACTCCGCCGGGCGCGTCAGGATCTGCTGGAGAAACGCATCGCAGATGCAGTCCTTCACGACGATCTCGCGTCCCGTCTTTGGGTTCTTGAAACTGCGCCACGGGCCCTTGTCGATGAGTTGCGCGCCGTATTCGCGGCTCGCGAGTTCGTAGCCCCAGTCGCGGAACGCGCCCTCGGTGAACTTCTGGATGTTCCCCTTGTGGACGAGCGTGACGGACTTGCGGTCGTTGGCAATCGCGTAGTCGAGCGCGGCGCGGACGAGCCGCTCCGTCCCCTCGAGCGACACAGGCTTGATGCCGATGGAAGCCGTCTTCGGGAAGCGAATCTTCTTCACGCCCATCTCGCCAAGGAGAAAGGCCTTCACCTTCTCGACTTCGGGCGTGCCGTTCATCCACTCGATTCCGGCGTAGATATCCTCGGTGTTCTCGCGGAAAATCACCATGTCGGTGAGTTCGGGACGCTTCACGGGGGAAGGAACGCCCTTGAACCAGCGCACGGGACGAAGGCAGACGTAGAGGTCGAGTTCCTGGCGCATCGCCACGTTGATGGAGCGGATGCCGCCGCCGACCGGGGTCGTCAGCGGGCCCTTGATCGAAACGAGGCAGTCGCGGCACGCATCGAGCGTCGCCTGCGGCAGCCATTCGCCCGTCGCATTGAACGCCTTTTCCCCGGCGAGGACTTCCTTCCATTCAATCTTCCGCGCACCGCCGTAGGCCTTCTCGACCGCCGCGTTCCAGACGGTCATCGCCGCCCGCGTAATGTCGGGGCCCGTGCCGTCCCCCTCGATGTAGGGGATAATCGGGTTTTCGGGGACGCACAGCCGCCCGCCCTGCATGGTAATCTTTTCGCCCATGGATGGATTCCTGTGTTAGGTTTCAGATGTTGAGCGCGGTCTTGCTCCACGGCTCCTTGCCCGCGAGAAGCGACGGGGTCGTCATTTCCGGCGGCACAGGGATGCCGAGCATCTGCAGTGCCGTCGGCGCAATCGCGGAGAGTTTCGCGAGCGGAGTCAGGCGAACGCCCGCCGCGTCATTCGCGACGTAGAAGCAGTCCACGAGATTCAGCGTGTGCGAAGTCTTCGTCAGACCCGTCTTGTAGTCCACCATTTGCTCGGCGTTGCCGTGGTCGGCGTAGATGAGCACGTGCGCGTCAAGTTCGAGTAGACGCGGCAGAATCTTGCCGATGCACTCGTCCGTCACCTCGACCGCCTTCGTCGCAGCCTTCAGGTCGCCCGTATGTCCGACCATGTCGCAGTTCGCGTAGTTCACGACGATGAACCCGTAGGGGTTGTTCTCCAGGCGGCGGAGCAGTTCGTCCGTCACGTTGTAGGCGTCCATCTCCGGGTGCGAGGCGAACGTCGCGGGGTCGAAGCGCGACTTCACCTCGACCTGGTCTTCGCCCTCGGAAGGCGTCGTGGACTTGCCGTTGAAGAAACTCGTGACGTGGCGGAACTTCTGGGTCTCCGCGAGACGGAGCTGGCGGAGACCGGCCTTCGAGACGACCTCGCCGAGGAGGTTGTCCATGCCGCCGCCCGCGCCCATCGCGCCGAGCAGGTAGTCCTCGAACTCGTCCCAGTAGCGGGTGAAGCCGAGGAACGTCACCTTCGGCCGCGCACTGCGCTCGCCCGCGTAGTCGTCGCACACGAACGCCTGCGTCAGCTGAATCGCACGATCCTGACGGTAGTTCGTGTGCATGATGACATCGCCATCCTTCACGCCCGCATAGTCGCCAATCACGTAGCAGGGGATGTATTCGTCGGTCATCGGCGCACCGTCGGGCGTCTTGCCGTTTTCGTATTCCGACTTCACCGCCTCCTCGACCGTCGCGGACTTCTTGCCCTTGCAGCTGACAATGCAGTCGTAGGCCTCGCTCGTGAGCGTCCAGTTCTTCACGCGATCCATGCCGTAGTAGCGACCCATCGCCGTGCCGATCTTCGCGTTGCCGACGGCGGCGAGTTCCTGTTTCAGGCGGGCGACGTATTCGAGCGTCGAACGCGGCGGCGTGTCGCGGCCGTCGAGGAACGGATGCACGACGATGCGCCCTTCGGGGAACTCCTGACGGGCGCGGCGCATCAGCTTGAAGAGGTGCTCCTGATGGGCGTGAACGCCCTCGTCCTGCAGAAGCCCGAAGAAGTGGAACTGGGAGTTGTTCTTCTTCCAGTTCGCGATGAGGTTCGCCCACTTCGGGGACTTGAAGAGTTCGCCAGACGAAAGGCCGTCGTCAATGCGCTTCAGTTCCTGAACGACGATGCGTCCCGCGCCCATGTTGAGGTGGCCGACTTCGGAACTGCCCTGATAGCCGTCGGGCAGCCCCACCGCCTCGCCGCAGCAGTCCAGCAGACAGTGCGGATAACGCGCGCGAATCTGGTCGATGACGGGCGTCTTCGCACCGTAAACGGAGTTGCCGTCCTGACGGGGGTTGATGCCCCAGCCGTCGCGAATAATCAGAACTACGGGTCTCATTTTATTCTCCTTTTGTCTTCAATCGTGTTAAACTGTTAGTTGTTAAAGCCCTCTGCCGGAGGAAGTTTGCTCAGGATCGTGAGCACTTCATCGCCCTTTTCGAGCGAACGGTCGAGTTGGAAGAGAAGGCGCGGCGTGAACTTCAGCCGAACCTCGCGGTTGATGATCGCCTGAAAGCGCCGCGCATTGTGCTGAAGGTGATGGAGAGCCGTCTCCTTCAGCGCGTCATCGCCGAAGACGGAAATGCCGACCGTCGCGTCGCGAAGGTCTTTCCCGCACGAGACGCTGGTCACGGTAATCAGCCCCGGCGCGACCGTATCGCCCTGCATGACCGTGTGCATCGCGTCCGCGATGACACGCTTTAACAGGCTGTTTACCCGCTCTAACCGATCGACGCTCACAGGCTCCTCGGCAATTCTTCGAGCAGATAGCACTCGATGACGTCCCCGACCTGAAAGCCCTCGTAGTTGGCGAAGCACACGCCGCACTCCTGCTGCCCGGTCACTTCCTTCACCTCGTCCTTGAAGTGACGAAGCGTCTGAACCTTGCCATCCCAGACCTGCTGCTTGTTGCGGAGGATGCGGAAGCGCTCCTTCGCCACGAGCGTGCCGTCGAGCATCTGCGAACCGGCGATCTTGCCAAGTTTGCCGATGTCGTAAATCGCCTTGATTTCGGCGTGCCCCTTGACGACTTCCTTGTATTCCGGCGGCAGGAGGTCGAGCATGCACTGCTTGACGTGATCCAACAGTTCGTAGATGATGCGGAAGGAGTTGATCCTCACGCCGTCGTGCCGCGCCTGCTGCTGGACGCCCGCGTCGTTGTTGATGTCGAAGCCGACGATGACGGCCTTTCCGGCGGCGGCGGACTTGACATCCGTCATCGAGACGTTGCCTGTGCCCGTGCCGATCACGTTCAGGGCGACCTTCTCGCTCTTGATCTGGTTGAGGGCCTCGACGATGGCTTCGAGTGAACCCTGCGTGTCGGACTTGACGATTACGTTCAGTTCGCGCTTGCCCTCGGCCGCCATGCGGCTCATCAGGGCGTCGAGCGTCGCCGCCTTCGAGGTCGAGAGTTCCTGCTCCTTGCGTTCCTGCGCCGTCTGCTCGGCGAGCGTTCGCGCCCGCTTCTCGTCCAGCATCACGCGGAACTCCGCGCCCGCGTCCGGAACGCCCGAAAGCCCCGTACACTTCACGGGCATCGCGGGAGGAGCCTCCTTCACGCGGCGGCCGTGGTCGTCGATGAGCGCGCGAACCTTGCCGAAATGCTCGCCGATGAGAATCGCATCGCCAACCTTGAGCGTGCCGCCCATCACGAGCAGCGTGGCGCACGGCCCGAGCCCCTGCTGGAGTTCCGACTCGATCACGTAGCCGTTGGCGCGGCGGTTCGGGTTCGCCTGAAGCTCGAGGACTTCCGCCTGAACGAGGATGTTCTCGAGCAGCGAATCCACACCCTCGCCCGTGACGCCCGAGACGGGACAGCAGATGATGTCGCCGCCCCAGTCTTCCGGCGTCAGCCCGCGCTTCTGAAGCTGCTGCTTGACGCGATCGACGTTCGCCGTCGGCTTGTCGCACTTGGTGATCGCCACCATAATCTGAACGCCCGTCTGCCGCGCCACGCGAATGCACTCCTCGGTCTGGGGCATGATGCCGTCGTCCGCCGCGATGATCAGAACCGCGATGTCGGTAATCTGCGCACCGCGCGCACGCATCGCACTGAACGCGGCGTGACCCGGCGTGTCGAGGAAGGTAATCTTCTTGCCCGCAATCTCGACCTGGTAGGCGCTGATCTGCTGGGTGATGCCGCCCGCTTCGCCCGCCGCCACGTGTTCCTTGCGAATCCAGTCCATGAGCGTCGTCTTGCCGTGGTCGACGTGACCGAGGAACGTGACGACCGGAGCGCGGGGCTTCAGCGTTTCCGGCGGATCCTCGGGGATGAGGTCGTCCGCGTCTATCGCCTTCAGGACGGGTTTGGAAGCCGTCTTGTCACGCGCATGCTCGATAATCACCTTGAAGCCATACTTCTCGGCAATCTTCGTCGCGACGTCCGGCTCGACGCGCTGGTTGATGGAAGCCAGCACCTTGAGCATCATGAGGTCGGCAATCAGTCGGTTCGGCTTGATGCCGAGTTTCGCCGCGAGATCCTTCACGATGACCGCGCCGCGAATCGAAATCTCCTTCGCGTCCTCGTTGACGGAAATGCGCCCGCCCGCCTGGGGTGCGGCGGCTGCGGCGGCGACTGGACGCATCGTGCGCCTGTCGCCCGTCGCATCGCCAAAGCCCCGCCTGTCGGGACGTGCGCGGCCTCGGTCGTCCGCCGGACGGTTGACGGCAATCTTCGGCTTGTGCGCCGAGGCGACCGTAATCGTAATCGCGGCGGTGGGTTTCGCCTTCTGAAGCGGCTTGAACCCCGCATGCGCCGTCAGTCCGGTCAACTTGGCGGAAATAGATGGAATCGCCGGCTTCGGCTTCGCGACGGGTGCGGGCGCGGCGGTGCGGAGCGCGGGCTTCACCGGCTCTGTCGCAGGCTTCGTATCCTCTTCAACGGGGTGCGTGGGCACGGGGGGCTGGGTCTTCGTCTCGACCTTCTTGCCCGCCGCCGCATCCCTGGCAATCGCCAGATGCCGCGCAAGGGACTGCTGGTCGGCGGTTCGCCGCGTCGCCGCCTGTTCGGCGGCCTTGCTGCGCTTCGCCGAACGCTTCGCCTCGACCTCGCCCGCCGCATGGCCCGCAAGCGCCTGCCGGATCTTCTCGACGTCCGCCGCCTCGACCGTGCTGATCGCGTTGGCGACCTCGACGCCCGACTTCTCGGCCGCGTTCAGCACGTCCGCGCTTGAAACGCCGGTTTCTTTTGCAATTTCGTAAACTCTCATTGTTACCGCCAATCAGTTTCCGACAACAGATTATCGCCCGATCATTCCGCCGAAGTGCCGTCCTCTTCGTCCTCCGATGAGGTCAGTTCCGCGACGGCTCGCGCCGCCGCGTACACGCCCTTCGCCGTCACCTCGTCAAGTCCCGTGGAGGCGATGAAACTCGCCTCGTCTTCGGCGACGATGCCGTCAATCGTCAGATACCCCGCATCGGCAATCTGCGTCGCAACCGCCGTCGAGACGCTGAACGTCTCCGCCAGATCCTTGATCGCCTCGGCCTTCTGGTCCTCGAAGGTTGCCGTCGCCATCGACTTGCGCACCTCGACATGCCACCCGGTGAGCTTCGTCGTCAGGCGCACGTTCTGCCCGCGCTTGCCGATTGCAAGCGAATACTGGTCTGCCGAGACGACGACGTGCACCGTGTTCGGCAGCACGGGATCGACTTCCACCGACTCCAGTTTCGCGGGCGAAAGGGCCTGCGTGACATACTGGCGGATGTCCTCGTTCCAGCGGATGATGTCAATCTTCTCGCCGTGCAGCTCGCTCACGATCGTCTTCACGCGGCTGCCGCGCTGGCCGACGCACGCCCCGACGGGATCGACGTTCTCGTTCGCCGTGCGCACCGCAATCTTCGCCCGGTAGCCCGGATCGCGCGCCACGCTCATGATTTCCACGACGCCGTCCGAAATCTCCGAGACCTCCAGGCGGAAAAGCGCCTCGATGAACTTGCCGTTCGCACGGCTCAGGATGACGCTCGGGCCCTTCGCCTCGGGGTCGATGCGCAGCACGATGGCGCGAATCGGGTCGCCGACCTGGTATTCCTCGGTCGGAATGCACTCCTTGCCCGGCAGAAGCATCTCGGTCTTGCCCACCGTCACAAATATGTCGCGGTGGGAGACGGCGGAAACCGTCCCCGACACGATGTCGCCGATGCGGTCGCGATACTCGCTGAAGGTGTTGGTGCGCTCCGCCTCGCGCAGTTTCTGCGTAATCATCTGGCGGGAGACCTGCGCGGCAATGCGCCCGAGCCGCGACGCGGGCATTTCAATCTCAATCGACTGGCCTTCCACCGGCTGCTGGCCGCGGCAAAGACGGGCGGCGCGGGCTGTCGTGATGAAGCCCGGCCCGATGTCGGTGTCGGAAACGACAAACGTGTCGTAGACATGGAGCGAGAGATCCTTGCGGTCAATCACGACGCGGAGATCGTTCGTAACGTCATGATTGTGACGGGCGGCCTGGCTAATCGCCTGTTCAATCGCCGTAATCACGATTTCACGACTCACGCCGCGCTCGTTCTCAATATGCTGGACGACCGCCAGCAACTGATTGTTCATTGCCATCTCTATGCGCTCCTTGTCTTGTCAAAAATCAACGAAAGACCTTCGGATCGATTCACCTGAACCGCCGAAAATCAGACATAGAATACCATTTCCTTGCGCTCAAGTCAACCAGCAGGCCTCCAGCGAGTCCCAAAGTGGGCTTTGGGAACCCGAAAAAGGTCGTCTCATCGGTTATGGCGCGGTTGGGGTTATGGCGCGGTTGGCGTCTTCGCCAGTTCCTTGCGGGAGCGGGCCTTGAGGAAGATGCGCAGCGGCGCACCCTCCAGCCCGAAGCGTTCGCGGATTCGCCGCTCGATGTAGGAGAGATAGGCGGGCGTGACGAGTTTCGGGTCGTTCACGAAGAGCCGAATCGTCTGCGGATTCGTCGAAACCTGAAGCCCGTAGTAGATTTTGAGCCGCTTGCCCTTGATCATCGGGGAGAGGGTCTTCTTCGTCGCCGTCTCGATGACACGGTTCAGCATGCCCGTCGGCAGTTTCATCGAGGCCGAGGCCGCCGCCGTGTCAATCGCGTCCACCGTCCGGCGGATGTTGTAGCCCGACTTGTTCGAGCAGAAGACGACGGGGGCGAAGGAGAGGAACGGCATCATCGCCCGCAGGGCCGGGACGGCCTTCGTCTCGGTCATTCCCTTCTCCTGGGCGAGGTCCCATTTGTTCATGAGGATGACGCAGGCGCGGTTCGCGTCCAGAATCTTCCCGGCGATGCGCTTGTCCTGCATGGTGGGGCCGAGCATCGGGTCGAGCACGAGCAGCACGACGTCCGCCTCCTCAATCGCCGCCTCGGAGCGGAAGAGCGAGAAGTTGTCCACCGACGTCTTCGACATCTTCGTATGCGGCTTCATTCCCGCCGTATCGACGAGCATGTAGTGCCGCGCCTCCGGGCCCGAACCGATGGCGAACGGGACTTCAACCGCGTCGCGTGTCGTGCCGGGGATTTCCGAGACAATCACACGCGGCGCATTGAGAAGGCGGTTGACGTAGGAACTCTTGCCGGCGTTCGGCCGCCCCACGATGGCGACGCGCAGGGGACGCGCCGACTTCTCCTCCTCGCTCACGGGGGCGAGTTTGGCGGTGATGTCCTTCAGCAAATCCTCGATGCCTCGCCCGTGCTCTGCCGAAATGGCGAATACGGGAAGTCCGAACCGCTCGAATTCCGCCGCACGCCAGTCGTCCAGCGACGTATCGCACTTGTTGGCGGCGATGACGCATGGAACGCCCGACTCGCGCACGCGCTTGATGACCTCCGTGTCAAGCGGCATGATGCCCGCGCGCGCATCGACGACAATCACGCAGACGGCGGAATCCTCGACGGCGAGTTCGGCCTGCGAGCGCGTCTCGCTGTCGAGCGGGTCGTTCGTCACCCCCTTGTCGAAGGCGATGCCGCCCGTATCGACGAGCATCACGCGCCGCCCGAGAATCTCGACCTCGCGGGTGACGCGGTCGCGGGTGACGCCGGGCTGGTCGAAGACGATGGCCACGCGCTTGCGGGCAATCCGGTTGAAGAGCGCACTCTTGCCCGTGTTGGGGCGGCCGACGAGCGAAACGAGGTTGCGTACGGCGTGTGTTTCGTTTTCCATTCAAGTCCCTTTCTTCACTGTCAGAGCGTGGGGTCTTCCGCGAACTCGCCCTGCTCCGGCGGCGGTTCGGAGGTCATGTAGTTCGACTCGTCGTCCCTCGGGATCTCGCGGTCGCCGAAGCGCGTGAACTCGCGCAAGAAGTTCACCCTCACCTCGCCCGTCTCGCCGTTGCGGTTCTTCGCCACGTCGATGATGGCCAGGTTCTCGTCCTTCGAGTCAGGGTCGGTCGGCGTCCGCGACGGGCGGCGCAGGAGGAATACGACGTCCGCATCCTGTTCGATTGCACCCGAATCGCGCAAGTCCGAGAGTTTCGGACGCTCGAACTTGTCGCCCCGCTGCTCGTTCGCACGGCTGAGCTGCGAAAGCACGATGACGGGAATCTTGAGTTCCTTCGCCATCGCCTTGATCTGCTGGGAGATCATCGAAACTTCGATCTGGCGGCTCGCCTGCCGCGCCGCCTCGTGACACACGCAGAGCTGAAGGTAGTCGATGACAATCAGTTCGATTCCGTGCGCCTTCTTCGCCCGCCGCGCCCGTGCGCGGAGATCCATCACGTCCAGCGAGGCGGTGTCGTCCACGTAGATCGGCGCGTTCTTCAGTTCGCCCGCCGCAATCGTCAGGTTGTTGACGAGCATCTTCTTCTCGCGGGCCGGACAGAGTCCCCGGTTGAGCCGCCAGGTGTTCACGTGGGCGCGACCGGCGATCATTCGCTTCGTCAGCGCCTCGACCGGCATTTCGAGCGAGAAGATCATCACGGGATGTCGCTTGCCGCCGTCGGTCTTCACGGGCACGTTGTTCATGTCCAGCCCGAGCGCACAACTCTCGGCGATGTTCATCGCGAGCGAGGTCTTGCCGACGGATGGACGCGCCGCGATGACGATCATCTCGGCGGGCTTGAGCCCCTGCAGCTTCTCGTCAAGGTGCGTCAGCCCCGTCGAAAGTCCCTCCAGCGTCTTCCCGTTTGAGCTGAACATGCGGTCGATTCGGTCGAAGCTGTTCTGCACCGCCTCCGACCACGGCATCGTCGCCGTGCCGCGAAGACCGATTTCGAGGAAGTCCTTCTCCGCTTCGCCGAGCACCGCCTGCGCATCCGGGTTCTTCGCCTCGTCGAAGCAGTTGCCGATCGTCTTCATCGCACGGTCGATCAGCGTCCGCCGCAGTTGCTTCGCACGGATGATGGAAAGGTAATACTCGGCGTTCGCCGTCGTCTGAACCTGGTCGATGAGCGACTGCACGTAGGCCGCGCCGCCGACGGCCTCGACCTTCTTGGCGACGCGCAGTTCCTCCATCAGCGTAATCGCGTCGAGCGGCTTCGACTTGCGGTTCATGTCGAGCATCGTCGCGTAAATCGTCCTGTTGCGAGGGTCGAAGAACGTCTCGGCCGAAACGCCGTTCGTCAGGCACACGTCCATCACGCGGTCGCCGCCGCGTCCCACCGCATCCATCAGAATCGAGCCGAGCACGGCGCGTTCGGCCTCCACGTTGTTCGGCGGGGTTCGCATCTCTTCCATCTGGTTCACGCCTACTGCTCCTCCGTGACGCGCATGATCTCCTTGACGCTCGTCACGCCCTTGAATACCTTCGCCCATCCGTCCTCGCGAAGCGTCTTCATTCCCTTTGAAAGCGACAGGTTGCGAATCTGCGTCGCGTTCTCGCGGCGGACGATTGCGCTTTCGATGTCCTCGTCGACCTCCAGCACCTCGAAGAGCGCACGGCGTCCCCGATAGCCCGTGCGCGTGCAGGCGTCGCACCCGACCGGCTCAAAGACGACGTCGCCTTCCGGCGGACGGTCGAGCGTGTAATACTTGCGGTCGAGCGGCACTTCCCTCATGCACTTCGGGCAGAGCCGGCGGCAGAGCCGCTGACCCATCACCCCCGCCACGGCGGACGCAATCAGGAACGGCTCGACCCCCATGTCGATGAGACGCGGAAACGCACCCGCCGCGTCGTTCGTGTGCAGCGTCGAAAACACCATGTGACCCGTCAGCGAGGCGTTGATGGCGATTTCCGCCGTTTCTCGGTCGCGGATTTCGCCGACCATGATGATGTCGGGGTCCTGCCGCAGGAAGGCGCGGAGCGCACGGGCGAACGTCATGCCGATGTCGGACTGCATCTGAACCTGGTTGATGCCCGCCATGTGATACTCGATCGGGTCTTCCGCCGTCATGATGCGCACGTCGATCTTGTTCACCTCCGACAGGAACGAGTAGAGCGAGGTCGATTTGCCCGAACCCGTCGGACCCGTCACGAGGAAGATGCCGTTCGGGCGGTGGATGATCTTGTTCACCACGGCGAAGTCACGGTCGTTGAAGCCGAGGTCGCACATCTTCACGAAACTGCCGCTCTTCGCAAGCAGACGCAGCGAAACCGATTCGCCGTAGGCGGCGGGCATCGTCGAAACGCGGATGTCAATGTCCTGCCCGCCGATTCGAATGCCGATTCGCCCGTCCATCGGCAGGCGCTTCTCGGCGATGTCGAGGTTCGCCATCACCTTGATGCGCGAGATGATCGCCGACTTCAGTCGGTTCAGTTGCGGCGGGACGTCCACCTTGTGCAGCATGCCGTCAATTCGGTAGCGGATGCGCAGTTCCGTCTCCTGCGGCTCGATGTGGATGTCCGTCGCACCCTGGCGGTCGGCTTCGGCGATGATCTGGTTCACGAACTTGACGATCGAGGCCTCCTCGCCCATCTCGTTCACGTCGATCTTCGTCATCGACCCGGCGTCTTCGTCCACCGAGTAGCGACCGTCCTCGATCATCTTCTCAATTGCGTCTGCGCCGACGCCGTAATACTTCTTGACGGCCTTCTCGACCTCCTCCTTCGGGGCGAGCATCGTGCGAACCGCACACCCGACGATCAGTCGCAACCCGTCCGCCGCCGTCGTGTCGAACGGGTCGCTCGTCACAATCGTCAGCGAAGTGTCGTCCGTTTGGAATGGCAGAACGTTATACTGATAGACGGCGGACGCGGGGAGGCGCGTCAGCGCATTCGGGTTCGGCGGACGCTTTTCGAGATCGACGACCTCCAGGTCGAGGACTTTCCCGATTGCCGCGAGGAACTCTGGCTCCTTCACGCCGCCGAACTTCACAGCCGCCTCGGCAAGCCCCATGCCGGGATTCGCCGCCCGGTTCTCGGCAATGCGCGAAAGCTGTTCGTCGGAGTAGATTCCGGCGGACTTCAAGATTAAGTTTGCAAGTGATGTCGTCGTTGCCATTGCCACATATTGTATCATATCCGCCGCGAAGTTTGGGGCGGATTCCGCTCCGGTGGTTCGGTCGGGTGTCGCCCGCCCCGTCGCTGCGCGGCCTTGTGCGACCCCCGCCCGCCCCGTCCGCGCCGTCCGCGCCGTGACTACTGAATCTTCTCGACCTTGCCATCGACGAACTGCCGCGTCGCGGAGTCGAAGGCGAGCCCGAAGGCGTAGATCGGCAGTCCCCGCGCCTTGAACGGCTCGGCGTAGCCCTTCTCGCGAATCTGCGCCAACCCCTCGTCAGCCGACTTGTCGACCTTCAACTCGAAGATGTAGATTCCGCACGGATGCTCCGCGATGAGGTCGC
>CAVDWI010000042.1:0-13275 GCA_963612485.1 Barnesiella intestinihominis
GATGCGCGAACTCCGGGCGGACGACGTAACTGTTGTTCATCGTCAGGTAGGCGCGAATGTAGCCGTTGATTCGCGCCTCGCCGCCAATGCCGTCGCGGACGGAGCCGGAGACGCGATACTTCTCCGCAAGATAGGCGAAGAGCGGCCGCCACTCGCCGTCCCGCGCAAGGCCGCGGAAGAGGCGGTTGAACTCGGCGACGTCCACATGGTCGGCATCCCGCGCATAGACGTAACGATGGCGCACATTTCTGATGTCGGGCATCTCGCCGATGAACGACTCGTGCGCGGAGATGAATGCGTCCATCTGCTGGTTCATGTAGGACGCGAACTTCTCCTCCCACGTCGCGCCCTCGCAGACGTTGACTCGCGAGAAGTCGAGCGGGATGACGAAGTAGCGATTCGCGTTCTTCGTCGGATTCCTACCGATGTCGAGCCCACCGAAGAGCCGCTCGAAGTTCCCCTTCTCGGCGACGTCATAGTAACAACGCAATGTCTCGCAGAGGAGCGACTTGCCGAACCGGCGCGGACGCACGAAGAAGAGGAAGTTCGCACGCTCCTCCATCGTACGGATGAACGCGGTCTTGTCAACATAGTAGCGGTCTTCAAGGCGAATGCGCTTGAAGTCCTTCACTCCGTAGGACAACTGCTCAGATTTCATGACGATTATTATACCAAAAACGGGAACGCTCCGGCGGCAGGCGCAAACGAACGGAGGCGAGGGGCGGGCGGAGCGATTCAGTTGAACCGGGCGCGGCAGAAAACGCCGCTCGGACAGGGAAGCGACGACCCTTCGAGCAGCATCTCGCCCGATTCGAGCGCGGCGGACGGCCAGAGCTGGCCGAGGACGTTTTCCGCGACAATCGGGGAAAGCCCCGGCGTATGGGACGAGAAAAGGACAAAGAGCGGACTATCCGAGAGCAAGTCCTTCACCAGTCCAAGCGTCTCTTTCAGGTCTCGTTCAATTTTATACATCTCGCCGCCCGCGCCGCGTCCGAACGTCGGCGGATCGAGGATGATGGCGTCATAGCGGCGGTCGCGGCGGATTTCGCGCTTCATGAACTTGTGCGCATCATCGACAATCCAGCGGATGGGCGATGCCGCCAAACCGTTCAGCGCGGCATTCTCACGCGCCCACTCGACCATACCCTTCGAGGCATCGAGGTGACAGACCTCCGCACCGCCCAGCGCCGCCGCGAGCGTCGAGCCGCCCGAATAGGCGAAGAGATTCAGAACCCGCACCGTGCGCCCTTCCGCACGAGCCGCCCGAACCGTCTCGCGAATCCACTTCCACTGTGCGCGCTGTTCGGGAAAGATGCCGAGATGTCCGAAGTCCGTGCCGCCGAGTTTGAAGCGGATGCCCGCCGTCTCAATTGTCCACTCCTTCGGCAGATTGCCGCGCCCGTGCCAGCGATTGCCGTCCTCGCGGTCGAACGAGGCGTCCGCCCGCGCCCATTCGCCGCCCGCGAGCGTCGGCCGCCAGAGTGCCTGCGAACAGGGGCGGACGAGCGTATGCTTGCCGAAGCGCTCGAACTTGCGTCCGTCGCCCGAATCCAAAAGTCGGTAATCGTCGTTCATTTCTTCATTTCCTCATCGTAGTCCACGCGCTCCGGTACGGACGGCAGACACGCGTGCGCCGCCATTGCGTCCGCGAGTTCGCGCGCCCGGTCGTCGTCATACCACCAGTAGGTCAGAACCGCCTCCTCACCCGAATAACGGTCGAGTACCGTCTTCGGCATCCCGAACTTGTTCCAGTAGAGAAGCCGCGTCTCGTCCACGTGCCAGAGAAAGGCGTAGGGGACTTCCGCCGTGATGAGCGCGTCAATCGCGCGGTAGGCGGCGCGGCGTTCACCCATGTCGTCCATCGTCTTCTCACGGCGGATGAGTTCGTCCACAGCCTTGGACTTGAAGCCCGTGATGTTGTTCGAGCCCTTGCGGTCCGCCTCGGACGAGAGCCACATCGCCTCCGGGTTCTTGATTGTGCTCGCCCCCCACGAAGCCCACGTCATGTCGAAGTTGAAGCCGTCCATGTCGCGCATCCAGCCGGCGAAGTCCTTGCGGGCGATCGTCATCGAGATGCCGCACGACCTGAGGGCGTGGTCGAACGGCGCGAGGAACTTGTCCTCGGAACTGCCGCGTGAGAGGAAGGTGAACGCGAACGGCCGCCCGTCCCGTTCGAGTTGCCCCGTCGTCTCGTTCCGCCGCCACCCGGCTTCGGCGAGAAGCTTCTGCGCCGCCGCGACGTCATAGGGGTAGAAGGCGTTGCGGCAGGGGTGTTCCGCGTCATAGAGGTCGGTGTAGAGCGACTTCAGGAGGAAGTAGGCGTTCGACATCATCGTGCGGTTCATCGTCTCGCGGTCAATCAGCATCGCCATCGCCTTGCGCGTCCGCACGTCCTCGAACGGAAACCGCCGCTGGTTCATCGCGAAGCCCTGAAAGCCGATTGGCGCGTGGTTGCGCACGCGGCGCTTCAGGATCCAGTTGCGGTCGAACTTCTCCCCGTGCGTCTCCTGCGACATGATTCGCGCCGTGTAGACCGGATAGACGTCAATCGCCCGCTTCTTCAACGCCTCGAAGGCGTTCTCGTTCTCCACGTAGTAGCGCAGGAGGATGCGGTCGAAGTTGCAGACGTTGCGATAGGCGGGATAGTCCTGCCGCCACCAGCGCCCGTGCCGTCGGAACTCCGCCTCGACCTGCTCCTCGACGCGCACGAGGCAATACGCCCCCGAAACAGGCTCGTCGATGAAGTCGATGCGGTTGAAGTCCTTCTCCTTCAGCGCGTGGGACGGAAGGACGGGGAACGTGCCGAGCGAAATGAGGTCGCGCCAGTCGCGTTCGCATTCGCCGCGCTTGCGGAAGACCACCGTATCGCCGCGCACGTCGGGACTGTCGAACCCGCCGAGGATGACCTTCCACACGCCCGTGTCGTTCGTCGGCTTCATTACGGTGTCGAACGTCCACTTCACGTCCTCGGCGGTAATCGGCTCGCCATCCGACCACTTCGCCCGTGCATCCATCGTGAAGGCGAACTCGCGTCCGTCGGGCGACACCCGCCACTCCCGCGCAAGTCCCGAAACGACGTTCAGCGTCTGCGCGTCAAGCCCGATGAGCGACTCGTACATCAGCTCAAAAGTCATGCGCGTGTAACTGTTGTTGTCCGTATAGCCGTTCTGACTCTTCGGCGGCGGACAGTTGAGACGGATTGTGCCGCCCTTTCGTGCGTGGGGTGAGGCAATCGGATCGGTGCGGATGGCGATATCCGTCGCGCTGTCGGCGAACGCGGCGTTCATCGGCAAAAGCGCAAGCACGGCAAAAGCGGAAAGCAGTTTCTTCATCATGGCTTGAATTCAAAAGTTGTGAAAGCGTTGCGGTCGAGGTCGCGGCAGATGCCGCGTGTCGACAGCCGCGTCCATTCCGTCTCGCCGTCTCCCACGCGCCAGCGGACGAGGTTGCCCTTCCACGGACGCTTCGCAGCGTCCGCCCCGAGCGCGGCGAAGGGAACGAACAGTTCCGCCGTCCATCGTCTGCCCTCGAAGGCGACGGCGGCCTTCGCGCCCGCCGCCGCCCAGGCGTTGCCGTCGACCTCCGCGACGATTCGCCCGCCGCAGTCGAGGAGAATCTGATAGCACGCGCCGTCCTCCGTCCCGGTCGGGTCGAAGAGAACCTTCAGCGTGTCGCGGTTGTGGTCTTCCACGAGCGGGGCGGCGGGATTGAGCGCGGCAACGGCGGACTCCTCGCAGTCGAAGCCGAAGTAAACGCCTTCGTCCGTCCACAGGGCGCGAACACGCGTGCGATTGCGCGGCGGCTCGGTCGCCTCGTCGTTCCACGGCACGAAGTCCCCCGGCACGGCGTTCCGCCAAACTGCCTCGTCGATCCGCCCGTCAACGGTCGGCGGAGAGGCGGTTCGCGTCACGACGAGCGGCAGGGGACGCACCTCCCGTTCCCACGCGGCGGCCTGACGGAAGAACCGCGCAAGGCCCGACGCATACCAGGAGATTCGCGCACGGACGGACGCATCGCCCTCGGCGAGCCGCCACGCCTCCTCCAGCGCATCGCTCATTTCACGGACGGTGTGCGGCGGATAGGAGATGCCGAAGACATTGGAATCAAGGCATCGTTCGTCCGGCCATTCGCGATTCCACCCTTCCTCCTGCAACTCAATCAGCCGCCGCATGGGCTTCGCCGCCGCACCGAACATCCGCCGCGCAAACCCGTCGTAAATTGCATTCACGTCAACGTCGGGATTCCACAGGCAGCGCATCCACACGTAGACCGAGAGGGAAAAGCGCACCTTGTCGCCGCTCGTGTTGACGAATGTCCCCGCCGTCACATCGCGCATCCGCGCATAGTGGTCGCGTATCAGGTTGCCGAAGACGTAGGGTGCGTCCGTGAACTCCGCCGGCCAACAGACGTAATGCCAGTTGAGAATCTTCCTTCCCGTTACCTTCGCCCAGTCGCGAATGAGTTTCTCCTCGCGCTCGCGGCATTTCGTGTTCTTGAACATCGCCAGCCCCGGCATCGTGCAGACCATCGCCTCCACGTTTCCCTCCGCCGTGAAGTCGAGTCCATCCGGGACGGCACACGTGTTGATGTAGGGGAGAATGCAGACGAGGTAGTCGGGATGTTTTTCCTTCGCCCACGCGGCAAGTTGCTTCGTGAAATGTCCCCAGAGCAGGTTGGAGGCCGATCCGTCCAGGCCCTTCGACGGGTCAATCAGCCGACGGCAGTCAGGGCATTCACACGCGACGGCGATATCCCACGGTGAGACGCACATCGTCTTGCGCACGGTATCGACGATTTCACCCGCGTTGCGTCCACCCGCAATCTGTTCATCAATCCTTTTCCTGTAGTAGTCGAGGGTCGCGGGGTTGCCGTAGCAGAGGAGAGGGGTCGCGGCGCGTGAGCCGTCGGGGGTCAGGGCGAAGATCTGCGGCAGGGTGGCGACGAGATTCGTGTCGGCGAACCAGTCGAAGGGGGCGTGGGCGCGGACTTTGCCGCGATGGGAACTGCCCGTCTTGCCGAGCCGCCCCCAGAGCGTCCCGCCGTAAGGCCAGACCTCGCGGTGGTCGAAAACGGGGCTGTCGGAATAGTCCACGCACGGCAGTGCCAGCCCGTGCGTCCGCACGGTGAAGTCGGCGTTCGCGGCGGGGTCCGCCGAATAGCACCGCTCGCCGAGAATGCGTTCGCAGAAATCGTAGACGGCATAATCCGCACGACCGAGAAAGTGGAACGACCCTTCCGCCGCGAGAACGCGGAACGCCTCTGGGTGGTTCGTCGGCGCGGCGAACTGCCGCGAGGCGGCAGCCCCGACATAGAAAGCGGGGGCGTTCGTCACGGCGAGGCCCGCAAGTTCGCGGTAGACGGCGGGACGAAACCCCGTCATCCGCTCGATTGTGTCCGCGAGGTGCATCGCGGCTGCGGCGAAGCGCGAATCGTCCGCCACAACAATGGGCAACCGCGACCCCTCCTCCCCCACCGCGACAATCGGTGGGTCTGGCAGATGGCGAACCTCTGCAAGAGGCGTCAGGTCGGGGGCGTGGAGATCGCCCGGTGCAAGGTCGACGCCTTCAAACGCCCCCTTGCGAACGCCGATGCAGGCGCCGCAGAGGAGAAGCAGGAAGGCACAGACCGCACGGTTCACAGCACGTTCTTGAACCGCTCGATTGCCTCGAGCACGTTCGCCCGCGAATTGAAGGCGGAAATGCGGATGTAGCCCTCGCCAGCCTTGCCAAAGCCCGCGCCGGGCGTCGTGACGACGTTCGCGCCGGCGAGAAGACGGTCGAAGAACGCCCAACTGTCGCCCTTCACGTCAACCCAGACGTAGGGCGAATCCACGCCGCCCGTCACCGTGTAGCCCTTCGCGGCGAGTGCTTCGCGAATCAACTTGGCGTTTTCAAGGTAAAAGTCAATCGTCGCCGTCGTCTGCGCACGACCTTCGGGCGTGTAGATCGCCTCCGCACCGCGCTGGGTGACGTAACTCGCGCCGTTGAACTTCGTCGTCTGTCGGCGCGTCCACATCGGGCGCAACTCCACCGCCTGACCCGCCTCATCGCGCACGACAAGGTCGCGCGGCACGACCGTATAGCCGCAGCGGATGCCCGTGAAGCCCGCCGTCTTCGAATAACTGCGGAACTCGATTGCGCACGTCCGCGCACCTTTGCACTCGTAGATCGAGTGGGGAATGCCCGGCGTTCGAATGAACGCCTCGTATGCCGCGTCGAAGAGAATCAGCCGTCCGCCCGCATTCGCCCAGTCGACCCACGCCTGAAGCTGGTCTTTCGTGGCGACCGCGCCCGTCGGGTTGTTCGGATAGCAGAGATAGACGACGTCCGCCTCAAGTCCGTCCGGCGACGGCACGAAGGCGTTCGCCGCCGTGCAGGGGAGAAGCGTGATGTCGTGCCGCCCCGCCATCACGTTCGTATCGACGTAGACGGGATAGACGGGATCGCCCACGGCAATCTTCGCATCCGCCGCGAACAGTTCCTGGATGTTGCCGCAGTCGCACTTCGCGCCGTCCGAAACGAGAATCTCGTCCGCCGCGATGTCCATGCCGCGCTGGCGGAAGTCGAACTCGGCGATCTTCTCGCGCAGGAAGGCGTAGCCCTGCTCAGGGCCGTAGCCGTGGAAGTCCGTCCGCGTCGCCTCGTCATCGACGGCCTTGTGCATCGCCGCGATGACCGCCGGGGCGAGCGGCTCCGTGACATCCCCGATCCCGAGGCGGATGACTTTTGCCATCGGGTTCTTCGCCTGGTGTGCCGCCACGCGGTGGGCGATTTCGGCGAAGAGATAGGTTGGCTTGATTTTCGCGTAGTTTGGATTAACCTTCAGCATGGTGATGCGTTTCCTTGTCGATGGATTTGGACTGGTGAATGCCGTGCGGGATGAAACCGTCGAGCGCGGCAAGTTCGGTAAAGAAGAGGAAGAGGACGGCTGGCGAGCGCAGGGGGCAGTCGCCGAATGCGTGAACCAGCGTCGCCGCCGCCGTCGCGAGTACGCAGAACGCCCCCGCCGGAAGCGCGAACAGTGCACGAGGCGAGGGCGGGGCCTTCCCCTTCGGCGCGAATCGCGCCGCCTTGGCGAGCGCACACCACGCCTTCGAGACGGGAATCAGCAGAATGCTGACCATCGCCACGAGACACGCAAAGCCGACGACGCCGTGTTCAGTCAGAAACTGGAGGTAGTCGTTGTGCACGTTGATGCCGCCGATCGAGCCGACGAATTTCTTATCGGGATCGAGTTCGTTCGCCGCCGTCGCCTGCAGGTGCATGAAGCCCCAGCCGCCGCATCCGAAGATCGGGTATTCCTTCCACAACTTGATGCCCTGCCGCGCAAGCGCGTCGTTCTTGCCCGTCACGCGATTCAGCACCTCGCCCGAGTTCAGCGTCGAGACCTCGCGCTGAAGGTCGTCGGGCATGAAGATCGAGGCAAGCACGGCAATCACGATCAGCACGAGGCAACTGTAGGCCCCCGCCTTCACGCGCACCGCCTTCTTCATCCGCGACAGGAACGAGATTGCCGCGTGGAAGAAGAAGACGACCGCCAGCGTCGAGACGAGGATAATCGCCGCACGGGACAGCGTGCTCATCGCACCGACAAAGTTGATGCAGGCCGGGATGAGCAGGTAGTGCTTGCGCCAGAAGAAATGACGGCCGAGCGTCTGCCCCTCATGCCGAAGGTCTGATTCCTGCTTGCGCACCTCGTCCACGCGGAAACGCCACAGCGCAACCGAGAGACCGAAGAGCGTCGTGAAGTAGTCGCCGCCCATGTTCGGGTAACCGAACGTCGAGAAGAAATAGCCGGCGCGATTGCCCATCAGTCCCGACCAGAGCGGGCCGGGGGCTCCCGCGACCTGCTGGATGACGCCCACCACCACGAGCGCCACGCCGTTCCAGACCACCATCTCAAGAAACGTCCGCTTGCCGTTGCGCGTCAGCGAATGACGCACGGCGAGCATTGCAATCAGGGCCGGGAGAAACCACAGGAACACATTCAGGTGGTGCAGACGGTTCAGGCAGAATGGCAGAAACCGAACGAGCGGATCGGGCCTCGCCCCGGCGGCAATCGCCTCGGCATCGCACGTCGGGCACAGTCCGGCGTTGACGAACGGAATCGCGAGGATCACGACGAACGCGAGCGCGGCGAGCGTCAGCGGATCGCGCTTCAGCGTCTCCCACACGCGCTCCCGCGCCTCGAAACTCGTCTCGTCATTCCGCCGCTGCGGGAAGAAAAGCATTCCCTCGAACATCAGCAGGCAGAGCCAGGGCGTGACCCCCAGCATCACGCTTCCAATCGTCCCGCCGTAAAGCCAGGCGAAGACTGCGGCGGAAGCCGCCAGCACCATCGGCAACATGTTCTTATAGACGAATAACATGGCTCACCACCTCCCTTACGGCATCCCTCTCGGACACCTTGCCCACCAACTGCCCGCGCTTGTAAAGGAGGAACTCGCCCTTGCCACCGCAGAGTGCAACATCCGCATCCTTCGCTTCACCCGGACCATTCACGATGCACCCCATCACCGCGACATGGGGGAACGGGCGCGTGTCGCCCTCCGCTCGGCGGCGATGGTAGATTTTCTCAAGTTCGCTCTCGACTTCCGACGCGACCCCGAAAACATCCACCTGCGTCCGCCCGCACGTCGGGCACGAGGTAATCGACGGGCCCTGCGGCTTCAGTCCGAGCGACCGCAGAATCTCCATCCCGACGCGCACCTCACGCTCCGGGCTGTCCGTCAGCGAGACGCGAATCGTATCGCCGATTCCCTCCGCGAGCAGGATGCCGAGCGCGACGGAACTCCTCACCGTCCCCGGCAGGAACGTGCCCGCCTCGGTCACGCCGATGTGCAGGGGGCAGTCCGTCTTTTCCGCCAGAAGCCGATAGGCGGCGAGCGTATCCGCCACGTTCGAGGCCTTCACGGAGATGACGATATCGCGGAAGTCTTCGTCCTCGAGCAGTTTCACGTGCCGCAGGGCCGACGCGCAGAGGGCTTCCGGGACGGAGAGCGTCAGGGCGCGAACCTGCGCGTCGAGATCCTTCTCGAGGCTGCCGTGGTTCACGCCGATGCGGATTGGGATTCCCTTCGCTTTCGCCGCCCGCGCCACGGCCTGTACGCGGTCGCGTGCGCCGATGTTGCCGGGGTTGAGCCGCAGGGCGTCCGTCCCCGCCTCAATCGCGGCAAGTGCGCACCGGTAGTCGAAGTGGATGTCGGCAACGAGCGCGAGGGACGTTTTCTTCTTCACCTCGCCGAGAACCCACGCCGCCTCGACGTCTGGCACGGTCAGTCGGAAAATGTCGCACCCGAACGCCGCGCAGGCGTTCGCCTGTGCCGTCAGTGCTGCCGCATCGTGCGGATTGAGGTTCGCCATCGTCTGCACACTGACGGGCGCACCGCCACCAAGCGGCAGATTACCGATCTTGAGTGCCCGTGTCTGCTCTCTCGTTCGCATTCGTCATCCCTCCCTCCACTTGCGACGCTCTCGCCGCGTTCTGAACCTTCCAGTTGTGAATCCGCCAGCTCCGCTTGCCGTCCCTCACGATGAGCGTCCCCATCATCAGTATGAGAAGGCACATGAACACCATTGTAAGCCCCCCCACGATTTTCTCAGGCACACGGCGGCGGAACACGAGCGCAATCAGCGCGAAGAGGATGAGCCCGCCGTCCAGCACCGGTATCGGCAGCAGGTTCAGCACGGCGAGGTTCACGTTCAGGAAGCGGAGGAAGCCGATGCCGTCCCAGAAGTCGTTGCGCATCGAGTCGTAGATACTCTGCGCAATCATCACGGGACCGCCCACCGCCTTGGCGACGGCCTTCGTCTCGTTCGGCGTGACGAGTCCCTTCAGGATGCGGAAGATTCCGCCCGCATCCCACGCGAGCTGCTTGAGGGGATTGCGGTCGGGCATCCACGCCGCCGCGCCCGTCGTGTTCGTCCGCGCCGCGAGAATCACGTAGGCCTCTGTCACGGGCTCTTGCTTCGGCGTCACCGAAAGCGTCAGTTCCGTTCCGCCGCGAGCGATGACGAAGTCGGCGGGCTTGCCGCCCGTCAGCTGGATTTCCGTCATCATCTCCGTCCAGGTCGAGACGGGCTTCCCCGCAATGGAAATGACGCGGTCGCCCGCCTGGATTCCCGCCGTTGCCGCGGGGCCGCCCTCGAATACCATGTCAATCTCGGCAGGCGTTTCACCGAACTTCACGCCCGGCACAAGCGCCAGCACGACCGCCAGCACAACCGCCAGCACGACGTTCATCAGCGGACCCGCCACCGAGACGAGAATCTCCTTCCACGCCGGAATCCGCGTACGCGCAACGGACTCGCCGCTCCCCTGGAGTTTCTTCGTCCCCTCGGGGTCAACGTCGGGAATCGAGACGTAGCCGCCGAGCGGAATCGCGCTAATTCGGTATTCGACGCCGCCGACCTTCTTCTTCCAGAGCGCGGGGCCGAAGCCAAGCGAGAAGACCTCCACGCGCAGCCCAAGCTTGAGCGCGACGATGAAGTGACCGAACTCGTGAATCGCAATTGCCAGCGAAAACAGCAGAACACACGCGGCAATGTAAAGGATGGTTGTCAGAATCTCCATTTATTTCAGTCTTTCCACTTGTTAAGAGTTGTTGTCATCGAGGAATCGCCGCGTCCAGTCCGTCGCCTCCCAGACGGCGTCCAGCGAATCGCAGGGGATGCGCGGCGCACGGTCAAGGCACCGCGCCACCGTCGCGGCGATTTCCGTATAGCGTATCCGCCCGGCGAGAAACGCCGCGACCGCCCATTCATCCGCCGCCGCAAGGACGGCGGTTGCGCAGCCGCCCATCGCCAGCGCCTCCTTCACGAGCCGGAGACACGGAAACCGCACGGAATCGGGCGCACGGAACGTCAGTTTGCCGAGTTTCGCAAGATCCAGCCGTTCGCGGATGGACGGCAGCCGCCTTGGCCACGTGAGCGCATACTGAATCGCCACGCGCATATCGGGTGGCGAGAGTTGGGCGAGCGTCGCGCCGTCCGCAAAGGTGACGAGCGAATGCACAATCGATTCGGGATGCACGACGACGTCGATGCGCTCCACGGGCACGTCGAAAAGCCATCGTGCTTCCAGCACCTCAAAGCCTTTGTTCATCATCGTCGAGGAATCGATTGTCACCTTCGGACCCATCTTCCAGCGCGGATGGTTCAGGGCCTCTGCCGCCGTCACGGCGGACAGGTCGGCAGGACCGTCGAGAAACGGCCCGCCCGAAGCCGTCAGGATGAGGCGGTCGATTTCGCCGCCCCCCTGAAGACACTGGAAAATCGCCGAATGTTCGCTGTCAACGGGCAGGAACTTCACGCCGCGCCGCTTTGCCGCGCCCGTCACGAACTCGCCCGCCATCACCATCACTTCCTTCGTGGCGAGCGCAACGTCCATACCCTTCTCAATCGCCGCGAGCGTTGGCTTCAGCCCGCTCATCCCGACCGTCGCCACAAGGCAGATGTCGGCCTCGTTCTCCTCCACGGCGCGAAGCGCCGCGTCCTCGCCCGCATACGCCTTCGCCCCGAACTCACGCGCCAACGCCTCACACTTCTCCTTCGAGTGCAGCACGGCCAGCGCGGCGATTTCAAAGGCGTCGGAATGCGTCCGCACGACATCGATGGCGTTCATGCCAATCGATCCCGTCGCGCCAAGTATGACGATGCGCTTGCGTTCGTTCATATTCTATTCAATGAAAGTCCTTCCGTATTATACCATAATCGCACGTTGCCCGTGGCAGCGTAATGTGTGGCGAAACACGAGGTGTCGGACATTGTGACAAGTCGAGTATCAGCAGTTCCTCGGAACGGTGACGCTACATGAACGCGATTTCGCGTTCGAGCCGAACGGGAAGTATGTCCTGGTCGGTGTTCGCCACGCCGGGAAGTCCTATCTCCTCTATCAGCGTACGCGGCAACTGGTGGCGGAGGGACATTCGGTCGAGGAAATGTGCTACATCAACTTCGACGACGAACGGCTGATTGGGATGAAGGCGGATGCGCTTGGCGACATCCTGACGGCCTACCAGTCGCTTTTCGACCGGATGCCGATTTTCTTCTTTGACGAAATCCAGAACGTCGAGGGGTGGGAGCGTTTCGTGCGGCGGCTCGCGAACGAGAAGTATCAGGTCTTTATCACCGGCTCGAACGCCAAGATGCCCAGTCGAGAGATTGCGACGACACTCGGCGAGCGCTACCTGATGCAGGAGGTCATGCCCTACTCCTTCTCCGAATACCTGCGAGCGAACGGCGTGAGCCTCGACAGGAACTGGCGCTACGGACGCGAAGCGGGCGCCGTCTCGCGCCTGTGCGAGGCCTACTTGCGCGACGGCGGATTCCCCGAGACCCTGGACTACGCGAACCGCAGGGACTGGCTGAACGGGCTCTTCGGGCGGATCTTCTTCAGCGACATGGTCGTCCGCAACGGCATCAAGAACGAGGAGGACCTCCGCCTGGTCGTCCACAAGCTCGCCGAGAGCGTCGGATAACCGGCGGCCTACAACCGGATCGCCAACCTCGTCAAGGCGGCGGGGGCCTCGACGACGACGGCCAGCGTCCGAGACTACGTGCGCTTCATGCGGGAGTCGTGCCTTGTCTTCTCTATCCCGAACCTAGCGGCGAAGTTCGCCGAGCGCGAGTCCGTGAAGAAGTACTACTTCGTCGACAACGGTCTCCTGAACATCTTCCTCACAAATCCGAACAGCGCGTTGCTGGAAAACGCCTGCGCCGTCGCCCTGCGCCGCGCCTACGGCGAGGAAGTCCGCTTCTACCGCCACAACGTCGAAGTCGACTTCTGCGTACCCCGAATCGGCATTGCCGTCCAGGCCTGCTGGTCAATGTCCGACGCGGGTACGGCAAAGAGGGAAATCAGTGCGCTCGCGAAACTGGACGCGCACATGCCGCTCGCTCGCCGGGTCGTCGTGACGCGAGAACAGAGGGGTGCCGTGACGCTGAAAAACGGACGAACGGTCGAGGTCGTTCCCCTGCAGGACTGGCTACTCGAACTACCGGCAACCGCGAACGACTGAGCGGAGAATTCGATCAGAGGCGAACATGTAATTCGACGCCGATTCGACCGATGCGGCGCGCTGAATCCGTGGCCGATTATACGCTTTCTCGCCCGTCTCAAGTGGGATGCGACTGGATGTCCTTGGCCGTGAGTGGGCGAGAAACCGTCCAATCGGCCAGACTTCCACCTGGAACGAAATCGGGCTGTCGGCGCGGCGTTCGGCGACGGACGCTTCGTCGAGCCGTGGATGCAGAGGGCGAGCGCGAACGCCGCCGC
>CAVDWI010000043.1:0-13081 GCA_963612485.1 Barnesiella intestinihominis
GCCGGACAATGCGCCAACTTCAGCTTGATTCCCTTGCCGAGGTCGAAGTCAAGGGGTTGCCGCGTCCTCGGGGCTTTCGCGGCGACGGTTACGGACTGCTTCTTCTCGAGTCCCCGCAACGCTACTGCGCCAATGACGACGCCATTGTCGGATTCCATCTCCTTGACGCGATTTTCGGCTCGTTCACGTGAAAGACCCTTGAATTCACCATCCGTCAATGCGCTCCGGTAGAACACGGCGGCATGAATCCTGAAGGCATTGGAGTCCGACTTGTAATCCCACCAGAAGTCGGCGAGTTCCTGGGGCTTGGCGGCCCCGTCCGCCTCGGCTTTGGCAATTCGGGCGACTTCGCCATCCGCCTTCGCGAAGGCCGCGAGCGCGGCATCCCAGTGGCCGAGTTCGGCGAGGCATTCGCCGAGCACCCTTTGCGCCGTCGCGTCCTGCGGATTCGCCTTCGCGGCCTTTTCGAGTGCGGGCAGGCGCCGGCGGTTCGCCGCGGCCTCGCGCGCCGATTCCTTGATGGCATAGAGTCGCGGAGCCCTTTCTTTCATCGACCTGGAAATCGCCTTGTTGTAGATCTCGATGATGACGTCTGGATTTATGTCGGTGATGTCGCGGCACATTGCCTCGAGCGCATTCGCGGCGGAATCGTAGTCGCCCGCCTTCGCGTAGAGGTTGAAGGCACCCTGAAGAAGAAGGTATTTCTCAGCCTCGGATTCGGATTTCCCGGCGAGTTCCATGTGGACGGCGGCGACCTCGGCGGGCTTCTTCGTTCCGGCCTTCAGTGCCTTGACGTCCGCCGACGTGACGTCTTTCACCATGTCTTGCGCCTTCGCGAGGTCCTTGCGCGTCGGCATGGCCGCCGCCACCATCGTAATCGCACAGGCGAATCCGAGTGTCATCAGTCTTTTCATCTTTCGTCTTTTCCTTTCGTTTTAACCTACAAACTGCATTGGACGAATCTTTTTGTCCGATTCCGGACGTTCAGCCGCCATGAGGAGACACGCAAAGGCCGAAAGAGAATGACAGTAAAGCGTCAATTATCGGAGTCGCGACCTCTCGCTCGATTTTCGCGGACAAGGTCTCGCACAAACAAAATGCCCCAGGCTAGCATGAGCGCGTAGCCGAGGAGTTCGCAGCCTTCCTCCGCGACATGTTTTGCCACGCGGTAATCGTTCATCCCGACCGCTTCGCGCCAGATGACCTTCATGCCAAACAACCGCGAAAAGCCAACCGTAATGAAGAAGCCGACCGCTAGGACTGCCGAGTTCTCATCATTGAGAATGCGCTGGATGCCGGGCAATACCGTCTGGCGCACGCGCGCCGCGAGCAAGCAGGCGAGAGCCGTGACCAGCAGGGCCGGATAGATCCAGAAGCCATGCCACACGAAATCCAACCACTTGTCATTCTCGCGGATGCACAGCACGAGGAAGAAACCCGCCGCAAGCAGAAAGCCTCCGCGAAAGTCAGGGAAGCGTCGGGCTGAGACGGCGAGCAGCACCGAGATTGCGAGGAGGCAGAGCGCCTGGACAGGTTCGACGAGGCCCTCCTCAGAGCACTCGAACTTGAAGACTGCGACATCCAGCATCACCAACAGGGAGGGAACGGCACACGCCACCGCGAAGATGAGGTTCTTCATCAGATTTTCTTTCATCGTTTCAGGTTTCCTTCTCTTTCTCGACATTCGATCGAACTTCACAATCACTTCCCGCCCGACCCCGTGCCGGACGTGCCTCGACTTCGCCCTTTGCGGGCTTTGTTAAGAATTTCCGCACATTATACCCCACCTCCTCGCATTTTGTCAAAGTGGAAATTATGGTATAATACGCGCCGATGGAAAGAACAGTATATTTTGACAACAACGCGACGACGCGCGTCGCGCCGGAAGTTCGGGAGGCGATGCTCCCCTTCTTCTGTGAACTCTACGGGAACCCCAGTTCGATGCACGCCTTCGGCGGTCAGGTCGCGAAGCACCTCGCCCGCGCACGGGAAGAGGTTGCCGCGTTCCTGAACTGCCGTCCCGACGAGGTCGTCTTCACTTCCTGCGCGACGGAATCCGACAACGCCGCCATCCGCGGCACGGCGGAATACTACGGCAAGGGGACGAAAATCATCACGACTGCCGTCGAACACCCCGCCGTGATCCAGTCCTGCCGCCGCCTGATGGCGCTCGGCCACGAAGTCGTCTGGCTGCCCGTGAACACCGTCGGGCAGATCGACCTCGACCAACTCCGCGCCGAACTCAAGGGCACGAAGAACGCCCTCGTCTCCATCATGTGGGCGAACAACGAGACGGGGACGATCTTCCCCGTCGAGAAAGTCGCCGAGATCTGCCGCGAATACGGCGCGATCTTCCATACGGACGCGGTGCAGGTCGCGGGCAAGATCCCCGTGGACGTGCAGAAAGTCCCCGTCGATATGCTCGCGATGAGCGGACACAAGTTCCACGCCCCGAAGGGCATCGGCATCTTCTACGTGCGGCGCGGCACGAGACTGAAGCCGTTCATGCTGGGCGGTCATCAGGAAACCGCCCGCCGCGCCGGCACGGAAAACGTGCCTTACATCATCGGGCTTGCCAAGGCCTGTGAACTCGCCCGCAACGGCATGGCGAAGGAAGCCGTCCAACTCACCGCGCTCCGCGACAAGTTGGAGGCGGGGCTTGTCGCCGCCTGCCCGAACGTAATCGTCAACGGCGACCGCGAACACCGTCTGCCCAACACGCTCAACGTCAGTTTCGAATACATCGAGGGCGAGGCGATCGCCTACCGCCTCTCGGACATCGGAATCTGCATCTCAACGGGTTCGGCGTGCGCATCGGGTTCGCTCGATCCGAGCCACGTCATCCGCGCGATGGGCGTACCGTTCATCGCCGTGCACGGGTCGGTGCGATTCTCGCTCTCGCGCTACAACACGATGGAGGAAGTCGATTACGTTCTGCAGAACCTGCCGCCCGTTATTAAGAACCTCCGCGACCTTTCCCCGTTCGGACCAGACGCCGACCCGACAACCTACCAATAAGCAAACGTAATGAAGACAATCTCCCTCCTTCTCGTCCTCTCCCTTTTCGCCGCGCTCGCAGGATGCCGCCGCGAGGATGTTCGGGAATGCACCTTTTCAATTCCCGGTCTCACCGAGAGCAATAGGACGACCGTCGTGCAAGCCCTCTCGAAATATGCGGGCATTGCGAAGGATTCCTACCGCTGGGACTTCGCCGCGAAGACGCTTACCCTCCGCTACGACTCCATGCAGATTGCGCAGACGAACATCCGAATGGCCATTGCCGAACGCGGCGTCGAGGTCGAGTTCCCGACCAACACGACGGGACGCGCCGGATACTGAAGCCGCGCAAGGCGGTTCTTGCCGCCGGGAAAGCGGCACCTGGCTGGCGGCGACGTGTCAGCCGTGGGGCGCGAACTTGTCCACGAGACCGAGGATGAAGATGATGACGATGAGAGTCGGCAGGACGTAGGCGCAGTAGACGCGCAGGGCGGACGGCACGCGCAGTCCGCGCCCCGTGTTCGCCTCCGTCAGGAAGTTCCGCCAGCCCCATCCGAAGCGGTGGCAGCAGTAGAGCGCGAAGGCGAGTCCGCCAAGCGGCAGGATCAGGTTCGAGACGAGGAAGTCCTCGAAGTCGAGGATGCAGGTTTCGGCGCCGAGCGGATGGATGCTCCCCCAGACGTTGAAACCGAGAAGACACGGAAGAGCAAGGAAAAAGAGCGCCGCGCCGGTGACGAACCCCGCCTTGCGGCGACTCCAGCCGAAGGCGTCCATTAGGCAGGCGAGAATGTTCTCAAAGACGGCGATGACGGTTGTCAGCGCCGCGCAGGTCATGAAGACGAAGAAGAGCGAGCCCCAGAGCCGTCCGAGCGGCATGTCGTTGAAGACGTTCGGCAGCGTCGTGAAGATGAGTCCCGGGCCCTGCCCCGGATGGACGCCGTAGGCGAAGCAGGCGGGAATGATAATGATGCCCGCCGAGACGGCGACGAGCGTGTCGAGCAGACAGACGTGCAGCGTTTCGCCGAGGAGGGCGCGGTCACGCCCGATGTAACTGCCGAAAATCGACATCGCGCCGATGCCGAGCGAGAGCGTGAAGAACGCATGGTTCATCGCCTCGACCGTCACCTTGACGATGCCGACGGACTTCATGCGCGCGAAGTCGGGGACGAGGTAGAAGCGAAGCCCGGCGAGGCCACTGTTCTTCGCGTCCAGCACGACGCTGTTCACAGCGAGGATGACGATGAGCACAAGTAGACAGAGCATCAGCCATTTCGTCACGCGCTCGACACCCTTCTGGAGTCCGACCGCGCAAACGCACGTCGCAACCGCCGTCACCGCCGTCATCGCCACCATCATCGTCCACGGGTCACCGAGCATACCGCCAAACGCCGCGCCGACGGCGGCGGAGTCGAGTCCGGCGAACGAGCCGAATGCCATCCGCACGAAGTAGATGAGCATCCAGCCCGTGACGGTCGTGTAGAACATCATGAGGAGGACGTTTCCGATGAAGCCCGCGACACCGTGTGTGCGCCACGCCTTCTTCTCCGGCGTCAGCGTCGCGTGAAGGCGCACGATGGAACGCTGGGCCGCACGCCCCGCCGCAAACTCCATGAGTAGCACGGGAAGACCGATTAGCGCGAGTGCGACGAGATAGAGCGCGACGAACCAACCGCCGCCGTTCTGCCCGACGATGTAGGGAAAGCGCCATACGTTGCCGAGCCCGATCGCGCACCCGGCGGATAGGAAGATGAAGCCGAGACGGCTTGCGAGTTTTTCTCTCATGATGTCGATTACCTTGTCTTTGTACTCCCCGCGCCTTTCGCGCCGCAGGATTTTGATTTCGATTTCGAATGATACTACATTTAACCTTGACTGACAATCTTCTCAACGTCCGCCGCCGTCAGCCCGACGAGCAGGATGCGCTTCGTCTTCGAGGTTTCGCCCGATTTGAAGACCACGCGGCACTTCGGCAGGCCAAAGGCATCCGCCAGCGTCTCGACGAGTTCGCGGTTCGCCTTGCCGTCCACGGGTGCGCAGCGGATGCGAACCTTCACCGCGTCGCCGCCGAAAAGCCCGTCGATTCCCGCCCGCGACGAACGCGGCTGGGCGCGGACGTTGAGGACAACGCCTTCAGGCGTCTGCGTGAACCAGGCCATCCGCCCTCCCTTCTCCGCTCTTCTCGGCACGGCGGCGGCGGAAGAAGTCCTGCAAGACCGCCTTGCACGGCTCTTCCAGAATGCCGCGCAGAACCGTCGGATGATGATTGATTCCGGGGTGATCGAAGATGCCGAACGTCGTGCCGCCGCCGCGTTTCGGGTCCGACACGCCCCAGACGACCGTCGAAATCCGCGCCAGAACAATCGCCCCCGCACACATCGGACAAGGCTCTTTCGTCACGTAGAGCCGCGTGTTCGCCAGACGCCAGTTCCCCTTCGCCGCGAATGCCGCCGAAAGTGCCAGCATCTCGGCGTGGGCAGTCGCGTCCGACAGCATCTCCGTCTGGTTGTGGGCGCGGCCAAGGATGCGCACGGAGGAGGGAGGCGAATCGGGGTCGGTTGGCTCCTCAACAATCACACACCCGGTTGGCACTTCGCCGTCCGCCGCGGCCTTCTCGGCCTCGCGAAGCGCCATACGCATGAAAAATTCGTCAAACGCCGCGTTCATCGTCTTTAAAGACAGCCGAGTTCGTCCGCCGTCAGGTCGCGCCATTCGCCCGGCTGAAGCGTTTCGGGCAGCTGAAGGTCGCCAATCGCCACGCGCTTGAGCGAAACGACGACGAGATGCGCCGCGCTGCACATGTAGCGAATCTGCCGCTTGCGTCCCTCGCGCAACCTGAAGCGGAGCAGATGGACGTTGTTCTCCCCGATGCGCAGGACTTCGACCGGCACGGGGCGGATGCGGTAGCCATCGGGCATTTCAATCTCGGAGCGGAGCGTGCGGAGCTTGTCCTCGCTCCAATGTCCCGCCGCCCGCACGATGTAAGTCTTCTCGTGTTCGAAACGGGGATGCGTGAGCCGAAGGGTGAGGTCGCCGTCGTTGGACATCAGAAGGAGACCTTCGCTGTCCTTGTCGAGCCGCCCGACTGGCACGAGCCGTTCAGGAATCTTGCCGCGGATGAGGTCGGCAACGGTTTCGCCGCCGAAGGGGTCGGAAATCGTCGAAAGTACGCCGACGGGCTTGTAGAGCATAATCGTCCGCTTGCGCTCCGCCCCCGCGAGGGGCTTGCCGTCCACCTTGATGCGGGCGGCGGCGGGATCGACTCTCGCGCCCGCCTCCCGCACGACAAGCCCATCGACCGTCACGCGCCCCGCCGCGATGATCTCCGCCGCCTTCCGCCGCGAGGCGACCCCCGCGTGAGCCAGCACGTTCTGCAGACGCTCCATCTTCTCGTCGTTCTCCTCCATATCGCCTATCCAATTTCCTTTCTTTCACCGCATTTGCGCCAGGCACGAAGCCAGCCGAGTTCCCGTCGTCGCATCCTCCGATAGTCCTCGGGCGCATGGTCATCCGCACCCGAAAGGTGATCCATTCCGTGCGCCACATAAAGGAGCAGTTCCTGCGCGGGCGACCACCCACGCCGCTTCGGCGCGGCGGACTTCGCACGGTCGCAGTTGACGAAGAGTTCCCCGTAGATGCCCTCCGGTTCGGGCGGCATCGCGTCGTAGCCCTGCGTAATCACGTCCGTCGCGCCCTCGACGCCCATCACGGCGCGGTGCGCCGCGTCGGAGGCCTCGTCATCCTGAAGATGCACGTCAACCTCTTGGAACGCAATGCCGACACGGGCGGACGACCGCGCCGCGAAGAAGTCGGCCGCCGCACGGAGTTCGACCTTCGTCAGGCCGAACTCACGCGGCAGTTTACCGTCAATTCGCGTCACTCCGCCGCCCCGTCAGTCCCGCGCCGCCGCGAAAATCGCCTCGGCAAACGCCTCGTAGTCCTCGAACGCGGGAATATCCGGGTTCGCCGCCTTGATAGCGTCCGTCGAACGGAAGAGAAAACCCGCCTTGGACGCACGGATCATTCCAAGGTCATTGAAACTGTCACCCGCCGCAATCGTCTCGAAGCCGCAGCTCTGCAACGCCCTGACGGTCGTGAGCTTCGACTGCGGACACCGCATGCGGTAGCCCGTGATTTCGCCGTTCGCCGCGACGACCAGCGAATTGCAGAAGAGCGTCGGCCAGTTCAACTTCTTCATCAGCGGTCGCCCGAACTGCTCGAAGGTATCCGAGAGGATCATCACCTGCATCCGCTCGCGCAACTTGTCAAGGAAGGCGCTCGCCCCCTCCAGGGGCTCGATCTTGGCGATGACTTCTTCAATCTCGTGCAGCCCGAGACCATGCTTCTTCAGCAGGTCGATGCGATAGTTCATCAGCTTGTCGTAGTCCGGCTCGTCCCGGGTCGTGCGACGGAATTCGGGTATCCCCGTCTTCTCGGCGAATGCAATCCATATCTCGGGCACCAGCACGCCCTCGAGATCCAGGCAGGTAATATACATCTTCGTTTCCTTGTTGTTGGTTGTGAAAGCGTTCGTCAGTGGCGGAAGCTGCGCTGGCCCGTGAAGACCATCGCCACGTTCGCATCGTTGCAGCAGTCGATGACGTCCCAGTCGCGGATTGCGCCGCCCGGCTGGACGATCGAGGTGATTCCTTCGCGAATGCCGACCTCGGCGCCGTCACGGAACGGGAAGAATGCGTCCGACACCATTGCGCACCCCGGAAGTCCGCCCTTCTCCGCCCGCGTCTGCTCCATGATCGCAGCCTGCTTGCGCGCGCCGTCCTCTTCGCCGAACGCGAGGCGCAGGTCGTTGAACGGCTTGCCGTAGGTCTCCCACGCAATCCAGTCCGCGTGTTTCGTGTAGGCCTTGTCACGGGCGATTTCGGCGACACCCACGCGATCCTGCTCGCCCGTGCCGATGCCGACCGTCACGCCATCCTTCACATAGAGCACCGAGTTCGACGTCACGCCCGCCTCGACGAGCCAGCCGAAGGTGAGGTCTTCGTATTCCTTCGTCGTCGGAAGTCGCTTGATCGCGTGGTCTTCGTATGTCACCGCCCCCGTCGCCTTGTCCGTAATCTTGCGGTGGCAGAACGCCGGCATGAAGTCCTCCGGTTTGCGGGCGTTCGCCGCGAACGAGGTCTGGGCGACGATACCGCCGTCGATGAGGCTCTTGAAGTCGATGACATGCTTCGCCACGAAGTCCGTCAGCCGCGCCATGTTGCGGATGCGGAAAACCCGGAGGTTCTTCTTCGTCGCGAAGAGATCCATCACGCCCGGCTGAAAGTCCGGCGCGACGACGACTTCGGCGTAGTTCTGGACAATCAGTTTCGCCGTCTCAAGGTCGCACTCGCGGTTCAGGGCGATTGCCCCGCCAAACGCCGCGAGGCGGTCGGCCTTGTTCGCCCTGAAATACGCCTCGGCGAGCGTCGAGCCAAGCGCCACGCCGCACGGGTTGTTGTGCTTCACGATAACGGCGCACGGCTTCTCCGTCAGGTAGCGCAGGATGTTCAGCGCGTTGTCCGTATCCGTCACGTTCGTCTTGCCGGGATGCTTGCCGCTCTGCAGGAGTTCGGGGACGGACGCGAGATAGCGTCCCGGCTGCACCATCTCCACGTCGCCCAGCGCGAGGTTGCCGTTGACGAGGCGGTAGAGCGCGGCCTCCTGCCCCGGGTTCTCGCCGTAGCGAAGTCCCTTCTCCTCACCGCCGACGTTCCACGTCACCTTCTCATACGAAAGGGTCTGACGGTCATTGCCGTCAATGAACGAAATCTCCATTCGCGGCGCGAAATGGTCGGTCTCGATGGTCTTATAGGCTTCCTTCAAGTCTTTCATTTGCATTTTCCCCTGAAATAGTCAATCGTCTTCGCCAGTCCTTCATTCAGCGCGACACGCGGCGACCAGCCGAGCAATTCCTTCGCGAGGGTGATGTCGGGCTTGCGCTGCTTCGGATCGTCGCCCGGCAACGGACGACGCACGGTCTTTGACGTCGTGCCCGCAACCATTGCAATGACCTTTTCGGCAAGTTCGGCAATCGTGTATTCGCCCGGATTGCCGACGTTGAGCACGGGAGCCGCAAGCCCCTTCTCGGCGAAGAACGCCCGAATGCGGTCTTTGGGCAAGTCGGCGAAGCGGCGAAATCCTTCGATGAGGTCGCTGCAATACTGAAAGCTCCTCGTCTGCGAACCGTCACCGTAAATCGTGATGTCCTCACCGCGCAATGCCTGCATGATGAAGTTCGAGACAACACGCCCGTCCTGCGGATGCATCCGCGGCCCGTAGGTATTGAAGATACGCACCATTCGGGCGTCCACGTCATATTCCCTGATGTAGTCGGCGACAAGCGTTTCCGCAACGCGCTTCCCCTCGTCATAGCAGCTGCGGATGCCAATCGTGTTCACGTGTCCCCAATACCGCTCGTCCTGCGGATGCACGAGGGGGTCGCCGTAGATTTCGCTCGTCGAGCAGTGCAGCAGAACCGCACCGTTTTTCCGGGCGAGTTCAAGACAAAGCAGGATTCCCCTGATTGAGGTGAGCGTCGTGAAGACCGGCCGCGCCTGGTAGTGAATGGGCGACGCCGGACAGGCCAGGTTGTAAATCGCCGAAAGGTGTCCAACATCGGCAATTGCCGGGTCGTTCGGACTCAAGTCGCAGACGTCCGCGACGACGAGCGAGAAATTGGGATTGCCCGCGAGATGCGCCACGTTTGCCTTCGAGCCGGTGTAGAGATTATCAACGGCGACCACGCGGTAGCCGTCGTTCAGAAGCCGTTCGCAGAGGTGGCTGCCGAGAAAGCCCGCCCCGCCCGTAACCAAAACCGATTTCGTTTCCATATTAGACCTATTTCTTTTCCACATTAGTATACCAAATATCTTCAGAACCGGTAGGTGACAGTGAAACCCGCCGCGTGGGAAATGCCGCGGTGAAAGACGAGATGATGGGAATCGCCGCGCTCGTCACTCGTCGTCATCGACCTGCTGTTCGACAGAACCATCCCGTAGCTGAGCGCAAGCTCAAGCCCCTCCCAACAGCGCCAGAGCAGTCCGACTGTGCCGATATGACGGTCGCCCGGCGGCAGCATCGTCGATTGCTGCGTGGGACTCGTCGCATCCGTATCGAACACGTACGAGCACATCGCCGTCCAGTTCTCCGCGAAATCCCACGCCGGCGCAAACGAAAAGCGCCACGTATCCCGCCAGTCGAGACGAATCGGCTTGTCGCCGTGCGGCAGATTGAAGACGAGCGTATCCATGCACGACCACTGCGTCCACGAGACCATCGCGCCAAAATGCACCGTGTCCGTAATGTCCCAGTTGAAGCCCCCGGCGATGGACTGCGGCAGTTCAAGATCGGCGCTCGCCCGACCCGTCGCCTGCCGCGCCGCCGCATCGACGGCACTCACCACGGGCGGAAGATTCACCGCGTAAGACTCCACGCTCGTCCGCGAACGCCCCTTCACGTGCACGTCGGTCTTCGACCTGTAGACGAGACCGACGGCGAAATTGTCGAACACCTTGTAGCTTGTGCCGACCTGAAAGCCCATGTCGCCGAAGTTGTTGTCGCCCGTCAGGCGGTTGTCGAGCGTGCCGTAGTTCACGCCGCCGAGCGCCGCATGGGGACTTGAGGTCTGCTCGAAGTCGAAATAGAGGAAGCGAAGCCCCGCACCAACCGACCAGTCGTCCAGAACCTTGTAGGCCAGGTTCGGCGCGAGCGTGTAGCCCTGTACGAGCGTCTTGCGCGAATTCCAGGCGCAGTCCCAGTTGTCGCCATAGGTCGTGCCGAGTCCCCACTCCGGGGTCATGCCGAGACCGAAGGTGAAGTCCCACGGCAAGGGCGCGACCAACTGGAAACTCGGCAGGACGAAGAAGCCGGGATCCATATACTCGGCGGTCTTGCCATCGACCTTCACGCGGGTTCGGGGGTGTTCCGTAACGAATCCGACGGAAACCTCGTAGTTCGTCAGGTCGGTGAGCGTCGCCGGGTTGTTGAAGTTCGCCGACCCGTCCATCGCCCGCCCGACGAGCGCACCGCCCATCGCGTGCGAGACGGACGAGGGCTCGTAGAGGGCGAAGCCGCTCCCGAAACCACGCAGGGCAACGCCCGCCGCCACCGCCAAAAGAGCGATTCGCGCACTCATGACTTCGCCACGCCGGTCTTCCGGGCCTCTGGCGGTATGGGCGGGAGCCGCCCGTGCTCCACGAGATCCCTCACAATCATGCGCACATCCGTATCGAAGTCGCCTTTCACGATCCAACGCAGGTAGTTCGGCTCGTTCAGCATCAACCGGCGCAGGGGTTCGCCCTTCTTCTTGCCGAAGTTGACGCAAAGCTCGCCATCCTTCCAGCGCAGCATCCCCTGACGGTCGGCGTTCAACGGGTCGTGCGGCACGAGATATTCGTCCATTTCGTCCACGGTCTTCGGCAAGTCGCCGTACTTCTCCATCTGCGCCTTCAGCACGTCCAGCGTCGCCCGCGTGTCCGCCTCGGCGCCGTGCGCCCCTTCGTGGGGACGGTTGCAGTAGAACTTGACCGCCGCCGTGAGGTCACGCGGCTCCTTGCGGTGGTAGATGCGCTGGACGTCCACGTGCTTGCGCCCGTTCGCGTCGAAGTTCAGCCCGCACCGGGCAAACTCCTCCTCAAGCATGGGAATGTCGAAGCGGTCGGCGTTGAACCCCGAAAGGTCGCACCCCCTGAAATAGTCGAAAATGCCCTTCGCCATCTCGGCGAACGTCGGGCAGTCCTTCACGAGTTCGTCCGTAATGCCGTGAATGGCCGTCGTTTCGGGCGGGATTGGGATGGTCGGGTTCAGAAGCCAGCACATCGGGACTTCCGTCCCGTCCGGCATCACCTTGATTGCCGCGAGTTCGATGATGCGGTCGCGGCGCGGAGAGGTCCCCGTCGATTCGATGTCGAAGACGACGAGCGGTCTTTCGAGTTTCAGATTGAGCATATCAGGTTGTTCCGGTAGAGGGCGCGAATCGCGTCGCAGTCAAGGGTGTGCCCGGCACGGTAGCTGACGACCGTGCCAATGAAGCGATCTTTCCCCGTCAGGGAGAGGGCCGCCATCAGGTCGAGCGTCGCACGGTGCCAGACGGGCTCGAGGAACTTGCCGTTCACGGGGAAGCGCGGCTCGGTGTAGTACCGGCGCGGACCGTGGATGAGGATGTTCTTCTCGTTGTAGCCCCAGTTTCGCGTCGCGGCGAAAAGTTTGCCGACGGTCTTCGCGAGCACGTACTGGCGGTGCGTCGCATTCGTCCGGGCGAGCGCGGCGTAACGGAAGGTTTCGGGCGTCACGTCGAAAAGCACGCGCTGCTTACCGATTACCGTGTTCCACGAAATCGCGCAGTCGATGCGCAGGTTGCGCTCGCCCGGTTCGGCCGGGAAGAAGAGGAGGAAGTCGCCGCGCTTGCCGCCGAACGCGACCGGCTCCTTAACCGTCACATACGACGCATCCGCCGCACCCGCAAGCGTCTTCGCATGGTCAACCGCCTTGATAAGCGGCAGGGAGGACTGGTCGAACAGCGGCGGATCGCCGCTTCTCACCTTCAGAAGCACGTCGTCAAGGCCGAGCCCCGCCTTGAGGGCGATGATGTGCTCGACCATCCGCAGGTAGTTGTGCGGACTGCCCGACCGCAGCACGAGGTTCTGCGCACTCGTCCAGAGGTTCGCGATATCCACCTTCGTGTCAAGCTGTTCGGGCTGATCCATGCGGCGAATCCACCAGCCGGGACGTTCGCTCGGGGCGAAGGTCAGAACCTGCTTCTCGCTCCCCTTGAACGTACCGACTCCGGCGACCGAGGCCTCCCCGGCGAGCGTCACGCGCCGCACGGGGAACGGCGACGAACGGTCGGCGGCGAGCCGCACTTCGTCAATCTCCTGACTGCGAAACGACTCATACGCCGCCGCAATCGACGCGGCGCTTCCGAAGACGGTTCGGCCTATCTTATATTCGGGCATCTGCATTTCGGCGTATTATACCATATTTGTCCGAACGCCTTCCGAGGCTTTTGCCCCCGCCGAACTCCGATGGTTGTGATGTGGCTTCCAGAAGTAAACGCACGGAAGTCGTGCGTTTACTGTCCGTAAGTACT
>CAVDWI010000044.1:0-12948 GCA_963612485.1 Barnesiella intestinihominis
AGTCTTTATGGGGACTAAACGCAAGTGAAACTTGCATTCACTTTTGGAAGCCACGGTCAAAACGGCGCTCGGCCTTCGAGCCGCAGCGGTAGCGGTTTTGGGGCGGTAAATATGGTATAATACGCGGCGAAGAGTTTTATCCGATGGTAGACTACACTGCGCTCAGGAAGAAATTCCCGGCAAAAGACCCGGGGGATGCGGCACGCCGTGCGAAGACACAGGCGGCCGTGAAGCGCATTGGTCGCGAGTTCGACCGCAAGCGGCGGGAGTTGAACTTGCACGACGTGTCGCTGAAGCGTCCGATTGTCTACTACGTTGCCATCATCTTCATCTTGCTCGTGCTCGGCGGTTCGGTGCTGAGCGTGGCGACGGGCAAGCTGAGCCTCGGCAAGAAGGCGATTTCCAAAGCGGCGATCCAGTCGCGGCAGTCCATTGACGCGCTCGCCATCGCGTGCGGACGCTACAAGTTCCACGTGGGGAGGTATCCGACGACGGCGGAAGGGCTTGAGGAACTCGCGCGCATACCGGAAACGCCGGCGGAAATTGCGGCGTTCTCCGCGAAGGGGTGGTTCGGGCCCTACATCAAGAAGGTCGTGTCCGACCCGTGGGGTCACGCCTACGTCTACGAGGCGCGCGAGGGGGGCGGGCATCCTGTCCTCTACTCGAAGGGGCCCGACGGACGCGTCGGGACGACGGACGACGTGTTGCCGGAGCAGGAACTGTTTGACGAGCCGTTCCGCGACACGACGTGGACGAATCACTGGGTTCCCTACAATCTGCGCGGAATCGTCGTCGCCCCGAACGAGGAGGCGAAGCGGCAGATTGAAGAGGAAGTGAAGAAATACTGACTTAAGCGACGGAAAACCGAGAAAGGCAATTATGAATTACGCGGAAGCGGAGAAGATGCTGAAGAAGTGCGGGCAGGAACACGTGCTCGCCTACTGGAAGAAACTGGGCAAGAAGGAGCGCACGGCGTTGCTCGCGCAAATTGCGACGATCGATCCGAAGGATCTCGCGCACTGCCAGTCCGCGCTCGCGACGGGTGCGGAAGTGCCCGACAGCTCGAAGGGCGTTGCGCCGAAGGTGGCGGAACTGAAGGGGGCTGCGCTGAAGAAGGCGATTGCCACCGGTGAAAAGGAACTGCGGGCCGGGCGCGTCGCGGCGCTTCTCGTGGCGGGTGGGCAGGGCAGCCGCCTCGGGTTTGATGGTCCGAAGGGGTGCTACCCGATCGGTCCGATCACGGGCGAGCCGCTCTTCTACTTCCATGCGCGGAAGATCCTGGCGCGGTCGATCCGCTACGGGGCGAAGATTCCGTTCTACGTGATGACCTCCGAGATGAACAACGCGGCGACCGTGCAGTGCTTCGAGGAAAACGACTACTTCGGGCTGAATCCCGACGACGTGTTCTTCTTCACGCAGGGAATGTGGCCGGGCATGACAAAGGAGGGGAAGATCATCCTCGATGCGCCGGGTCACGTCTTCATGAGTCCCGACGGACACGGCGGACTGCTCGCGGCGCTGAAGCGGTCGGGTGCGCTCGCCGACATGAAGAAGCGCGGCATCAAGTCCGTCTTCTTCTTCCAGGTCGACAATCCGCTCGTCGAGATCGCCGACCCGGCGTTCATCGGCCAGCACGTCCTCGAGAAGTCGGAATACTCGCTCAAGCTCTGCGCCAAGCGCGACCCGTATGAGAAGGTCGGTATGCCCATGCGCTTCGGCACGACCTACCGCATGGTCGAGTATACCGAGATGACCGACGAGCAGTGCAACCGCAAGGCGAAGGACGGTCGGCTCTACTTCCTCTACGGTTCTCCCGCGATTCACGTCTTCGACCGCGCGTTTCTCGAACGCGAGGCCTCGAAAGCGATGCCGCTCCACCTCGCCTTCAAGAAGATCCCGACGGTCGGGGCGGACGGGAAGGTTGTGAAGCCGACCGAGCCGAACGGCTACAAGTTCGAGAAGTTCATCTTCGACATCCTGCCGAACGCCCGCCGGGCGGCTTTCGTCGCCTTCGACCAGAAGGACGAGTTCTCGCCCGTGAAGAACGCGGAAGGGGGCGACAGCCCCGCGACGTGCAAGGCCGACATGCAGGCCAAGTGGGCGAAGTGGCTCGCGGAAGCGGGGGTCGCCGTCCGTGACGACGTGCCGATCGAGATTGACCCGGTCTATGCGCTGGACGCGGCGGACCTCGTCTCCGTCGGGCTGCATCTCGGCGCGGGGGAGTGAGCCCCCCCCTCACCCCTATTGACTGGCGGCGGAAATTAGTATAGAATATGCGCAAACGTTGGAAACCACAAAGAGAACGTCAATGTTCGGCAAACTAAAGTCGCTTTTTTCTACTGACATCGGTATCGACCTCGGTACCGCGAACTCGCTTGTCTACGTGAAGGATCGCGGCATCGTGCTGCGCGAGCCTTCCGTCGTGGCCATTCAGGCGGGTTCGAAGCGCGTCCTTGCGGTGGGTGCGGAGGCGAAGCGGATGCTGGGGCGTACGCCGGGGAACATTGTGGCGATTCGCCCGATGAAGTCGGGCGTGATTGCCGACTTCGACATCACCGAGGCGATGATCAAGCATTTCATCCGGAAGGTGTGTCCCGTGCGTTTCTACTCGAAGTATGCGAAGCCGCGCATGGTGATTGCGGTGCCGAGCGGGATTACCGAGGTCGAGAAGCGGGCGGTGGAAGACGCCGCGCACGCTGCCGGGGCCGGGGACGTGTTCCTGATCGAAGAGCCGATGGCGGCGGCGATTGGCGTGGGGTTGCCCGTCTCCGAGCCGGCGGGTTCGATGATCGTCGATATTGGCGGCGGCACGTGCGAGGTGGCGATTATCTCGCTCGCGGGGATCGTCCACAGCTTTTCCGCCCGAATGGCGGGTGGCGATGCGATGGACGACTGCATCGCCAGCCACGTGAAACGAGTTTACAACCTCCTGGTCGGGGAGCGGATGTCCGAGATGATTAAGATCGAGATCGGCAGCGCGTATCCGATGGGTGAGGAGAAGACCCTTGAGATCAAGGGTCGGGACATAGTGACGGGGTTGCCGAAGACTTTGACGATAACCTCCGAGGAAATACGGGATGCCCTGAAGGAGCCGGTGTCGCAGATTGTGGACGCCGTGAGGTCTACGCTGGACAAGTGCGAGCCGGAACTTGCGGCGGACTTGGTTGACCGAGGGCTTGTGCTGTCGGGCGGAAGCTCGCAGTTGCGCGGCCTCGACAAGCTTCTTGCGGCGCAGACGGGGCTTCCCGTGACGGTGGCGGACGATCCGCTTTCCGCCGTTGCGGAAGGCACGGGCATCGTGATGAACGAACTTGATTTCCTCGCGAAGAACAGGAAGGCGTCATAAGATTCTTCGGCTTGCCCCGGCGCGGCGTTCGGCGAACGTGTGCCGACGCCCCGGAGGTGAGTCAGCGTGAAAGCAAGAACGACAGGAACATACGTGCTGATTGCGGTGGCGGCTCTCGCCACGCTGTGGGTCGTTTTTTTCCGTTCCATTTCCGTTGAGGCGGTCTATCCCGTCGAACGGGCGCACCAGTTCGTCTCCCGATCCGTCTTGCCGCGAATCGTCGGCTTGTTCAGGGGGGCGAGCGCATGCGCCGAGAACGTGCGGTTGCGGCGCGAGGTCGCCTCTCTCGCGCTTGCGCGGCAGGACGTGGAACGCCTTGAGGCCGAGAATGCGCGGCTTCGGCGGGCACTCGGCCACGTGGCGAGGCTGCCCGGCGAGTGGGTTTCGGCGGGCGTGCTTTCCCGTGGCGGTGCGGCGGCGGGGAGCGGAAAGACGATTCGCGTGGACAAGGGCACACTCGATGGCATCAAGGTGGATTCCGTCGTCGTCGTACCTGAAGGCCTTGTCGGACTCGTGACGGCGATTACGCCGCATACGGCGGAAGTGACGCTTGTGGCGGACCCCGACCTGAATGTCGCCTGTGAGATTGAGACGGGCGAGGCGATTCCGCCGCGTGGCATCCTTTCGGGCGGCACGGAGGATTTGCTCGTTCTCGGACATCTGACGAAGGAGGGTTCTATCGTCCCCCGAACGCGTGTCATGACGTCTGGCCTCGGGGGCATCTACCCAAAGGGGCTGGAGGTCGGCGTGTGGCTTGACGACCGTGGGTTCGTTCAGCCGTCCGTGGATTTTGACACACTGGAGGACGTGTTCATTCGCCGTGAAAAGTGAATTCGTCCAGTTCGTCTTCTGTCTGCTCGTCATCGTCCTCGGCGGTGCGGCGGAGGAACTGCTGCCGAAATTTCTGGGGGTCGGCTTTCCGATTCTCCTTTCGGCCGTCGTTCTGCTCACCTCGCGGCGGACGATTCCGTTTCTCGTCCTCTTTGCCATCGCGGCGGGGGCGGTTGAGGACGCGCTTTCGGGTCTGCCGATGGCGACGAGCGCGAGTTTCTTTCTCATGTGCGCGGCGGTTTCGCGCATTCCCGTCGTGCCGCAAGAAGTCTTCCTTCTCGCCTATCCGGTCTATCAGCTGTGGTTGAACGTTTGGGATTCGGGTTTGAGCGGCGGTATCTTCGGGCGGCTTCTGCTGGCGCTGCCGATTGGGATTCTGACGATGGTCGCGGTGCGGTTCATTCTCTCGTGGGCGGAAAGAAAGGCGGCCGTCAATGAAGGCTGAGGACTCAATCGTCAGCGACGTCTCGTGCTGGGCGACGATGGCGGTCTTCGCCATTGGGTTGGCTGTACTTGCGGTGCGGCTCAAGGAGGTGCAGATCGACGGTGCGGCGGACTACAGCTACGAGAACGTGCGGCAGTCCGTGCGCCGCGTACAGACCGCCGGTCTGCGGGGACGGATTCTCGACCGTCGCGGCGAGGTGCTCGCCGACAACCGCCGCTCGACTTCCATTGTCTGCCACGCGGAGTATTTCCAGAAGCGGACGTGGGACGCGACGACGGCGGAAATCGAGAAGGCGATCGCCCGCGTCGGTTCCGAAATCGGCCTTGCTCCGACGCTGACGACGAAGGCGATTCGGCGGCATGTGAACCAGTCCCTCGCCATGCCGCTCGTCGTGTGGAAGGACGTCGAGGAGGAGTCTCTCGCCCGGTTCTGCGAACGGCAGCACCGGCTGGACGGATTCTCGACGGTCGAAACGGAGGAGCGCACGTATCCCAACGGGTCTTTTGCCGCGCACGTAATCGGCTACGTCGGGCGCGACTTCGCCTCGTCCGAGGCGGGGGATACGAAATTCAACTTCAGCGACCGCGAACTGCGCGGACGGGCGGGAATCGAGATCTACTACGACAGTTACCTGCGCGGCAGTCCGGGCGAGAAGCAGCTTCTCGTGGATGCGCGTGGCTTCGCGATTCGCGAGCGGATGGTGACCGAGGCGCGGCGCGGCCCTGACTTGCGCCTGACGATTGACGGTGCCGTTCAGCGGGAGGTCGAACGCCAGTTGGCGGGTGAGAAGGGGGCGTGCGTCGTCCTCGACCCCCGCGACGGTGCTGTGCTGGCGTGTGCGAGTGCGCCGACTTACGACTTGCAAGACTTCGTGCCGTCGCTCACCCACGAGCGGTATGAGCAGCTCTCGAAAGACCCCGACAGGCCCCTGCTCAATCGGGCGACTGGCGGCGTCTATGCGCCCGGTTCGACGTTCAAGCCGATTACGGCTCTTGCGGGGCTTTCCGTCGGCTACCCGCCGAACGCGGAATACTTCTGCACGGGCGTGTTCACCTACGGGTCGATGAAATTGCGCTGTTCCAGCCGCTGGGGTCACGGACCCATGACGATGCGTACGGCACTCGCCAAAAGCTGCAATCCCTACTTCTGCAACATGAGCGTGGAGATCGGGTCGAATGCGATCATCCGCGTGGCGCGGCAGTTCGGGCTTGGCGAACGGACGGGCATCGACTTCGGGACGGACTCGGCGGGCGTCGTGCCGGACGCCGAGTGGAAGAAGCGCGTCTACAACGAGAAGTGGTATCCGGGTGACTTGCCGCAGATGTCGATCGGGCAGGGAATGCTGCTTGTCAGTCCGCTTCAGATGGCGCGTGTCGCCGGTGCGCTGGGGACGGGGTATCTCGTCACGCCGCACCTGAAGGCCGGTCAGGCGGCGGTGCGTGAGGCGCTGGCGGTTCGCGCCGCCGACCTGCGCGTCGTCCGCGAAGGCCTGCGGATGGTCGTCAATGAGGGCGGCTCCGGCTGGCGTGGCGGCAAGGACGTTCCCGTGGCGGTCGCCGGTAAGACGGGCACGGCGGAGGTCGGCGTCGGCGAACGGCGGCGCAAGAACACGTGGTTCATCGCCTATGCGCCGGCGGAGAGGCCGACGGCTGCGGTGGCGATGGTGATTGAGAACGGCCAGTCCGGCGGCGGCACGACGGCCCCGAAGGTGGCGGAAGTCCTGAAGGCGGTGTTCAGATGAAGGCGTTCCTGAAGGGTTTCAACTGGCTGATGTTCGCCGCGATGGTTCTGCTCATTGCCGTCGGGACGGTCGCCATCTGGTCGGCGGGGAATGCGCGGGCGGAAGCGGTGTTCCATGGAATGTGGAAGAACAACCTCGGGACGGCGGCGGTGGGGCTTCTCATCTACTTTGCGCTCGCGGCGGTCGACTACCGGAAGATTCTCGACTGGTTCGCCACGCCCGCCTACGTCGCCGCGCTCGTTATGCTCGTGCTGGTCCTGATGGTCGGGGCGACGATCTACGGCGGTCGTCGCTGGCTCTGGTTCTTCCAGCCGAGCGAGATTTCCAAACTGTGCGTCATCTGCTTCCTCGCACAGGTGGCGGAGCGCCTGCGCGGCTTCAGGGGGTTCTGCCTCGGTGGTCTCATCATCGGCATCCCCGCCGTGCTGATTCTGAAGGAACCCGACCTTGGCACGACGCTGACGCTGATTCCGGCGACGCTGCTGATGCTTTTCGTCGCCCGCGTGTGGCGGCGCGGACTGCTGACGATCCTGGCGGCGGGTCTTGTCGGGACACTTCTCGTGCTGGGGGCGGTCTACGAGGCCGAGAAGCCGGGCGTTTCGCCCGAACGCCGCGAACGAATCGTGAAATGGCTTCCGCTGAAGGATCACCAGATTCGCCGCGTGAAGGTGTTCCTCTTCCCCGACGAGGACCTGATGGGGGCGGGCTACAACTTGAGGCAGGCGAAGATCTCAATCGGTTCGGGCGGTTTCACCGGCAAGGGAATCGGCAGGGGCGAAACGAACCACCTGAAGTACCTGCCGCAGGCAATTTCGATGAACGACTTCATCTTCTGCGTCTATGCGGAAGAGACGGGTTTCGTCGGATCTTTGGCGCTGCTCGCGCTCTTCGGAATGCTCGTCATTCCGGGTGCGTGGGTGGCAAGTACGTCAACGGACGGGCGCGGTCGCCTTCTGGCACTGGGAATATCGACCCTGATATTTGCGCATGTTTACGTCAACATCGCAATGTCAATCGGTCTCGTGCCGATAACGGGACTGCCGCTACCGTTCATTTCTTCCGGTCGCACCTTCCTCGTGACGGTGATGGCCGGTCTCGGATTAATACAAAGCGTGTCAATTCACGGAAAGGAATGCAGATGATCAATCTGTTTGGATGGCTCAAGCGCTCCAAGATGAAGCGTGAAATCATTGTGAACGTCGAGAAACTCGAAACTCGCGTCGCGGTTACGGAAAACGGTCGGCTGGAGGAATTCATGGTCGAGCACCCCGAGGAGGAGCGCCTTGTCGGCAGCGTCTTCAAGGGGCGCGTGCAGAACCTCGAGAACGACCTTCAGGCGGCGTTCGTCGATATCGGGCTGAAAAAGAACGCCTTTCTCCACTACTGGGATATGACGCCCGACGCCGACTCGATCCTCGAGGAGGATGACGGCGGCTCGCGTGCGTCGGCGAACGGCGGCCGGCGCAAGCCGGCGCGGCTGACCGACGCCGAAATCGCCAAGCGCTTCCCGCCGGGATCCGAAATCATCGTGCAGGTGACGAAGGGCCCGATTTCGACGAAGGGGCCGCGCGTGACGGCGAACCTCTCGATTCCCGGCCGCTATCTCGTCATGATGCCGGGTACGCGCGTGCGCGGCGTCTCGAAGAAGATCGGTGATGCGGAGGAGCGTCGCCGCCTGAAGAAGATTCTCGACCGCCTGCCGCTGCCCGACAACGTCGGGCTCGTCGTCCGCACGGTCGGGCAGGGCGCGAGTGCGCGGGCCTTTGCGCGCGACCTGCGCAACCTGCTCGCCGTCTGGAACGAGATGCAGGCGAACACGAAGACCCTGCGCACCCCGTGCTGCATCTTCCAGGAGCCCGACCTCTGCGAGCGCGTCGTGCGCGACTGGCTGACGGAAGACGTGGATGCGATCGTCATCGACGACGAGAAGAGCTACGAGGCAATGCGCGAAGTCACGGGGCGCATCTCCCGCCGCGCACGGGCGAAGATCCGCCGCTACGACGGCGATGCCGGCATCTTCGAGCACTACGGCCTTGAACGCCAGCTCGCGACGGCTTTCGCCCGGCAGGTTTCGCTGAAGAGCGGCGGCTACCTCGTGATTGACGAAACCGAGGCCCTGATTGCGGTGGACGTGAATACGGGGCATCACAAGGGCAAGGGGTCTCAGGAGGACGCGATTCTGGAGGTCAATCTCGAGGCGGTGGACGAGGTGGCGCGGCAGTTGCGTCTGCGCAACATCGGCGGTCTGGTCGTGCTCGACCTGATTGACATGAAGAGCCGCAAGCACCAGAAGCAGGTCTACCGTGCGCTCAAGGATGCGCTCAAGCGCGACCGCGCCCGCACGAACGTGCTGGAAATCTCGGAACTCGGCCTGCTCGAAATGTCGCGCCAGCGTCAGGAGGAGTCGATTCTCTCGATGCTCACCTCGACCTGCCCCTACTGCCACGGTCACGGCGTCGTGAAGTCGCCGATGGCAATTTCGATTGAGATTCAGCGCAACTTGCGCTCCCTCCTTATGAAAGCGGAGGCGACGAAGCGACCGTTCGAGCCGAAGATCCTCGTGGCTCCGCAGGTGATGCAGCGTCTGCGCTCCGAGGATTCGGCGATTCTCGCCGACCTCCAGAAGGAGTTCGAGACCCGTCTTACCTTCGTTTCGGAACTCCATCGACACCCCGAATCATTTTCCATACTGGACATGTCCACCTCACAAGTGCTATACTCTCAATCATGAAGACATCAACCGTTCTCGCAATCTGTGCCGCTCTCGGCTTCTCCTTCGTCGCTTCGGCGGCCGACGGGGTTCGCCGAGCGGGGCGAAACGTGAACCTCGTGACGTCGGGGACGCTTCAGGTTACGGCCGACCGCATCGCGGCCGACCGCACGTCGGAATCCCTTGTCGCGTCGGGACACGTCGTTGCCGTTTCAACCCCCTACCGGCTTGAGTCCGCCGGGCTTTCGAAGAGCGCCGACAAGGTTGCGGTCTTTGAGAACCCGACGACGTTCACGACCTGCACCAATGCGCCGGGCGAACGCCACTGGATGCTCTCGGGCTCGGTCGAATACCATGACGGGGAGTACGGCATCCTCCGCGACGGATGGTTGCGCTTCTGGGAAGTGCCCGTCCTATGGCTTCCGTTCTGGTATCATCCGATTGACGGCGTTTCGGGTCTTCGCGTGATGCCGGGCTATACGGGACGCTGGGGGGCCTATGTCATGACGAAATACGTCTACCACATCGCGGGCGACCCGACGTATGCGGAAGGCTCGTTCTACCTGACGGGCAATACGCGCTTCGACCTGCGCTACGAAAACGGCGTCGCCCTCGGCGAGACGCTCAACTGGCAGCTCGGCGACTTCGGGCGCGGCAAGTTCAAGGTCTACTACGCGTGGGATCGGGACGACCGCTATGACGACGACTGGGACAGCCATGACTACAACTGGCGGAACTGGGGCAGCTCCGTCCCCGACGAACGGTACGGGATCGAACTTTCCCATACATGGGACGTCACCGAGCGGGACGTGCTCCGCCTGTCGGGGGCCTATTACAGCGATTCCCATTTCCGTTCCGACTTCTTTCGCAGGTCGTTCTTCGGCATCAAGAACCAGTTCGTCGGCTCGGAAGGGAATGAAATCGCGTGGGAACACGTGGAGCGGTCGTTCGGCACGGGTGCGAGCGTCTCGGGGCCCCTGAACGACTTCTACAGCGGGACGATGCGGCTGCCCGAATGGTATCTGGACGTCGCGCCCCAGCCGATCTGGACTCTGCCAATCAACTACGAGTCCTCGACGCGCGCGGGCTATCTCCTGCGCCAGCCGGCGGAATATGGCGACGGGGGAGCGGTGACGGCGTTCAACCGCAATCCGGGCGTCTGGGCGAACTACAACACCTTCCGCTTCGACACCTACCACCGCCTGACGGCGCCGTTCCGGCTCTTTGACGTGCTTTCCGTCGTTCCGCGCGTGGGCTACCACGGCACGTACTGGAACGACAGCGGCAACACCGTGCTGGACGGCCTTTCTCGCGCCGGGCAGACGGGCGACAGCATCTTCCGCTCGATCCTTGAAGGCGGCATCACCTTCGCGGGGCGCGGCACGGCGTGGCTCAACGAGACCTGGCAGCACATGGTCGAGCCGTATGCCGACGTGCTGGCGCAGAAGGCGTGGTATTCGGGCCTGAAGAACGGGAACCGTCCCTACGTCTTCGATTCGATCGACGCTTCCGCCGACTGGTTCGACCAGTTCGCCGGGCGTTCGCGCAACCTCCCCTACACGTGGTACGGCGTCACGCCGGGCATTCGCAACGCCTTTCGCGAGGCAACCGAGGGCGGCAAGGTTCGCACGGTCTTCGACGTCGACGTCTATTCGGCCCTCCAGTTCTCGAAGTCGGACTGGACGGACGGTAACGAGCACCACAGGCTCGCCGAGGTCGGCAAGCCAAACTACGGCGAGAGGGGGCTGACCGCCGTGCCGGGTGCGCGGGTTCGGTGGTTCCCGGATGACGACATCATGCTTCTCGGCCGCCTTGAGTACGATTGCGAGAATGACGAAGTCGCGACGAGCGAACTTGCGTGGAAGCATCGGCTGAACTCTCGCTTCAGTTATTACGCCTCCTACCTGAGCGGAAACTACCGCTGGTGGGACTTCAGTTCCTCACCGACGGCGCACTACTCGCGCCACGGGCGGGACCATTCGAGCGAGGACTTCAACTGGATCAATTTCGGCACGGCGACGGTCGGCTTCGAGCACGAGATCTGCGACGCCCTCGCGTGGAGTCCGTTCGTCCGCTGGGATTGCCGCGAAGGGGAACTGGATGAAGTCGGCGCGTGGTTCGACTTCCGCACGGACTGCCTCGGCTTCCGCCTGATTGTCTCCTATGACAAGAGTTATACGCGCATTGACGGTTCGGAATACGACTCGGACTGCCGCGTCGGGTTTTACGTCTACCTCCGGGCCTTCGGTCCGGATTCGGGTGCGTTGCTGGGAGGGGATTGACGGGTGCGGAAGGCGCGGCCAAACGGCGTCGAGCGGCTTGAAAGCTATCTCGTCGGGCTGATACAGGAGAAGGGCGCGGATGGCGGCGACCAGCCGCCGGGCGTCCGCCTTCTTCTTGCGGTGCTCACGGGGTTCAGCTGCCTTTTCGCCGCGATTGTCGGCATTCGCGACTTCTTCTACAAGACGGGCGTCCTACGCCGCTTCCCGCTCGGGATTCAGGTCATCTCGATTGGCAACGTGACGGCGGGCGGCACGGGAAAGACCCCCGTCACCGAGCTTTTCGCCCGGACGCTCTCGGCACGGGGACGCAAGGTCGCGATCCTGTCGCGTGGCTACCGCCGCAAGGAGGCCCCGTTCTGGCGGCGCGTCTTCACGCAGGTCATCGAACCGCCGCTCGTCGTCTCGGACGGCAGGCGGCTTCTGCTCGATTCGGCCGTGGGCGGCGACGAGCCGTATATGCTCGCCTCGAACCTGCCCGGCGTGGCCGTCATCGTCGACCGCAACCGCGTGAAGGCGGGGCGCTACGCCATCAAGCGCCTCGGATGCGATACGATCATTCTCGACGACGGCTTCCAGTACAAGAAGCTGAAGCATTCGACCGAGGTCGTGCTCGTCGATTCGACCAACCCGTTCGGGAACGGCCACATGCTGCCGCGCGGCATCCTGCGCGAACCCGTGCGCCACCTGAAGCGGGCGGACATCATCTTCCTGACGAAGTGCCGCGGCGACGTCTCGGCCGTCCGTGCCGAGGTTCGCCAGTACAACAGCCGGGCGGAAATCGTCGAGTGCAACCATGCGCCGTCCGTCCTGAAGGACGTGTGGAGCCGCGAGGAGTTTCCGCTTGCGTGGCTGGCGGGCAAGACGGTGTGCACACTTTCGGGCATCGCCTCGCCGAAGGGGTTCGAGAACTCGCTTCGTCACCTCGGGTCGAAAGTCGTCTGGTGCGAACGCTACGCCGACCACCACCGCTACGACTCGAGTGAGATTCTCTACGCCCTGAACCGCACCGCCGACATGGGGGCGGATGCGCTCGTCACGACCGAGAAGGACGCGGTTCGCTTCCCCCGTTTCGAGACGACTCCCGTGAAATGCCTCTACCTGCGGATCGTCATCGAGATTCTCGCGGGCGGCGAGAACTTCGCACGGATCATCGACCGCATCTGCTTCCGCACCCGTATGGTATAATATCGCCATGGCAAAGAACAAGACGCTGTCAGACGCGAAGAGCGCGAAGAACGACGAGTTCTACACGCAATACGCCGACATTGTCCGCGAAATGGAGGCGTATCTCGACTATGACCCCGATGTCTTTCGCGGCAAATCCGTGCTGCTCCCCTGCGACGACCCGGAATGGAGCAACTTCACCAGGTATTTCGCGGAGAACTTCGAGCGGCTCGGACTGAAGAAGCTCGTCTCCACGAGTTACGCCATCGAGTCAAAGGTCGGATCGTGCGTCTCGCACGGCCGCCGCGTCTCGCGTGACCGCCGCGCCTTGCGCGACCTCTACCAGCCAACTCTCTTCGAGATGAACTCGCCGACCTACGACGAGACCAAGACCCGCAGCCACGGCAAGATCTTCGTCCTTGACGAGGA
>CAVDWI010000045.1:0-12920 GCA_963612485.1 Barnesiella intestinihominis
GACCCAAACATCAGTGATGTTTACCCCAAACATCAGTGATGTTTGTACCCCCAGTAGATAAAGGGGTTTCCGAGGGGGGCAAGTCCTCCGTCAAGCACCCCATGGAAAGTGGGACATTTTGTCCCATTTTCGGGAATTGAGCCGCTTCGACTCCCGATGCCGACGGACGCGAACAGGCGATCCGCGAGGCGCTCCTCAAGACGGGACACGTCGATTCGATGCTGTCGGTCGGCAACAACTTCTTCTTCACGAAGTCGCTCCCGTGCACGCTATGGTTCTACGACAAGGCGAAGCCGAAGGCGGTCGAGGACAAGGTGCTCTTCCTCGACATGCGCAGCTACTTCCACGTGATCGATACGACGCACAACGACTGGACGCCGTGGCAGATCCGGAACATCGCGGCGATCAGGTGGCTTTGGCGCGACGAAACGGCGAAGTACGCGAAGCTCCTTGAAGACTACAAAACCGCCATCGCAGAGGCCGATGCGGCGGCGAAGGCGGCGGGTGACGCGACGGCGTTTCGCCAGCAGGCGGCGGAGGCCGAAAAAGCGAAGGCGAAGGGCTGGCGGCAGGCGAAGAAGGAACTGCTCGCGAAGGCCGCGCATGCCGAGGCGCTTGCGAAGGCGCGTGATGAAATCGCCGCCGAAGAGAAGTGGCTCGTCTCCAAGTTCGGCAAGACGGGAAAATACAAAGACGTGCCGGGGCTCTGCAAGTCGGCGACACGCGCCGAGATCGCCGAGAAGAAGTTCTCACTCAACCCGGGCGCCTACGTGGGCGTTGCCGCGCAGAAAGACGACGGCGTGGATTTCACCTCGCGCATGAAGGAGATTCACGCGGAGCTCCTCGCGTGGCAGGCCGAGCTCGGCAAGATCATGAAGTCGATCGACGGGAATCTGAAGGAGCTCGGCCTGTGAGCGCGTGGCGCGAGAGACGCGAGGGGTTTGGGCGCGAGACGCGAGACGCGACGTCGCGTCTCGCGTTTCACGAAAGGAGGCGGGCGATGAGCGCGAAAATTTGTTTGGCCGATTTCATCACGCTCCAGCGTGGCTTTGATTTGCCTGCGACCGAGCGGGTTGCTGGCGATGTGCCGGTAGTGGCATCAACTGGCGTGTCGAGTTGGCATAACGTTGCCAAAGTGAAAGCGACTGGTGTGGTAATTGGCCGATCTGGCAGCATTGGCGGCGGCCAGTATATTGATCAAGATTTCTGGCCGCTCAATACGACACTCTACGTAAAGGAAGGAAGTTTTCGTCGGTTTTTTACATTCGATAGACACGAAGCGCCGTTTTTTTGATACAATATGCGGCAACTTCTAACCGAAAGAGCCTCAGATGGGTCAACTTGAAGAATCGTCGGAACTGACACTTGACTTTACAAAACTGGAGAAAGTCGGCAAACAAGTCGCTGAAACGCGCACTTTGGGGACTGCTTCGTGCGATCCGGGCGTGATTCCCGTGGCGGTGCAGAACGCCGACACGCGGGAGGTCATTCTCGTTGCGTATACGAATGAATACGCGATGAAGGAATCGTTCGCCAAGCGGAAGTTGATTCTGTGGTCCACGAGCCGCAACAAACTGTGGTTCAAGGGAGAGACGAGCGGCGAGACGTTCGACCTTCTCGAAGCTTATGTAAACTGCGAACAGAACTCGCTCCTCTATATCGTGCGTCCCTGCCGCGGCGGGATTTGCCACACGAAGAACGCGGCGGGCAAGCCCCGCAATTGCTACTATCGCAAGATTGACTTCGACACGCTGAAACTGACGTTTGTCGATCCCTAATGTCTCAATTTTGACTTCAAACACGAAGAAAACACAAGAAAGGCGGAACAAGGAATGGCAGTGCTCGGACAGGGCTTGGTTCTGATGGTCGCGGGAATGGGTATCGTCTACCTCTTTCTCACGGTTCTCATCTACATAACGAAAATCTCGATGTCAGGAATCGGCAGGTTCGATTCGATTCTTCCGCAGGATGCGCCGAAGAAGTCGCCGGCGAAGGTCGTGGCGGCGAACGACGATGCGAACATCGCGCTGGCGATTGCCATTGCACGCGGCTAAACCCAAGGAAACAGTTTCAAACTTCTCAAAGAAAAAGGAAAAGACAAAATGTCAAAGAAGACAGTCAAGTATATGCTCACGGCGTTCCGCGACGGCTTCCAGAGTGTGGTCGGCGCACGCGTTCTTTCCAAGGATTTCCTCCCCTGCGTGGCGGAGGCGTATGACGCGGGCGTCCGGTGGTTCGAGGCGGGCGGCGGTGCGCGTTTCCAGAGCTGCTACTTCTACTGTCAGGAAGATGCGTTCGACGTGATGGATGCGTTCCGCAAGGCGGCTCCCGAAGCCGACCTGCAGACGCTCTCGCGCGGCGTGAACGTCGTCGGTCTTGAGTCGCAGCCTTCCGACATGATCAAGCTCCACGCCGAGATGTTCAAGAAGCACGGCATGAGCTCGATTCGCAACTTCGACGCGCTCAACGACGTGAACAACCTCAAGTGGTCGGGTCAGTGCATCCACGACGCGGGGCTGAAGCACGAAGTCGTCGTGACGATGATGGGGCTGCCGCCCGGAATCGACAACCAGGGCACGCACACGCCCGCGTTCTACGCCGACCGTCTGCGCAAGATCATGGATGCGGGCATTCCGTTCGACCGCGTCTGCTTCAAGGATGCGTCCGGCACGTCCACCCCTCACACCGTCTACGAGACGATGAAGGCGGCGCGCAAGCTCCTCGGCGACAAGGTGCACATCCAGTTCCACAGCCACGAGACGGCGGGCAATGGTGTGGCGTGCTATCTCGCGGCACTTAAGGGTGGTGCGGACGGTCTCGACCTCTCGATGGCCCCGATGAGCGGCGGCACCTGCCAGCCCGACATCATCACGATGTGGCACTGCCTTGACGGCGACCCCGACTTCCAGTTCGACTTCGACGTCAACAAGATCAAGAAGGCGGAGGATGCGTTCAAGTCCGCGATGAAGAAATACTTCCTCCCGCCGGAGGCGATGAACGTGAATCCGCAGATCGTGTGGAGTCCGATGCCGGGCGGTGCGCTGACGGCGAACACCCAGATGCTGCGCGACAACAACATGATGGACAAGTACGACGACATGATTGCCGAGATGTACGACTGCGTGCGCCTCGGCGGCTTCGGCACGTCCGTCACGCCCGTCTCGCAGTTCTACGCGCAGCAGGCGATTCAGAACGTGATGTTCGGCAAGTTCAAGAAGTTCGCGCCGGGCTACGCGAAGATGGTGCTCGGCTACTTCGGCAAGACCCCCGTCGCGCCCGACCCCGAAATCGTGAAGAAGGCCGCCGAGTTCATGAAGATGGAGCCGACCACGAAGACGGTGCTCGAACTCAACGACGCCGACCCCGCCAAGGGGCGCAAGGCGGCGGAGAAGATGCTGACGGATGCGAAGTTGCCGATTACCGACGAGAACGTGTTCATCGCGGCGTCCTGCAAGGAGAAGGGCATCCTCTACCTCCAGGGCAAGGGCCCGATGGGCTGCCGCTTCGCCGACGACGCGCCGAAGGCCGGTGCGAACAAGGACGGCGTGACCGTCACCATCGGCGGCAAGGCTTACGGCGTGAAGATCACGGGCGACGGCAAGGCCATCGTCAACGGTCGTCAGGTCGCCTTCAAGGCCGAGGCGGGCATCAAGGCCGCCCCTGCCGCCGCCGCGGCTCCGGCGGGCGGGCAGGAAATCAAGGCCCCCGTGCCGGGCACGGTTCTCCGCGTCAGCGCGGCGAACGGGCAGAAGGTCGCCAAGGGTGACGAAATCCTCGTGATGGACGTCATGAAGATGGAAACGCCCGTCACCGCCTCCTGCGACGGAACGGTGACCGTGATGGTCGCCGCGACGGACAAGGTCGCGACGGGCGACGTGCTCGCGGTCATCGGCTAACGGACGGAATCTGATTCGAGACCAAGGAGTGAGTATGATGAAGAAGATTCTGATGGCTCTGGTCGTTGCGGCGGGGTGCTGCTTCGCGGCACACGCCGACGGCGACTGGAAGACGACGCTTGCGAAGGTGAAGAACCTTTCGGGTGATACCGGCATCGCCGGTTTCATGCGTAAGGCCGCTCCCGCCTACCTCACGGGGGACTTCGACGAGGCCGAACGCCCCGCGAAGACCCCCTTGAGCGCGAACCGCAACGGCTACTGGGACAAGGATCTCAAGTGGCACGGCGGCTACTTCGATGACGTCGGCGCATTCGTCGAGGGTCACGAGGTGAAGGTGCTCGGCGGCATGTCCTATGGCATGGGACAGCTGATTATGATTCCGATCTGCCTGATTCTCCTCTATCTGGCGATTGTGAAGGGCTTCGAGCCGCTGCTCCTGCTGCCGATTGGCTTCGGCGGGTTGCTGGCGAACTGCCCGCTGTCGGGAATCACCGCACCTGCGATGATGCACGACGGCGTGATTTCGTTCCTCGCGAGCGGAGTCCCCGTGATGTCGGGCGGCGTGATTGAGCCGGGCGGCTTCCTGCACTACTTCTTCAAGTTCGGCATCGACACCGGCGTTTTCCCGATTATGATCTTCATGGGCGTTGGCGCGATGACGGACTTCGGTCCGCTGATTGCGAACCCGAAGTCGGCTCTCCTGGGCGGCGCGGCGCAGTTCGGCATCTTCTTCGCCCTCTTCGGTGCGCTCGGCATCGCGGCGATCTTCGGCAACGACTTCTTCGGCTGCGACCCGCTGAAGGCGGCCTCATCAATCGGCATCATCGGCGGCGCTGACGGCCCGACGGCCATCTGGCTGACCTCGCGTCTCGCCCCCGACCTGCTCGGTGCGATTGCCGTCGCGGCGTATTCCTATATGGCGCTCGTGCCGATTATCCAGCCGCCGATCATGAAGTTGCTGACGACGAAGGAGGAGCGTCTCATCAGGATGCCCCAGCTTCGTCCCGTGAAGAAGGTCGAGAAGATCTGCTTCCCGCTGATCGTGCTTCTCCTCTGCGCGTTCCTTCTGCCGTCCGCCGTGCCGTTGATTGGTGCGCTCATGCTCGGCAACCTCGCCCGTGAGGTCGGCCCGTCGGTGGCGCGTATCGCCGACACGATGTCGAATGCCCTCATCAACATCGTGACGATTATGCTCGGTCTTTCGGTCGGCTCGAAACTCGCCTGCGAGAAGTTCCTTTCGGGGACGACGCTCGCGATTCTCGCGCTTGGTCTGCTCGCGTTCTGCGTTGGCACGGCTGGCGGCGTTCTGATGGCGAAGCTGATGAACCTCTTCTCGAAGGAGAAGATGAATCCGCTCATCGGCTCGGCCGGCGTTTCGGCTGTCCCGATGGCGGCTCGCGTCTCGAACAAGGTCTCGCTCGCGGACGATCCGACGAACTACGTCCTCATGCAGGCGATGGGCCCGAACGTCTCCGGCGTCATTGGCTCCGCCGTCGTGGCGGGCGTTCTCTACACGCTCTGCCGTTGAGGAATAGCGGATGGCGAAGGTCGAATCCGAACTGAAGCCGTCCCTCTGGCAGGTCTACGTATCCTTCGTGCGTATGGGCGCGGTGCTCATCGGCGGAGGATACGCGCTTTTTCCGCTTCTCGACAATGAGGTCGTGAAGCGGCGCGGCTGGGCAAAGGAAGGCGAGATGGCAGACTACTACGCCCTCGCCCAGCTTCTGCCCGGTGTCGTTGCCATTAACGCCGCGATGCTCGTCGGCAACCGTCTGCGCGGCTTTGCGGGGAATCTCGTCTCGTCGCTCGGACTTATCACCGTCCCGTTCATCCTGATTGCCGCGTATGCGATGACTTATTCGAAGGTCAGCAGTTGGCCGAAGGTGATGGCGTTCCTTGAGGGCGTTCGCCCCGCCGTGGCGGGGATGATTCTCGGCTTCGGCATCAACATGGTCATCAAGGCCGTGCGCGGGTTCGTCAGGGACATCCGCCGCGAGAGGGGAGCGAACTGACCGTGCTGTCCCGTGCCTTTCTGACGCTCGTCTGCTCGTTCTTCAAGATCGGACTCTTCACGATTGGTGGCGGACTCGTCATCATTCCGCTCATCCAGCGTGAGATGGTCACGCGCGGCTGGATGACGACGGAGCAGTTTCTCGACATCATCGGCATTGCCCAGTCCACGCCCGGTCCGATCGGGGTGAACACGGCGACGTTCGTCGGCTACCGCGTCATTGAGGCGCTTGGCGGTGGCTTGGGGATCTCGCTTCTCGGTGCGCTCGTCGCCACGCTCGCCGTCACCGCGCCGAGCGTCATCTGCGTTCACTTCGGCGGCGGCTGGTTCGAGCGGAATCGGGAGAAGAAGTGGGTGCGGCGCGTCTTCATGGTGATTCGTCCACTCGTGGCACTGCTCGTGACGTGGGCGGGCATCGACCTTTCGCGGGAGTGCCTCTCGGACGCGGCACACCTCGTCCCCGTGGTTGTCACGGCGGTCGGGTTTCTCCTGACCGTGACGAAGAAGTTTTCACCGCTCTGGTCGCTTCTCCTTGGCGGACTGACCGGCCTTCTCTTCGCGGCGTAGGTTTCTGTTTGCTGCGCCTGAAACGCTTCGCTCCCCAATCCGCGTGAACTGCGGTGAGAACGAGTTGCCGTCCGCTTCATCAGGAACAAATATGGTATAATATTGCCATCTTTTGGTCGTTCACACAAGCGAAAGGAACATGACGAATGCGAAAAGAAGAAAATGAAATGTCCGCCGCGATGCGTGCGGGCTTCACGCTGATTGAAATTCTGGTTGCCGTGGCGATTATCGGCATCCTGGGCATGGTCGCGATGACGAACATCCCGAAGATGCTCGAGAGTTCGAAGCAGACGGCGGCGAAGAGCGCGGTTGACAATATCGCGAACGCGGTGACGACCTACAGCCTCAACTACAAGAAGATGCCCAACGACCTGACCGACCTCATCAAGGAGGACGGCGACGACGGCGCGATTCTCGAAGGCGGCGAAGGGGCGCTCGAGGATCCGTGGGGCACGACCTACAAGCTCGAGTGGAAGGGCAGCGGCAAGAAGCGCTTCGCCATCGTCTCCGCCGGTTCGGACGGCGAGTTCGGGACGGATGACGACATCCGCAGCGACAAGATCAAGTCCTCCAAGCAGAGCAACTGACGGCGCACTCCGCCGCGTCCGGAGAGGCGATGCGCAGGGCCTTCACGCTGATTGAGATACTCACGGTCGTTGCGATCATCGCCGTCATGGTGACCGCGAGCGTGGTGAGCGTCCGTTCGGGGCAGAACGCGGCGCGGGTGAAGTCCGCCACACGCGACATCTTCGCGACGATCCGCCATGCGCGTTCCGTCGCGCTCATCACCCAGCAGCCGAGCGTCATCACCTACTCGACGGGGACGGTGGACGATGAGGTTTGCGCGAAGGTGGAAATCGTCACGGCGAAACTTCTCGACGATCTCTCCGTGAAGGAGGCGACGACGCTCGCCGGGGACGTGGTGCGGATTGGCGGCGGCGGCGACGACGACACAACCGCTGAGGAGAAGGGGAAAGGGAAGGGAAAGGACGGCGAAACTTCCGCCGCCGACAACGGGGGCGGACAGTCCGTCGCGGACATTCTCTTTGCGCCGATTTCGTCCGAGGTCGTGAAGGGGCTTCGGCTGAAGGTGACGAAGGGTTCGGAGACGCTTTCCGGCGAGGAGGTCAGCGCCGACCAGCGCAAGTCGATGATCTCGGCGTGGGGCACGGCGAGCGGCATCATCGAGAGCTACAAGAAGTCGCAGGAGAAACTCGCGGCGGAAAAGGCGGCGGAGGAGGCGCAGGAAACGGGCGCGGCGGACGAGTCCGCCGCGTCGGAGAACCAGGAACCGGTCTCAATTGTCTGGGAGGTGAACGGACGAACCGAGCCGCACCGCGTGTGGATCTATCGCGACGGCAGTACGCCGGAGCAGGGGCTTTCCATCAAGGTCGACCGTTTCGGCGCGGCGAAGGTAATCGGGCTCGGGGAGGATGACGAATGAGGCTTCGCGGCGGATTCACGCTCCTTGAAGTCCTGCTCGCCTCGCTCATCCTCGGGTTCGGGCTGACGACAATCCTCGTGTCGATGTCGCAGAGCCAGAAAATGATGCTTCTGACGGCGCGGCTTGAGACGGCGCAGGAGGTGATGGATCTCGGCGACATGGCGTATCCGCTCTCGGACGTCCAGGATCCCGACCGCGACCTGGACGTGGCGGAGACGCGGGCGACGGAACTCTGGGAGAAGATCGCCGGGCGCAACGCCAAGCTCTCGCGGGCGCAGGAGGAGAAGTTCCACGGCTACACGTGGGAGCGCGAGTGGCTGAACAAGCACGATGACGAGGAAATCAAGCGGCTCGGCAATCTCCACACCGTGCGCATCACGGTGCGCTGGGGCGACGACCGGCGCGGCAATCACGATGAGGAGTCGTTCGTGACGTTCTGGAGAAAGACCGAATGAGACGAGCCTTCACCATGGTCGAACTCCTGCTCGCGGTTGTGCTCGTCGGCATCATGACGACGTTCTCGATGCTCACCTTCCGCACCGTGAGCCGCAGCTGGCAGGTCTCGACGGACTACATGGACAAGTTGCAGCGCACGGACTTCGCGCTGAACCAGGTCGTGTCGGGGCTGCGCAGTCTCTACTATCCGCACGAGGGTTCGCAGAAGGAGGAATACGGCTTCGTACTCGAGAACAACGGCGACGGCGAAGACCCCGACAGTTCGGACGTCATCGAGTGGTCCAAGCGCGGCACGGCGCTCATCGGCAACACGAGCGCGGGCGCGGATACGGTGCACCGCGTCCGCCTGATGGTGCTGGAGGAGGGCAACCACGACTACAGGGAGGCGATTGAGGCGACGGGACTCTACGCCCGCTACTGCCCCGACGCGACGCTCCGGCCGAAGGACAACCGCGATGACATCGACTTCTCCTTCGCGAATGACGAGATGTATCAGCCCGTACTCGTCGCGGATGGCATTGTGGGCTTCAACTGCCGCGTCCTGCCGGACAAGAAGAAGGTGGAGGCGGAGAACGACGAATCGCTTTTCGAGGACAAGTGGGACAGTTCCAACTCCGTGCCCTACAAGGTCGAACTGACGTTTCGTCTGGCGGATGCCGACGGGCGCAGCTACCGCTCGAACACCGCGCCCGTGATGCGCATCGTGCGTCTGCCGCTGCACGAGCAGTCGCTGGACGGCGCGGCGATTCCGGGTTCCGAGACGGAGAAGAAGAAGAAATCGGCCCGGCCGCCGCGCGGCGGAACGGGCGGAGGGGCGAGCGGGGCGAAAGCCGGCGGTGCGGGAGGCGGTCCTCCTGCGGGAGGAGGACCGCAGCCATGAGACGGGCGAGCGCATTGCTGATGGCCCTCTGGATCGTCGCCGTTCTCTCGGTGATGGTGCTCTCGTTCGCAACCGAGGCGCACCTGCAGAGCGGCGTGAACGTCTTCGTGCGCGAACGCAACCGCGTGAACCGCCTCGTGGACGCGGGGCAGGTACTCGCCGAAATCATCATCACGAGTTACTCGTCCGTCAGCGACTGGACGGAAGACCAGGACAACCAGAAACTCCTTGAGGACGACCGCTGGTATCTTGAGAAGCAGGACCTGAAGGCGGGGCGCCCCTGCGTCGTCGGACCGATTCTCATTGACGCGGAAAATCCCGAGTCCGGCACGGTGAAAGTCGAAATCAGCATCGACCGGAAGATTAACGTGAACGAACTCTATTCGGGCGGCGACTCGAACTATCGCGTCCGCTGGGAGATGCTCCTGACGAGCCACGGCATTCCAGAGGACTACGAGGTCGAGACGGACGATGGACGGCGGAAACTCATTGACTTGCTCATCGCGTGCTGGAACGACTGGCGCGACGAGGATGACGCCGTGACGGTGATTGACGGCGTGGAGTGCGGCGCGGAGTCGGCCTGGTACGAGGACGAGTTCACCGACAAGAAGATTGACGAGGAATACCGCCGCTATCCGCGCAATTCGAGCATTCCCGACGTGCGCGAACTCTCCTACATCCGGGGCTTCCGCGACTATCCGGCGATTCTGACGGGGGGCGTGCTCAATCCGCAGGACGACAAGGACGAGCAGATTTCCGTGACCGGCATTGCCGACCTCTTCGGCACGACGGGGAGCGCGAAGGTGAACGTGAACGACCGCGACCTGACGGCCGACCAGCTCCTCACCGTCCCCGGCGTGTTCGACGAGGACGACGACGAGGGGCAGACTTCCGGGCGGGCGATTGCCGACGCGATCATCCGCTGCCGCGAGGTGATGCCCGAGGGCTACGACGTGGACGAGACGCGGGGTTGGTGGCCCTACAAGGACTGGAACGACCTCCTTCAGCGCGTGAAGGACGAGATGGACGAGACCGTCGGCAACGAGGCCAGCCAGTATTTCGTCTTCAAGCCCGACGACACGACGCTTTTCGACATCCGAATCACCTGCGAATCGATGGGAATGTCGCGCAGCGTTGTCGCAAAGGCCTACGTGAAGGATTCGGAAGTCCGCTACGTCGAATGGGAGGAAGACCCCAAGGACGGCGAATGAAACTGACAACGGGAAAGGTGGATACAGGAATATGAAAATCATCGATGGCAAGCAACTTGCGGCGAATCTGCGTGCGGAAATCGCCGCCGGGACGGCACAACTGAAGTCGGAGAAGGGCGTCACGCCGGGACTCGCGGTCATTCTCGTCGGGGAGAACCCGGCGAGCGTCAGCTACGTGACGGCGAAGGAGAAGGCCTGCCGCGAGGCGGGGATGCTTTCGCGTGAAATCCGCCTTCCCGCCGAGACGACTGAAGAGGAACTCGTCGCGCGCGTCCGTGAACAGAACGCGGACGCGACGATTGACGGCATTCTCGTGCAGCTGCCCGTGCCGAAGCACATCCGCGAGAAGGCGGTAATCGACGCGATTGCCCCCGAGAAGGACGTGGACGGCTTCACGCCCGTCAACGTGGGGCGCATGATGATTGGTGAAGACTGTTTTCTTCCCTGCACACCGCACGGCATCATCAAGCTGATTGAGTTCGCCGGGATGGACTTGCGCGGCAAGCACGCGGTGGTCATCGGGCGCAGCAACATCGTGGGCAAGCCGGTTGCGGCGCTTCTCTCGCGCAAGCAGACGAATGCGACCGTGACGCTCTGCCACACGGGCACGCCCGACGTCTCGAAGTTCACGCGCGAGGCGGATGTCGTCGTCGTCGCGGCGGGGCGACCGAACGTGCTGACGGGCGAGATGCTCAAGTCGGGCGCGGTCGTCATCGACGTCGGCGTGAATCGCATTCCCGATGCGACGCGCCCGAAGGGCTTCCGCCTCGTGGGCGACGCGGACTTCGAGAGCTGCGCGAAGGTGGCGGGGGCGATCACGCCCGTCCCCGGCGGCGTCGGTCCCATGACAATCACCATGCTCCTCTGGAACACGTTGGAAAGCGCCAAACGCCGTGCGGCTCGATAAACTCCTTCTCGACCGCTACTTCGAGTTCTCGCGCTCGCGCATCGAGGGCCTCATCAAGACCGGGCACGTGACGGTCAACGGCGAGGTTGTGACGAAGGCGGGCGCGAAGGTGGCGGAGACGGACGACATCAAGGTCGAGATTCCGCCGCCCGTCCCCCCCATTCCCCTTGCGGAGGATATTCCGCTCGCGGTCGTCTACGAGGACGACGACATCATTGTCATTGACAAGGCTCCGGGGATGGTCGTTCATCCGGCGCCGGGACACTTCACGGGGACCCTCGTCAATGCACTCCTCCATCACTGTCCGAACCTGTCGGGCATCGGCGGCATTGCGCGGCCCGGCATCGTGCATCGTCTTGACCAGGATACGTCAGGGCTGATGGTTGTCGCGAAGACGCAACCGGCGATGGATGCCCTCGCCGTCGCCTTCGCCTCGCACAAGACGGTGGAGAAGACCTATCTCGCCCTCTGCCACGGAACGCCGCGTCTCGCCGCCGGACGGATTGAGAACCTCATCGGCCGCCATCCCGTCGACCGAAAGCGCATGGCGATTGTGGAGAAGGGCGGCAAGCGTGCCGTCACGAACTACCGCCTCGTGCGCACAATCGGACCGATTTCCCTTGTCGAATGCCGCATCGAGACGGGGCGGACGCACCAGATCCGCGTCCACATGTCCTCGCTCGGCTGTCCCGTCATCGGCGATTCAATCTACGGGAAGAGTGCGCTCGACAAGCGGCTGAACCCCGTCCCGGCGCGGCAGATGCTGCATGCGTGGAAACTCGCTCTCTGGCATCCCGTGAAGAACGAGCGCATCTCCTTTGAAGCCCCGCCCCCGGCGGATATGGCCGCCTACATTTGACCGTAGGGGGTCAGTTGCGCGAGCTGTTTACAAACAGCGATTGCAGCTTCTTTGGTAGCGGATTCTCCTTTCTTTGCTGCGGCAGACACGCCGTCCACTCGCGACACATCCGAATTCACGACGGCATCGACATAATTGAACGCCTGATCCAACACGACTTCGCCCTTTAGATTGCGAGGATGGCGTCGGCGAAGGCCTTGAGGTCGCGGAGGACGCCGACGGCGTAGTCGTCGAGCGAGGTCGCCTGGGCGTTCCCGAAAGCCTTGCATGCGGGAATTATGCCATTTCGCCGCAAACCACGAAACGGGGTGCGGGCTGTTTGTGTGCACACCAGGACAATGTCGTTCCCGAAAAGTGCGCAGATGTGGTATAATATGCGCCTGAATTCAAGGAGATAGTCATGAAACTCGAAGAACTCAAGGGCAAAACCGTCGGCGTCTGCGTGAGCGGAGGCCTCGATTCGAAGACAATCTGCTGCGTCCTTCTGGATGCGGGCGTGAAGGTGAAGGCGTTCAGCGCGAACGTCGGCCAGCCCGATGAAAAGGACATCAACGACATTAAGAAGCGCATGGCTCCGACGGGCGTGGATACGACCATCGTCGACGTGACGAAGGAAATGGCCGACATCTGCTTCGAGACGGTGAAGTGCCAGGCGATGTATGATGGCGGCTACTGGAACTCGACGGGCA
>CAVDWI010000046.1:0-12920 GCA_963612485.1 Barnesiella intestinihominis
CCGAAGCCGCTCCTGCCGATCTGGGGTGTGCCGATGCTCGACCGAATCGTCGAAATGCTCCGCGAATGGGGCGTGGACGACATCGTCGTCAACTGCCACTATCTCCACGAGCAGGTCGAGTCGTGGGCGGCGGAGCGCGGCAAGGATGAGGGGCTGACCCTGCAAACGTCGTATGAGCCGGAGATTCTCGGCACGGGCGGCGTTCTCAATCCGCTTCGGGACTGGATTGGCGACGAGCCGTTCTACCTCGTCAACGGCGACATTGTGGTTGAGGGATTCAATGGCTTCAGCGCGGCGGATTTGAAAGGGTCGGTTGAAACAATCGGCACATGCCTGATGGCGCAGACGGGACCGCGCACAATCGAAGCCGACCCGAACGGCTACGTCACCTGCTGGAAAAGCCCCGATGCGGGATTCCCCGGAACTTACACCTACTGCGGTGTCGCGCTCCTGACACCCGACATCCTGAAATACGTCGAGCCGACGGGATTCTCGTCCATCGTGCAGGCCTACGAGCGGGCGATGATGGACGGCAAGTTCATGAGGGGCGTCGCGCCCGAGTCCCTGCTCTGGACGGACGCGGGAACGATCGCGAGCTATCTTGACCTGAACCGCGACGGAACGGACAACGCCTTTGCGGACTTGCCGCAGCTGAAGGCAATCGGCGCGAAGGAGGTTGAGTTCATCGGTGCGCGGGGGAGCGACCGCTGCTTCTTCCGTACGGACGGAAATCTCGCCGTCATCTACGACGATGCGAAGCGCGGGGAGAATGCGAAATACGCGGGTCACGCGAAGTGGCTGAAGGCGCGGGGAATGCCCGTGCCGGCGGTCATTGCCGACCGCCCCGACATCAAGACGACTGTCTTCGCGTGGGCGGGGAGCGAGCGCAAGATGTCCCTTGAGGACTACGTGAAGGTCGTGGAAGGGCTCGCCGCGTTCAATGCGCTCGACCCGACGGAACTCGATCTTGAGCCGTCCTTCGACGCGGCGCTTTGGAAGTGGGAGCGCGACCTCTTCGCGGAGCATTGCCTCGGTTCGCGCTACCTGATGGCACTGCCGAAGGATGTCGAGCAGGAACTTGAGAACGTCGCCGCGCTCCTCGACCGCGAACCGTCCGCACTCGTCCACCGCGACTTCCAGTCCTCAAATGTGCTGTGGAAGAACGGCGCATTCTCGTTCATTGACTTTCAGGGAATGAGGCGCGGGCCGGCGGCGTATGACCTCGCCTCACTTCTCTACGACCCCTACGCGGCAAAACTGACGGAGGGCGAACGCCGCGCCCTCGCGAAACTCTACGCCAAGCGGTGCGGACGACCCGAAATCGAGAAGATTCTGCCGTTTGCCGCCGTCCAGCGACTCGTGCAGTGCCTCGGGGCATACGGGCGACTCGCGTCCGTCGGGCAAACCCAGTTCGGCAAGTTCGTGTTGCCCGCCCTTGAGAATCTGCTCGCGGCGGCGGACGAGGCGGGGCTGGACGCCGTCGGTGCGCTCGCCGAAGACCTGATTGCGAAGGAAAGCCACGCCCACGAACACGACGGGCATTGCCACCACGACCACGAGGGGTGCGATTGCCATCACGACGAGTGCGATTGCCATCACGGAAAATAAATGAACGCCATCCGCCAGTTCGTGGGAAGAATCAAGAAAACCGGGGTGCGGCGGCCCGGTCTCGTGCGGACTGTCTCGATGGGGCGCGAACGCACCTTCCACGCATGGGATGTCGGGTCGGATACCTTCGTCTTCGAGGACGGTATCTCGTCTCGCCTCTCCGAGCATCCGAGCGTCCTGATTGTCGCGAAGGGCGACCTGTGCCGTCGGGCGCACGGGCGCGTGATGACGATGACAACGGGCAACCACTCTGTCGCGGCGTTTCCGCTCTTGGACGGACGGTTCTGGGGGCTTTCGCACTTGCCGTCCGTCCGGCGCGGCGAAGTGCTGATGACGCGCATTCTCTGCGCGAACATTGTGAACGGCACGCTTGAGACTTCCCAGCGGGACGTGCCGTCAAAGGTTCTCTATGCGATTGACGACTGGCTTCTCGGCACGGTCGGCCTCGCGATGAACGACGTCGTTATGGGCGACCGCAACGTGTTGACGCTCGAACACTACCGGCGGTGCGGACAGGAATGGCGCGTAAAGCCGCTCGCGTGGACGGAAAACGAGATGAAGGTTGCGCTCGCGGCCTCGAAGAAGCGCATTTCCTCGCGGCTCACCTACTACCATTCGACACGCGGCGTCCATTTCCTCTCTTTCCCCGAATTCCGACGTTTCGTCGCCCTGGCGGAGACTGAGCCGGAGGAGTTCGTGCGCGGGCTGAAGGAACTCGTCACCGTCTACGAGGGCAACCGCACGTCCTTCACGCGCCTGCCGAAATATCGCGGACACCACGAGATTGAACTCTTCGGACTGCGGCGCGGAACTGCGCTCGAGCGAATCATCCCCGAAATGGAACGGCTGATGGAGTCCGTCGCCCTCGGCCGCATCGGTCAGCTCGGCATCATCCAGAAGGCGAACGAAATCGCCGCGCTCTACGAGTCGCAACTGTCGCGTCCCGAACTGGCGGACGAAACGAGTTCCGTCTTCATTGAGACAATCTACATGTGCGTGACGGGCGAAATCTACTCGGTGGCGGGCGAGGCGGCGACTCTCGCGTTCGACGACCGCCGCACGGCCCTGCCGGGCGCGACCTATGTGGATGGCCGCCCGATTCTGCATCCGGGCGCGGACGAACGAAGCGAAGTCCTGCTCTCGAACCTGCGCGGACTGATGTCGAAGGACGAAATCGTCGAATACGCGAACGTCTACGAACTGCGCGAAGAGGAGGGAACGCCGATTGGTCAGGGGCGGACGCGCGAAGTCGTCTACAAGACGAACCGCCGTCCGCTTGAGGTGAGTCTCGTCGAGAAACGACTTTCCCACGCGGGGAAAGGCTACGGGAGCTACATGCTGGCGCGAATCGGGGCGTTGCGGTCGCTCGGCATCCGACTGAGCGCCTACTACCGACTGCTCCGCCGCCGCTCCCACGTGGGGCAGCGTCCCGTCGATTTCTACATCCGCGCCCGGTGTGAAGGCGAACCGATGGAGGCGATTCCGGAAAACTACTTCAGGAGCGTGGACGATTCGTCCGTCGAGGAGAAGGAGGTCGTTCTTGCGCTTGCAACGCTGATGGGCGACGCGGCGGCGCAGAACATGGCGATGAAGAAGTTCGACCCCGCGACCGACTCGCCACTCTACGGCGTGGGGAAGGAAATCTACGAGTTCGAATACGACATCCTGCGCCAGCGGGTCGTGCCGAAAAGCGTGGCGACCTGCTCGATTCGCGGCAGTTTCGGCTGGCCCTGTCTCGACTTTACAGACGAGAACCTGCGCAAGCTGGCGAGTTTCTACCTCACCAACTACGCGCACACCCTCAAGATCTACCAGAAGCGGCATCAGGTGACGATGGCGGAGGTCGCCGAACGCTTCATGGGGGGATTCGAGTTCCGCACCCATGCGCTCGCCTGGCAGTTGAGCGTGATGCGCGACGAGTTCGAGTCGTTTCAGCCGAAGTTGCCCGCCCGCTACGAGTTCGACCGCAAGTGGAAGTTCCTGCTGTGGTCGCTCGAACGGCAGGAACGCCGCCTGCCGATCATCCGAAAGATGTTTTTCAACAAAGTGGAGTTAATCGAAAATGAAGACGTATGGGATAATCCCCAGTAGGTTCGGCTCAAGCCGATTCCCCGGCAAGCCCCTCGCGATGCTGGCGGGCAAGCCGCTCGTCGCGTGGGTCGTGGAGGCCGTCAAGAAGGCGAAGACACTGGACGAAGTGCTTGTGGCGACGGACGACGAGCGCATCGTCAAGGCCGTCGAGGCGTATGGCGGACGCGCCGTGATGACGCCGTCCGACCTGCCGAGCGGCACGGATCGCATCGCCTGCGCGGCGGGCGACTTCGCCGACGACGACATTCTCGTGAACATCCAGGGCGACGAGCCGCTCATCGACCCGAATCTCATCGACGAACTCGCGCTCAAGCTGAAGACGGACGCGAAATGGTCGATGGCGACCGCCGTCACGCCGATCCGTTCGGCGGCGGACTTCGCGGCGAAGACGGTGGTGAAGGTCGTCCTCGACAGGGACGGCGGCGCACTTTACTTTTCGCGTGCGCCGATTCCGTGCGACCGCGACCACGAGCCAGACCTTTCGGGCGGACTCTTCGTGCGCCATCTCGGCATCTACGCCTATCGCGGCGAATTCCTCCGCAAATACATTGCGGAGCCGCCGTGTGTGCTTGAAAAGACCGAGAAACTCGAACAGCTCCGCGCCCTGTGGATGGGGGCGAGGATCGCCGTCGTGAAGACCGAGGACGAGGGAGTTGGCGTGGATACGCCGGAGGATGCCGAACGTGTGGCACGAATACTCGCAAATCGCGCGTCGTGAGCGCCGCGCCATCTTCCGCCGCGCCCTGATCGACTCACTGCCCGTGCTGATGGGCTATGTCACGATGGGATTCGCGGCGGGCGTGTTGATGGCGGTCAAGGGCGATACACCCTTCGCTCCGTTCTGGTCTGGGCTGTGCGGCGCGGCTTGCATTTCGGGGACGATGAGTTTCGCCGTCGTTCCCGCAATGGCGAATTCGGTCTCGCTCGTTCAGGTCGCCCTGCTGACGCTCGGCATCAACTTCCGCTACGCCTTCTACGGCTTTTCGCTCCTGAAACGCTGGCAGGGCGTGCCGTTCTTCCAGAAGTGGCTGCTCGTCCACACGCTGTCGGACGAGATTTACGCGCTCGACGTCGCCTGCAAGATTGCGAACCCCCTCAAAAGCCGATATTACAGTCTTTGGAATCACCTCCTCAACGCGGGCTATTGGGTTGTCGGCACGACGGCGGGTGCGGTGGCGGGAAGCGCACTCCCGATTCCCTCGCGGGGGATCGAGTTCGCGATGGTCGCGCTTTTGCTCGCCATTCTCACCGACCAGATGAAAGGACTCGTGAAGAAACATGCTTGAACGCTGTCTCTATCTTGCGGCGGTCATCGCCGTGGCGGGCGCGGTGACTTTCGCCCTCCGCTTCCTTCCGTTTCTCCTGTTCGCGGGGCGCAACCGTGCGCTACCGCCGTGGGTCGAGAAACTGGGGAACATCATTTCCCCCGTCATCATCGCGGGGCTGATTGCCTATTCCTATTCGGGTCTCGAATGGAAGACGCCGTGGCCCTATCTCGCGGGATTCCTGACGGTCGTTCTGCAACTCTGGAAGAGCAACGCACTCGTCAGCATTCTCGCGGGTACGGTCGTCTACATGTGCCTTCTTTCCTGCGGTTGCATGACGGCGGACAGGATTGTATTCGATGCACAGAACCCGTCGGTGCGCCTCTCCACGACGGGCGTCTACTTCGGCGGAAAGCGCGTCGAGCCAATGCAGGTCGCGGAAATTCTCGAGGCGCACGGCGTTCCCCACGACCGGACGATTCACATCCTGATTGACATGGACGTGGCGAAAGACCTTTCGGGTGCACGAGCGATGATGTGGCTTCTCGCACGGGCGGGCTACACGCGACCGATGCTCGTCACGAAGCGACACTCCTTTTCCGATATCGAGGAGAATGCGAATGGAACATCCGCCAACCCGCCGCCGAACGGGACGGCGGGCAAGCGCGTCATCCGCTACAAGAAGGCCTCGGAATAAGCCCGCGCACCGCCGCGTCACCAACGACCGGAGCGGCGGACTTTCACGCGGTTGCCGGTCGTCGGGATGAAGGCGAGGTGCGTCTTGCCGCGTCGCGAAAGGCGAAGCGGCACGGGATGCTCGGCTATCCAGCGGTGACGGAAGTTCGCGTGCGCGGCGTTTCGTCCCTCGATTCTGAAAACAGGATCCCCCTTCTCGAAGTCAATCACGACTTCTGCCCCCGCCTCGTTGGCGACCACTATCTCCACGTGAAGCGGACGAGGCGCAGCATCCAGCGCGACAAAGACCTCGGCGAAATAACCCATCAGCTTGCGCGGCGATGGGTCGTCGGGGTCGAGCCAGATGTGGACGCGCTCCATCATCAGGCATCGGGCCAGAGTTGGTGGGCGAGTTCACGCAACTTGTACTTCTGAATCTTCTGCGAAGCCGTCATCGGAAACTCGTCCAGGAAGTGGACGTATTTCGGGATCTTGAACCACGAGATGCGGTCCTTGCAGAATGCCGCGACGTCCGTTTCGAGCAGGTCAGCCCCTTCCGACTGGATGATGAACGCGGCGGGCTGTTCACCGTACTTCTTCGACGGGCAGCCGACGACCGCCACGTCGCGTACGCCCGGCATCGTGCCGAGGAAGTCCTCGACCTCCTTCGGGGAGATGTTCTCGCCGCCGCGGATGATGAGATCCTTCAGCCGCCCCGTGATGTAGTAGTAGCCGTCCTCATCCATGCGCCCGATGTCGCCCGAATGCAGCCAGCCGTTCGCGTCAATGCACTTCGCCGTCTGCTCGGGCATGTTGTAGTAGCCCTTCATCGTGTTGAAGCCACGGCAGCAAATCTCACCATCCTGCCCGATGGGCGCGAGGTCGCCCGTCTCGGGGTCGATGATCGCGACTTCCACGCCCGGAAGAGCCTGACCAATCGTCTTGCACTTGCGCTCGATCGACGGCTCGAAATAGCGCGTCATCGTCATCACGGGACCCGATTCGGTAAGACCGTACGGGTTCGTGATCTCGCGCATGAACATCTTCGTCTGCGCCTGCTGCATGCGGTGCACGGGACAGGCACTGCCGGACATGATGCCCGTACGGAGCGTACTCAGGTTGAAGCGGTCGAAGAGCGGATGGTCGAGCATCGCGATATACATCGTCGGTACGCCGTAGGTCGCCGTGCACTTCTCGCGCTCGATCGAGGTCATCACCTGCACGGGGTCGAACTTCTCGAGGAAGACCATCGTCGCACCGTGGTTCACGCAACTCATCACACCGAGCACGCACCCGAAGCAGTGGAAGAGCGGCACGGGAATGCAGACGCGGTCGCGCGCGGAAAGGTTCTGGCACGCCCCAATCCAGAAGCCGTCGTTGGCGATGTTCCAGTGCGTCAGCTGAACGCCCTTCGGGAAGCCCGTCGTGCCGGACGTATACTGCATGTTCACGACATCGTGCACGTCGCACTCGGACTGCCGCTTCAGGTATTCCTCGTGCGGGACTTCGCAGGCGAGGGACTTCAGCTCATTGAGCGAATACATGCCGCGATACTTCACGCCGCCGAGGAAGAAGATGCGCTTCAGGTGGGGATAGCGTTCGGACTTCAGTTCGCCGCGCGCGCACGACTTCATCTCGGGGATCAGTTCGTTCAGCACTTGAATGTAGTCGCAGTCGCGGTAGCCGTTGATGACGAACAGGTTCTCCGTTTCGGACTGCTTCAGGGCGAAGTCGATTTCCTGCCGCTTGTAGTTGATGTTGAGCGGCAGGAGAATCGCGCCGATCTTGGCGGTCGCGAACATCAGGACGACCCAGTGCGGCACGTTCGTCGCCCAGAGGGCGACCTTCTCGCCGCGCTTCACGCCAAGAGCCATCAGACCCTTCGCCACGTAGTCAACCTCCTCACCGAACTCATACCACGTCAGGCGGTAGTCGCGGTCGGCATAGACGACGGCGTCGTTCTCGCCGCACCGGGCAATCGTCTGGTCGAGAAGCTGCCCGAGCGTGTAATTGCGGGTAATCGGCAGGTTGTGCCAGGGCGTTCCCGTGGAAACACTCTGCGTAAACGGCGCCTTCGACGGTGCCGAACCGAACGGATCTGTCAACTTGAACTGGCTCATAGGTGGCGGTTATTATACCATATCTGCGGCGGACGGCATTGTCGGGCGCTCAGCGGGCGATTTCATACATCATCGTGGGCTGCTGCTCGCCCTCACCGGCGGCAACTGCCACCGTGAAAACGTAGACGCCGTCCCGATAGTCGGCGGGAATCTTGCGGAGGCGCGAACCATCCGACGCGAGCGCCCAGATCTCCAAGTCGCGATTCGCGTTGCGAAGCGAAACCTTCGCAGACCCCGTATGGGCGAGATATGGGAGTTTGCCCCATTTCTTCAAGTCGCACATCTTCTTGTCCTTGAATTCCGCCCCTGAATTCTGCACGTCCGTCAGGTGCAGGAGAAGGATGCGCTTCGACTGGTCGAGCGTCAGCCCGTCCATCGCCGAGGCCGAGACCGAACAGAATGTCGTCACGTCCGAAACGCTCAGCGGACCCGCCGAAAGGTTGCTTTTGTCGACCGCGCAGACCGCCGCCGTGCGCGGCGTTACAACGCTCAGGCGTCCAGCGCGGGTGTCGATCGAAATCTCGCCCGTATCCGAGACGGTCTTGCCTGAAAGGGTGGGGATTTCCTTTCTGGTTGCGCGATTGAAGATCTTTTCGCAGGAAAGGGCACACGACCGCCCCTCGTCCGCGACGAACGAACCGATCCGCGACGTATACGCGAGGTGCGTGAACGGATGGGGGAAGAGCCCCTTCGCCCACATGTCGCCGAGGCCGCGCTCCGTCGCCTCGTCCATCGTCACGCCGTAGGCATACGCCTTCTCGGCGGGCTTCACGTCGCCGCGTCCGAAGAGCAGGACGACCTGACGCTCCGTCATCTGTCCGATCGGGTCGGTGGCGATGTCGAAGCCCGAAATGGGCTTCTGGACGAACATATTCCCCCGCGAATGGCTCCAGGCGAAGCGATAGAGGCCGTCCCAGTCCTGAAGCGCCGCGTAAGCCCCCGTCATCAGCCCGCCCTCGGCGCGGAAGCGGTTCGGCGGGCAGTAGTTGTATTCCGTCATCACGAAGGGCTTGCCGAAGATTCGCGTCGGGGCCTTCATGATGGGCGTCGCGTAGGTCGGGTTGCCGCACTTGAGATTGGTCTTCTGGTTGACGTGGAAGGGCAACTTCTGGTAGCTGGGCTGGGGATGGTCGCCGTACTGGTGATTGTCCACGACGTCAAGTGCTTCGCGCTCGAACGTCTGCGCCATCGTATCCCACCAGTTGCCCCCCGAGATCAGCGTCTTCACCCCGGCCTCGCGAAGTCGCCTGCCCATCCGCAGATTGGCCTCGGCCTTCACCTCGTGAAGGAAGCGGGCGAATTCCGGCTTCGTGCCGATGTCCTTTCGGGGATAGGCCGGACAGCCGTTCTTCGCGGCCCATTCGTTGTATTTCGCAACATACAGTTCCACCGCGCCCCACCAGACGGACGCGATTGAGTCCTCGTTCAGCAGCGTCGCGAAGACGATCTGCGGCTCATCCTTCCATGCGACGCCCGTGTAGGGGTTCACGTGGTCGAAGAGTTCCATCGCCCGCTTGAACCAGGCATCTTCGGCCGGACGGTGAATCGGCACGACCGCCTTGATCGTATTTGAATTGAGCGGCTTGTCGAAGCCTTCGCAACTGCCGAGGCATCCCATCGCATACAAGTCGAGGGTCAGATAGATTCCCGCCTTCTTGCACTCCGCCATCAGGTAGTCGAGGCGATCCAGTTTCGCGGGGGAGATTTCAGGGCAGGTCTTGCGTCCCCACAGGTTGTTCCACTCGTCCTTCGTGATCGTCACGTCAATGTGGTGAAGGCGCATCGTGTTCCAGCCGCGCATCCGGAAGTCCCGAATCGCCTTCGCAACCTCTTCCTTCGCAAGGAAGTTCGCGTCAAAGCAGAGGTTGCCGCCCACGAAACGAACGCGGCGATCCGGCGCATTCTCAAACGTGAAATGCCCCTTGGGCGAAACGCGCACGAACCCGTCCTTCCCGGCCGGGGCGTCCACCGGAATGACGTCCGTGAAGTCGAGGATCGTCCCCGGCTTAATCTCGTTCGTGTAGGGGAAGGGGACCCACTCCTCGCCTGCCGTCAGCCTGAACGGCGGCGGCGGAATCGCGAGATTCACCTTTCCGTTCTTGCGCTTGAGCGAGTCGGCGAACGAACCTGAGGCGACGAACTCGATTGTCGAAGACTTCGCCGCCTTGCAGTCGGGGAACTCGAGGCGCAGTTCGAAGCGCTGGTTCTTGTCCTTGCGGGCATCCACAAGAGCCACATTCCCTTTCAGCACGTCGAGTTTCAACTTCTTGGTCCCGTCCCTTGAGGCGGCCTCAATCGCGCTTCCGTCGCCGCCGAGTTCGATCGGCTTCTCGTCATAAATTTCCGGCAGGGTCGCCGCCCCGGCCTTGCCGCCGGCGAAGTCGTTCACGGCGAGCGGGAACATCGCGTACGCGCGCTGAAGCCCCATCGGCTTGTCCTTGACGGACGAAATCGTCCAGCGGACGTGGACTTTCGCGGCACTACCCTCACTGACGTCGTAGAACTCCTCGCGAATGTTGAGACCGCTCTGTCCCGCCCAGATTTTCCCCGTGTAGAGAAGCCCCGCGCCGAGTTTCGGGTCTTCGACCTTCTCCTTGTTGTGGTCCTTCGCCGCGTAGTCCTGCGCCGTGAACTGCCACGACGGGCCGAACGCAACGAAGTTGACGAAACCCCAGTTTGCCTTCGAGTCCATGCGGCAGACGCCGCTGACGTTCAGCAACCCCCGGTGATCCACGCTAATGCTTGCGGAAGTCTCGGCCCCCGCACCCACTGGCAGCGTCGTCGCGACAATTGCCCAACCGAATCTCTTCATCCAATTCATACGTTACTCCTTTCTTGTAAAAACACATTTCGCCTAACGGGCAGTTCCGCCCCCGGCGTTCGCCGCGTAACAGTGTCGCCAGGCGTCGGGCGGCTGCCCGAACTTCTTCGTGAAGGAACTCGTGAAATACTGCACGGTCGTGTAGCCGCAGAGCGAGGCAATCTCGGATGTCGTCTTATCCGTCCCTGCGAGCAACCGCACGGCCCGCTCCATACGCTGACGGGTGATCTCCTGCTTGACGGTATGTCCCGTCTCTTCAACAAACGCATTGTTCACAAACGGGTGCGAGTAGCCGACGTGCCGAACGACGTCATTCGCCGACACACCGTCCGTGAGATGCAGCTGAATGAAGGAAAGCGCCGCGCCGAGCCACGGACGCCTGAACGGCCAGACGTTCGTGGACTGCCGCTCGACAATCCTGACCGGACGGTGCAAAAGCCGAACGCCCGGCGGTTTTCCCTTCATGGCCTCGTGCAGAAGGCGCGCGGCTTTCCGTCCGAGCGATTGTGCGTCAGTATCGATGCTTGAAAGCGTGGGATTGGCGGTCATGCAGAGGATTGCGTCGTTGTCCGTGCCCAGCACGGCGAGGTCGCGTCCGACGACGGTTTCGCTCTTTTCAAGTGCCGCGAGCAGATGCGCGGCACGGATGTCGTTGCAGCAGAACACGCCCACGGGCTTGGGCAGACCCTCGGCCCACGCGCGGAGGGCCGCCGCGTCCGGCATTCCGTCCACGCGCTCATCTCGGAAGAACGTATCGTCGATTCTCTCGCCGTGCGAACTGTTCGCATACACGTGGCACGCTGCGCCCCGTTCCGCACACGCCCGTGCAAACGCCGCGCCGCGAGCATCCGAGAAACGGACGCCGGGAAAGCCGCAATAGGCGCATTGCGTGAAGTGGCGACCCGCGAAATACTCAGCCGCCATCTGGCCGATTGCCTCGTCATCGAGACGAACCGTCGTGAGGGGATTTCTCTCCACCCGCCCGTAGACGTCCACGACCGGTTTGCCGGTCTTCGCCAGCGCCCGCGCCGTTGCACGATCCATCACGCGCACGATGAATGCGTCGAACTTGGCGAGTTCTTTCCGGCGGACGAGATCCGCCGCGTCAACCAGTCCGAGCCGCCAGTTCAGACAATCGACGGCATATTCCGAAATGCCCTCGAGAAGAGCTCGCCCGTGGGCGCGGTTCTTCTCGATCTGAAGGGCAATCCGAACGGATTCGTCCGATGGCTGACTGACGACAGGTAAGATTCTTTTCATCAACACCACAAAGTATACCAAATTTAGCCGAATCGCGCCAGTCGCCCACCGTCCTGACCGTGATGGCAACCCGCAACATGAATAAGATTGTTGCGCATGCCGATGAAGCTTCTCGGCCTTGTGCCTCTTCGCGATGGCGTAAACCTCGTCTCACCTCGCCCTTATCGTGTCCAGCATACCCATGTCGAAACTTCTCAATCGACCTTTCGCCGAATATTATACGCAATCGCCCGCCGCGCCGAACCAATGCCGACAGTCTCATCCTCTTACACGGACATGAACAGGTCGAGATACCGCTTCAGGATATAGATGCGGTTTCGCGTCGTCGAGGTGTCACAAACAAGAATGCCGTCCGTGACCATGTCATTCACGCAACGACTTGCCGTGCGGTAGTCAAGCCCCGTCTCCTTCGCCAGTTCCGTGATTGTCACGCGAGGATGTGAATACAGAGTCCGAACGACGCGCCGAAGATTCTCGCCACGTGCGCCCTTCGCCGCGCAGTAACACCATATTTGACAGAATGTTGCTGACAGGAAAATGCATTTTTGTCAACAGCGAGGATTTTACTGACAGCCGTGTCACTAATGAAGCCACGAGGAATACCACGCCGCCGCCCGCCGCCGCCTTCTCGCGCGACGCACGGGGATGAGGCAAACGAATGGCAGCAGCAGGGACTTCAGAAACGATTTGACCGCCAATCCACGCCGTATCGTGTCCCAATCCGAAGCCAGCCTCTTTAGTGCCGACAGCAGGTCTTCCTGAACCTTGGAGACGTCCTCGTCCCCGATGTCGTAATCCTTGACGAGAAGTCCACCTACCGCGCACACGGCAACGAGCGCAGCCATTCTCCAAAGAGGCGCTCATAGACGAGATAACCGGTCTCGGACTTGTAGACGAGTTCGCGCGCACAGAGGTCGGACAGCGCCGAGCGCACGGACGAGGCGCTGAGACCGCAGACGGACAGGAAAGACTGCGCAGTCGGCTCCGCCACGACCCGCGCAGCGGCAATCCTCGGCAGGAGCTTCTGCGCGACCTCGTTCTGCGACCTGTAGAGGTCGCGGAACACGAGCGCGCGGTCGG
>CAVDWI010000047.1:0-12767 GCA_963612485.1 Barnesiella intestinihominis
GGAGTGCGGCGAGTGGTTCGTCCGCGAAGAATCGACGGGCTGGCGGCAGACTCTTCCGGGTGCGGCAGGCCGCCAGACAATTGTATTCCGCTTACGCCTCGGTTCAGACGAAATGCCGCGCTCGCTTGCGTTGCGGGGCGGTTCGGGGCATCCTCTTGCCCTTTGGAGCGGTAGTCTGTCTCGGGGACTCTTTTGCCGCGAGTGGAACTTACTGAATGTGACGAGCTGCGGACTTCCGCCGTCGGAAGCGGAAGTCGCCGTCCGGCTGGGCGGGGTCGGCTTCACTGTTCGCATCCGATAGAATTGTAGATAGACTATTCTTGTATTCTCTGCCGTTGGCATTGCTTGTGTTTTGGTCTGCTTTTTTGAAGCGTAGGCGGTGAGGTCGGGGGTTGCACGAGAGGAGCGTGCCTGGTTTTCAACGCAAAGCGCGCGAAGAGTCTCGACGCAAAGGGAACGCAAAGACTTTGCGTCAAAAACAGCCGACCCCAAAAATCCTGCCAATCCTGTTAACTGTCTGAAAATGCCGCACAGCGACGGATCGGGCGACACCCGCCCTCGCCGCCGGAGAATTTCGGCATCACGATCCGTCCGTCGAATGGCGGCGGGAAGTGCGGCATTTTCGCACACAACGAAATCTTCTTCGACGAACCGAACGCCCCCGACTGGGAGACAATCGGGAAGGGGCTCCACCTCGCCGCCTACAACTATATGCGCGGGGAGGGGCTTGATTTCCCCGTCGGCTTCTGGTTCAAGCGCCGGTTTTAGCCTAAAAGCGCATCCATCCGCCGCTTGATCGTCAGTTCGTAGCCCTGGTTCGTCTCACGGTAATACCGCTTGGGCACGCCCAGATACTCCTGCTTGACGTAATGGTTGGCGAACTCGTGCGGATACTTGTATTCCGTCACGTCGTTCGACCCGATTGCACGGACGTGCTTGTTCTTGAGGTGTTCCGGCACGGGCTGGACGCGCCCGGCCTCGACGTCGGCCATCGCCTCCGAAATCGCCATGCAACTCGCGTTCGACTTTGGGGCGGTCGCGAGATAGGTCGTCGCCTGCGCGAGGTTGATCGCGCATTCGGGCATCCCGACGAACTCGCAGGCCTGCATCGCCGCCACGGCGACGGAAATTCCGCGTGGGTCGGCGTTCCCGATATCCTCCGACGCACTGATTACGAGCCGCCGCGCAATGAAGCGCGGGTCTTCGCCGGCGACAAGCATCTTCCCGAGCCAGTAGACCGCCGCGTCGGGGTCGCTGCCGCGTATGGACTTGATGAACGCCGAAATGGTGTCGTAATGCCCGTCTTCCTTCTTGTCGTAGTGAACCTGCCGCCGCTGGACGCATTCCTGAATGACCTCCAGCGTCAGGTGCACGACACCCTTCTCGTCCGCCGGAGTCGAGCGCATGGCGATTTCGAGCGCCGTCAGCGCGTGCCGCGCATCGCCGTTGCAGACGGTCGAGAGGAAGTCCTTCGCCTCGCCGTCGAATTGCGAGGGAATCCCGCCATATCCCCTCTTTTCATCCGTCAGGGCGCGGTCGAGAATCCGGGCAATGTCGGCGGGGGAAAGCGCGTGCAACTCGAAGACGAGCGAACGGGAGGTGAGCGGCGTGTTGATGAAGAAGTTCGGATTGTGCGTCGTCGCGCCGATGAGGATGACGGTTCCGTCCTCGACATACGGCAGCAGAACGTCCTGCTGGGACTTGTTGAAGCGGTGAATCTCGTCGATGAAGAGAATCGTTCCCTGCCCACCGAGTTCGTTTCGCGCCCTGTCGCAGATCTTGCGGATGTCGGCGACGTTCGAGACAACGCCGCTCGCACGGACGAAGTTCCGCTTCGTCGTTCGGGCGATGACCTCGGCGAGCGTCGTCTTCCCGCAGCCGGGCGGCCCGTAGAAGATGACGTTCGTCAGCCTGTCCGCCTCGATGACGCGGCGCAGAAGTTTACCGGGGCCGAGAATGTGCTCCTGCCCGACGACCTCGTCAATCGTCTGCGGACGCATCCGCGCGGCAAGCGGCTCGCTCTCGAACAGACCCGCCATCTCAGACGTATGCGCCGTGCGCGGCAAGCGTCGAGCGCAACTTGCCGACGTCCAGTTCACGCGGCGAAACGCCGCCCTTCGCCGCGAGCGCGGCGGCGGTGCCCGCCGCCTCACCCGTGATGAAGCACGGGCAGATCAGCCGGAACGTATCGCACGTGTCGGGCGCACCGATGCACCGCCCCGCCGCAAGGAGGTTCTCCACTCCTTCCGGCACGAGCGAGCGATACGGCACGGGGAAGGCGTTGTGCGGCCCGTCCGCGCCGAACCAGCCGATGACGTCGGACGGATTCCAGTTCCCCTTCAGCGCGGCGCGGTTGACGACGCACCCGCTCTTCAGGAGCCGCGTCGCCCGCGGACCGATCTGCGAACAGGTGTTCGCGATGTAGACCTGCTCCCAGCCGGGCGTCTTGCGCATCGTGCGCACGTGTTCCCACCACTCCTTGCGGTGCTGGACTTCTGCCTTCGAGAGTTCGCGCACGTCGAGTCCGTTCCCCTTCGGTCCGAGCGTGCTGTACCAGCCGCTTGACCGATTCGCCTCGTTCCCCCGCGTCGGCCACATGCCCGGCAGACGGTTTCCCTTCTCGTCCTGCGGCGGTTGCTTCGCCTCGATCCGATCCATGTTGGCAAGGCGCGTGACAAAGCCGATGGAGTGCGTGATCTGCCGGTAGTCCGCGCCCGCCGCGAAGAACATGTCGCCGTCGCCGGTGCAATCCACGACCTGCTTGGCGAGAATCGCCTGCCGCCCCTGCTTGGACTCGAAGACGACGCCGAGAACCTTCTTGCCGTCCTGGATCACGTCCACGCCCCACGAGTGGAAGAACATCTCGACCCCGGCCTCGGCAATCATCGAATCCATCAGATACTTCGCACCCTCCGGATCGACCGTTGGCTGCCAGTGGCGGCGCTTCGACGGACGCTCGGTGCAGACGTCCGCGCCGAGCGCCTCGGCGCGGCGCATGAACTCCTCGCAGATTCCCCGCGTGACAAGCGTCCAGTTGCCGAATGTTTCGCGGCGGGAGGTCGCGAGCATGATGAGAACCATACCGTTCGTGAAAAGGCCGCCCAGCGAACCGTAGCGTTCGACGAGCGCGACCTTCGCACCCGTCCGCGCCGCCGCCACCGCCGCCGCGAAACCGGCGGGGCCGCCGCCGACCACGACGACATCCGTCTCGTGGAAAATCGGCACCTCACGCGCCGGCTGGTAGACCTTGCCGTCCTTCAGGAACGCGCTCGGCCCGTCCGCCATCGTGTGGTCGAGGGGAAAGATGTGCTTGGCGAACCAAAGGTTCTCGGGATCGCCGACCGAACCCGGCGGCAACCGCCCCGACATCTGGACGAACTCGTCGCCGAACGCCGCGCCCGTCGCCAGGCCTGCCGCACCGAATCCGAGTTTCTTCAGGAACTCACGCTTTGTAATCTGCATACCGAATCTCCTTGGAAATGACCTTATTATACCATATCTCTCGGCAGGTCGCGCTTCATCGCGATTTCCGGACAGGTGAACGGATCCGTGTGCTTCGTGCAGTTGATGCACCCCGTGTAGAGTTTGTGCATCACGCGCGTCTTCGGAATCTCGTGGAAGCCGAGCTTCACGAAGAACGCCGGCGCGAACGTGAGCACCAGGACCTCCTTCGGGCCGAACCGCGTTGCACGGGCGACCACCGCCTCGACCAATGCGCGGCCAATGCCGAGCTTCCGATGCGCCGCTTCGACCGCGACGGATTGAATCTCGACCGTCGCCGCCCGCACGTCGCCGATCTCGGGATGCACCTGATACGCCGCGCACCCGACGAGCGCATCCCCGACCTCCGCCACGAAGAAGCGGTCGATGTTCTCCACTACGTTCCCCAGCGAACGCGGCACAAGCAGGTCGCTGTTGTGAAGAATGAACGCGAAAATCTTTTCCGCATCCGCCAACGTCGCCGAACGAATCGAATAATCCGCCATCTCAATGCCTCCAAGTCGTCCTGTAGACGGGGGGCGGCTTTCTGCCGCCCGACCCGCCGCCGCGTCCGTAAGATGAACCGCCGCGTCCGTAGGCCGAACCGCCGCGCCCGTAGCCGTAGCCGCCCGAATAGGCCGCGGGATAACTCGGCACGTTCCTCACCTGAACGAGGTTCTTCGGAATTTCCTTCACGAACATCGAAGGCGCGACGGGATACGACCCGCCATCCGGATTCTGCCGCATCTGCGGCGAGAAGAGGTAGAGCCGGTCTTTCGCCCGCGTGACGACAACGTAGAAGAGCCGTCGCTCCTCGTCAAGCCGCCCCTCGTCCGTCGCCTTCGCGCTCGGGAACAGTCCCTCCGAGAGCCACGGCACGATGACGACGGGCCATTCCATGCCCTTCGCCTGGTGGATGGTCGAGAGCGTCACGCGGTCGAGCGAGGGATCGTTCCTTCTCACGTCGAGGTTCGTCATCAGCGCGACATCCGAGAGAAAGCCCTCAAGCCCGCCTTCCGCGCTCGCAATCTGCGCGGCGACTTCCTTCACGTCGTCAAGACGGTCTTCGGCGTCCTTATCCTCCCACTCGCGGTGCAGGTGGTCTTCGTAGAAGAGGTCGCAGAAGTCGCCGATGACCTCCCCCACCTCCTCGTTCGCGAGGTGATCGGCCGCGCACTCGAAGCACTTCGCGAGCGGCGGCCAGACGGGCTTCGCCTTCGCCGGCAAGAGACCGTGCAGTGCGTCGCGATCCTCCCTGCGCCCGCCGTCGAACTGCCGCCCGAGTTTCTCCCAGTAGGTCTTCGCACTCTTCTCGCCCACGCCGGGGAACAGCATCACGAGCCGCAGGAAGGAGAGTTCGTCCGTCGGATTCAGCAACAGCCGCAGGTAGGCGAGTACGTCCTTCACGTGAATCTGCTCAAACACGCCGACGCCGCTCGTGATCCGGTAGGGCACGCCCATCCGTGCCAGCGTCATCTGAATCTTGATGGACTGGAAGTGGCTGCGGTAGAGCACGGCGACATCCGAATGGCGGTAGCCGAGGTCGTGCGCCTGACTGACGATCTTGTAGATCTCGTTCGCCTGCGCCTGGTCGTCCGCGACGCTGTAGAGCCACGGGAGTTCGTCCGCCGCGCCGCGTGTCGGACGCAGGGTCTTCCCGAACTGGTTCGCCGCGTCCTTCATCACGACGTTCGCGACGTCAAGCACACCCGGCACGGAGCGGTAGTTGCGTTCGAGCTTGACGGTCGTGCATCCCGGCCAGCGGTTCGGGAACTCCATGATGTTCTCGATCTGCGCCCCGCGCCACGTGTAGATGCACTGGAAGTCGTCGCCGACGGCCATGATGTTGCGGTGCTTCGCCGCGAGAATGTCGGTGAACTCAGCCTGAATGCCGTTCGTATCCTGATACTCGTCCACGAGCACGTAGAGGAAATGCTCCTGCAGGAGTTCGCGGATGTTCGCCTTCTCCTTGAGAAGCCGAAGCCCGTTCACGATCAGGTCGTCGAAGTCCATCGCGCCGAGCTCCATCTTCCGAGCGGCGTAGGTTTCGGCAATCTTCGCAATCGCCTCCGGCTCGACCCCCGCCGCCTTCGTCTGCCAGCGGGACGCGATGAAGGCGACGGGCTTCTGCTCGTTCGCCGCCTCGGAGATCATCTTCGCCACGATTTCCTTCTTCGGGAAGTCCTTCGGGTCTTTCACGCTCGTGCGGATGATGTCGCCGATCAGTCTCTTCTGGTCGTCCTCGTCCAGAATCTGGAAGCCCGGCTTGTAGCCGAGGAACGACCCGTACCGCCGCAGGAAGCGGGCGCAGATCGAGTGGAAAGTCCCGCTCCAGATGGACGACGCGGCGGGCCCGACGACCTTCTCCGCCCGCTCGAGCATCTCGCGCGCCGCGCGGTTCGTGAAGGTGAGCAGGAGAATCCGCCCCGGATCGACGCCCTGTTCGACGAGATAGGCGACGCGGTGCACGAGCGTCCGCGTCTTCCCCGTCCCCGCCGCCGCGAGGACGAGAAGCGGGCCGTCGCCCGCCGTGGCGGCGGCGCACTGCTCGGGATTCAGAAGTTTGGTAAAGTCCGTCATACGCCGTCGGCTCCTACAGGTTGGCGAACGGATTGCACGAGAAGCCCTTGCCCTCGGCGGGCGCGAAACTCGACCGCCGCGCACGGGAAGGCGAGCCGCCCGACGCACGACCGCCTCCCGCAGAAGCGAAGCCGGGCTTCGACTTCGCCGAGAGCGAGATTCGGTTGCGGGCCTTGTCCACGCCGATCACCGTCACCGTCAGGCGGTCGCCCGCCTTGACGACCGAGGCCGGGTCGGTCACGAAGCTGTCGCTCAGTTCCGAGACGTGCACGAGCCCGTCCTGGTGGACGCCGATATCGACGAACGCACCGAACGCCGTCACGTTCGTCACCACGCCCTCGAGCTTCATGCCCTCGCGCACGTCGTCGATCTTCGTCACGTCGTCGCGGAACTTCGGCGGTTCGAAGACGGCGCGCGGGTCGCGGCCGGGGCGGATCAGTTCGGCGATGATGTCCTTCAGCGTCGGCTCGCCCACGTCGTCCGTGATGTAGCGGCGCACGTCAATCTTCTTCGCCGCGAGGGAGTTGCCCACGAGGTCGCGAACCGACAGCCCCGCATCCGCCGCCATCCGCCCGACGAGCGCATAGCGTTCGGGATGCACGGCGGAGGCGTCGAGCGGATTCTCTGCCCCGCGAATCCGCAGGAACCCCGCGCACTGCTCGAACGCCTTTGCGCCCAGCCCCTTCACCTTGTGCAAATCTTCCCGCGACTTGAACGTGCCGTTCTCGTTGCGCCATTCGACGATGGACTTCGCGAGCGACGCGCTCACGCCGGAGACGCGCTCCAGCAGCGGTGCGGACGCGGTGTTGAGTTCCACGCCCACGCCGTTCACGCAGCTCACGACGACCTCGTCGAGTTTCGCGCCGAGCAGCGGCTGATGCACATCGTGCTGGTATTGCCCCACGCCGATGGCCTTCGGATCGACCTTCACGAGTTCGGCGAGCGGGTCCTGAAGCCGCCGCCCGATTGAGATTGCGCCGCGCACGGTGAGGTCGAGGTCGGGAAACTCCCTGCGGGCGATTTCCGAAGCCGAATAGACCGAAGCCCCCGCCTCGCTCACGCTGACGACGATGATGTCCGTCCGCCCGATGTCCTTCAGCGTCTTCCTGACGAACGCCTCGGTTTCGCGTCCCGCCGTGCCGTTGCCGACGGCGATCGCCTGCGGATGGAACTTCGTCGCGATGAGTTTGATTGCGGCGGCGGCTTCCTCCGGCTTCTGCATGGGGAAGATCACCGTCTTGCCGAGATACTTGCCCGTCGCGTCGAGCATGGCGACCTTGCACCCCGTCCGTATGCCGGGGTCGATGGCGAGCACCGCCTTCTCGCCGAGCGGCGACGCGAGCAAGAGGTGGCGCAGGTTCTCCGCAAACACCTCGACCGCCGCACGGTCGGCTTCCATCTTCTTCTCGACCGTCACGTCAATCTCGCAACTCGGCGCGAGCAGCCGCTTGTAGGCGTCTTCCGCCGCGAGCCGCACCTGCTCCGCATTCGCCGCGTTCGCGGCGAATCCCGCGCCGTCCGCCTTCTCGACGAGTTCCATCATGCGCTCGACCACGGGCGCGGCGTCAAGGGCGAGTTTCACCCACAGCACCCCCTCCTTCTGTCCGCGTCGAATCGCGAGATAGCGATGGGAGGGAATCGTCGTAATCGGCTCCTCGAACTCATAGTATTGCTCGAACTTCGTCGGCTCGGTCGGCTTCGGACTGGCGACCTCGCTCTTCACCACCGACTTTGTGGCGAACGCCTGGCGCACCCAGCCGCGCACGTCCGCCATGTCGGCGATGCGCTCGGCGAGAATGTCGCGGGCATACTGCAAGTCCTCGTCCGCCGCCTCGAACGCCGCGCCGGACCAGATCGCGTCCGCAAGCGGCTCGAACCCCTTCTCCTTCGCGACCTGCGCACGGGTGCGGCGTTTCGGCTTGTAGGGCTGGTAGAGGTCTTCAAGCGCACTCTTCTGCCAGCATGCGGCGATTTTGCCGCGCAAGTCGTCAGTCAGCTTGCCCTGCTCGTCGATGGACTTGAGAATCGTCTCCTTGCGCGATTCCAGTTCGCCGTAGTAGGCGAGGCGGTCTTGGATCTTCCCGATGGCGACTTCGTCGAGGTTGCCGTGCGCCTCCTTGCGGTAGCGGGCGATGAACGGCACGGTGCACCCCTCGGCGAGAAGTTTCTCGACGGCGGCGATCTGCCGTGCGGACGCGCCGACTTCGGCGACCATGCGTGACGTGATTTCCTGATTCATTCTTCTTCTTTTTCTTGCTCGGATTCTGTTTTCTCTGAATATCTGCGGACGACGCCCTCGCGGGGCTCGGCCTCCGGCGGTATGGTCAGCGGCTCAAGCGGGGAATCGTCCGCCGGGAGCGATTGCCACGCCGCACTGTAAATGGGCATCCCCTTCTCGCGGAAGGCCGTCTCGAACTCCGTCCACACCTCCCTCGGACGCGGCATCGGCTCGACGCGCCGGAAGCGCGAATCCGCCGCGAAGCAGTCGCAGACGACCCCGAAATACTCCGCGTGATCCGTCGCGAACTCCAGTTTGCCGCCGACTTCGAGACGCTTCCAGAGGGCGTTCAGGAAGAGCGGACCGAACAGGCGGTGGGAGTGGTGGCGTTTCTTCGGCCACGGGTCGGGGAAGAACACGTAGACCGTCCGCGCCTGATGGGCGGGCAGGAGATAATGGAAGGTATAGAGGGCTTCGAGTCGCAAAACGTGCGCATTCGAGATTCCAAGGCGGGCGCACTTGCTCTCGAAGCTCCTGACCCGCCCCAGCATCCGCTCGATGCCCAGGAACTCGCATTCGGGATGCACGGCGGCCCGCGCCGTCAGAAAACGCCCCTTGCCGCACCCGACCTCGATTTCAAGCGGACGCGAAGGGACGAATTCCAGCGGCTGGCAGGGATCCTTCACGCGGATCACGCACTCTGTCGTCGAAGTCTTCTGCATAGGCGCATATTATACCAAAAAGGCATCGCTCCGGCGGCTCGGTCGGGTGTCGCCCGATCCGCCGCTACGCAACCAATTCCACCACCCTTATTCAAAGTTTTGGTGCGCACCAAGGGACGACTTTTCACAGAGAAACAGCCGCTAACCCTTAGATAATGCGCACATTTCCACGATATTACTTCACTTCGACGACAGAAACGGCGTAGCCGGGGAGCGAAACTGCCGCGACACCGCCCTTGACCGAGACGGCTGCAGTCCCGACAACCGTCTTCCCAACGCGGCGTTTCGCAAGGGACGGATGGGCGACCTTGACTTCCGCCGCGTCCGGCGACCCGTTCACGAGCAGCAGGTAGCGTCCCGCCTTTGCGTCGCCGAAGATGCGTCCGCGCACCTTCGTCCCCTCGACAGCGAACGATTCACCGCCCGCCAGCAGTGCGGGGGAAAGGACTTTCATCTCGTCGACGATCCGGGCGAGCGTTTTCTGAAGGTCGGAGTTGTTGACGATCCCCTCGCCAATCTTGCCGCCGCCAATCTGCTTCCAGCAATACCAGTAGATGCCGTTCACGCCCTCCGCAAGCGCGAGATACGCCATGCACCGGAACTGCGGTTCAGGCTCGCGCCCGAACGCCTGAAGGACGGCGACGACCGGCCGCCGCCCCTCCGTCACCTCGCGCAGACGGCGGATGCGCTCCGGCACTTCCATCACGTCTCCACTCACCACGCCATCCTTAACCGAAATCGGATACGAGTCCACCGCAACAACGTCTCCGTAGAGCGACTGAAACCGCACCGCGCCTATCGTCGCCTGGTCGCAGACAATGAAGGTCGGGCGGTCAAGGTCGCCGTGCATCCGCACGTTCATCGCCCGCACCTTGGGGAGGTCGCTGAGCGTCGGCTCGTCCCAGAGATACCACATCGCCACCGCCGGGTCGGTCGCATACTTGCGGACAAGCCCCTCGACAACGCCCTCGCCCTTGTTGTGCTTACCCTCGAAAACAACCGAAAGCCCCCAGTCCTTATGAAGCGCGGCGAGTCCGCCCGCGTCCCAACTCCAGAACTGCTGGCTGTTGAAGCCCATCTTCATCCAGTCCGCCGCCTCGTTCGGTCCCGCATGGTAGATGCCGAGCGGAAACCACGGCTCACCGCCGCGCAGGAGCGTCCCGTCCTGATCGACGAACGTCTGGTAGGGCGCGGCGGCGCGGACGGTGAACGCGACCTCGTTCGTGAAGAGCGGCTTCGACCTGTTCGGGCGCATAAGCCGCAGCGCAAGGCGATACTCCCCCGGCGCGGCGGTCTGCGGTAGACCGACCGCGAGGGCTTTCTCCTTCAGTTTCAGCCCTCGGAACGTCTTTTGCCAAATCGTCCGCTTGCCGTCCGCCGCGAACAGCGTCGCCTCGAGCCGTGCGTTCTCCACTCGCTCGCGGAGCGGATTGAACGAGAACGGAAGCCGCACGTCCGCCGTGCGCCGCGCCGTCGAGACCATGCCGCGATAGCGCGGCGGTTCAATCTCGACGAGACGCGGGAAGTGCCGCATTTCATCCAAGACCGTCGCCCACTTCCCATCCGCACCGACGCGCAGAACGACGCGGCACTCGCCCCGCGCCGCGTTGCAGTAGTCGAGCGAGAAAGTCGTCCGTCCGTCCGCGCCGACGCGCCCGGCGGCGCGGAACGATTGCGGCGCATCCGGTTTGCCGTCCTGGTCTTCGTCCGCATCGGGACGCGGCAGAACGTCGAGCGCAAGCTGGAGTTTCTTCGCCTTCATGCCCTCCCCGGCGACGACGAGCGCGAGCCGCCCCTCGCCCAAGCGGACGGACAGTCCCTCGCACGAGACGAAGGAGAGTCCGAGGCTCTCGAGCGCGGCAAGGGCGCGGGCGTTCTCGATCCAGTCGGGGGTCGGGATGCGGATGTTGGAGAGGATGACCCAGCCCTTGCCAACGCGGGCGCGGATGACGTTCGGGTGGCCGTTCGCCTCGCGGTGCGAGGCGATCCGCGTTGAGACGACGCGCCACGGCGACCCGGCGGGAAGCCGCTGGAAATTCGTCCAGTGGTGACCCTGATCGGTTTCCGCAAGCGGACGCGGGAAGACGCGCAGGGGGTCGGGCGGTGAGAGTTCGCGCTGACGCGGCGTCGACCAGCCGAGGTTGCCCCAGATCTCGGGGCAGGCGTATTCGGGACCGATGGCCTTCAGCCACGCGGCGGACGACGGTTCGGTGAAGCCTCCCGCGAGGACGATACCGCCCTCCTCAAGCCACGTCTTCAGTTCGGCGGCGCGTGGTGAGAGGAAGTCGGGCGCGTTCGGACAAATCAGGAGAAGCCCCGCCTCCTTCAGCGCGGCGAAGAATGCGTCGTCCGCCTCGTCGTCCTTCGCGAACGCGAACTTCGTCACCGGCCACCCAAGCCGCTCGAACGCGAAGTCGTATTCGTCGTCGAGAAAGCCCTTCAGACCGAGCACGACCGAACGGAACGACGTCTCAACCGCCGTTCCGCCGCCCGCCGCCGTCGCGGCGAGAGAGGACAGCGAGAAAACCGCCGCAAGAACCGCACAAATGCCTCTTCTCTTATTCCGCGCCGCTGCGCCCATTTGTCTTGCATCATTCGTCATACTAGTTCATATTATACCAAATGCCGCGCACCCATCGCGCACCGAGACAACGAATGGCGCCTTGTCGTGTCAGCGACGAAAATTCTTATCCGGCACTTGTGTCCATGAGGGTCAAACCCTCTTTACGCACAGGCAAATCCCTATCGGATGATGATGCGCAAGGGAACGGGGTCGTCGTCGTTCGCAACGAGCCACGCCTTACGCGAACCCTTTGCCGTCACGTAGACTCCGAAGCAGTTCTTCGGCGTATGTTCTTTCTCCTCGTCCGTCACCGCCGCCGCGAGCGACTTCCAGGTGTCCTTGTTCGCGTAGATCGTGCAATTCTTCGTTGTGTCGCTCGTGCTGTTGGCTGAAAGCAGATTGTCAACGTTCGCCCTTTCCCACACGGGGCTGTTGATGGTCAGCGACGTAAGCGGTTTGTTATATTGCATCGCCGTCGAGGCGACAGTCAACGCAAGACCGGAGGTGATTTCAATTGACGTTAACGCCGTGGAAGACTGAAACGCCTTTTCCCCTATCGTCGCAAGTGCCGGCGAGTTCAGCACCACATTCGTCAGGGCAGTACACCAGTCGAAACTCGACTCCCCAATAATCGCGAAAGTCCCAGTTACGGATGCCGTCGTGAGAGTCAGGCAATTCTGGAAAGCCTTCACCCCGAAACTTTCCACATTGTCTGCATAGAACTCAGTAATCCCGCCGCTATAATTTCTGCCAATCCCTGAATTGAAGATCTTCTTGTCATATGCGACGCCGTCGACCGTAACAGTGCCGCGCAGGTCAAGAACGCCTTCGCCTTTCTTGATGCAGGCGGTATAACTTTCGCCTCCGAAGGTAATCGATTTCGCACTCGCGTCCAGTTTGGCCACCTGCAGCGCCCAATTGCCGTCGAAGATGCAGTCAACCTTCGTCGGGTTGCCTTCAACGCCGGCGGCATAATACGTCCACTCGGTCGCGCTTGCGGCGAACGCGGCGAATCCGAGGAGCGCCGCAAGGCTCATTTTTCTGATGGTCTGTGCCGTCATGGGATTTTTCTTTCTTCACTTTTCAGGCAACATTTGGCGTTGGGTGCGCCTTATATCTCTTCGCAGAGCGCGACGTCGCCGCCGTGGAAGACGAGGACGATGCGGTGGAGCGTGACGGGGCCGCCGTTCTCCTTCAGGTTCCA
>CAVDWI010000048.1:0-12664 GCA_963612485.1 Barnesiella intestinihominis
TCGCCTTGTCGAAACTCGCCTTGAAGACGAACTTCGCCTTCAGCTTCTTCGCAAGTGCCGTCAGCCGCTTTGCAAGATCCAGGGCCATTTCACGCGACTCAATCACGCACGGCCCCGCAATGAACGTCAGACCGCCGTCGCCAAATGACACGCCTTTATCGACCAATACTTTCTTCATGGTCTTATTATACCATATTCCGCCGTGCAAAAGTTTACCCAATTGCGGTTGGCGACGACAGTCCTGGACTGTCCTGGGATTGGGATTTCTGGTGGGCTTCCGTGGCGAAGCGCCAGACCACCACCGATGAACCTAAAAAACATCACCGATGCTTGGGTATACATCAGTGATGTTTTTCGCGGTGGGAAACACACTCCTAAAGCCGCCTATTCCGCATCGAGTTGGGTCGTCCAGTTCACGGCATATTCCGCCGCGCGGTAGGTGTTGCCCGCGCAATCGACAACGCCGACGAACGTGCATGAGCCAGAAACGCCCTGTCCACCCGGCTTAATCCAGAAAAGCGCAATATACTGACGGTAGTTCGTCTTGTCGTAGACCGGGTCGTAGGGGGCTTCGCCAAGCCCCAGCTGATTGCGGACGCACTCCGCGTTCTTGCCGATGCCGAACGCCAACAACTTCGAGGTCGGAGTTGTGCCGCGACGGGAGGCCGTCGCCTCGATGAGGCTCTTCGCATAGGCTTCGGTCGGCGAACTGTTCGTCAGCCCGAGGTCGTAGCCGAGATCCTTGTAGATGGAGGAGGTGGGGATAACGACCGCAACGGGCGAGCCGTTCGTGACATAGGCCGGATAGAACGCGCTCATGTCGGGACGAAAGCCGGGTCCGCCACCCTGAATCTCAAGCCCGTCCTTCGAACAGGCGAGGCCCGTTCCATTGTAGTTCTCGTCCACCGCCGTGCAGTAGCCGTTGCGCGAAGCGCCGTAGGCCTGCTGCGAGGACGGATTGTGATAGTAAAGCGTCGAAATGCCGGCGTTTTTGAGGAGCGTCACCTCCGTGGCGGTCAGATAGTAGATACCGAGGGATTTGTAAAGCCCCGTATTGCGCGTTCCCTTGTTCTGCTCCTGGGCGGTGACGAGGTCGGCGGTATTGCCGCTTCCCTCACCCTGCGCGTTATAAAGCGGGCCGAGCACCTTCCACGAGCCGTCATAAATGCCGAGTCCGCCGCGAGCCGTGCGGGCATCGCACGAAGTCTCATTCCACGTGCCGAACTCAACCTTGCCTTCCGTGCCGAGTTCAACGCCCGACGCCGCGACGTCAATCAGCGAATCGAAGCCCTTGAACCGCTCCGCCGTCCCCTGTTCCGTATGAATCACGTCGTATGTCGCCAGTGCGTGGTGGATGCGCTTGATGTTGGCGAGATTCATCTTTTTCGCCTGGATTTCGCGAATATTGCCGTAATTGTGGATTCCCACCACCGTGACGAACGCGAGAATCGCGATTACGATGATGAGTTCGATGAGCGTAAAGCCCTGCCTGAGCCGCTGGTTCATTTCTTTCTTGTTTCCTTGTTTGTGTGCGATCGTTCCAACCTTCCAATTGATTGAAACGCCGCCACCGCGTCAAAAGTTCACCACCGCAAGGACAAGGAATCGCGAATCAAAACGGTTCTGGACGGACAGGCGTTGAACTGACCAATGGGGTTTATTGCCACAATCCAGCCTCTGCCTCTTCAAGGTAATTCGTGTAGGCTTCCCCCGTGAGGACGCGATTCCAGAAATTGGTTCGCTGCGGTTCGGCGAGAATCATCTTTTCGACTATCCCTCGAACATGAGATTCCTGATAGCGTCTGAAAAAGCACGACCTCAAATCGTGTCTTGTTGAGATTCTTGCCCAAGTGAACTCTTTTGCCGTGATTACATTGTTTGTTCGCAAATCGGCTAGTCCCGATAGATAATCCATGTAATAATCTTCGCCATAGTGCTTGCCGACGCCAAGGAGCAGCAATCGTTCAAAATCATTTGTGGCTACATTGCCAAAATCCGCCAGCACATCGCCCCAACAGTTGGAAACCGCATCGGCAAAATGCGAGTACGACGGAGTGGTGTGCAACCACTCGAAGTTGTAGGCTTCATTGATGACGCGATAATTCCAGTTGTGCGATGCACAATGTGCTTCAAGTTCTTCAAGCTCTGCCCTAACATGAGAGAGTTCGTTTGTGTCTGACAGCAATGCCCTGCAGAGCATTGTTGTCGCAATCACCATGATGATACGTTTCGTCGCTTGCTTCTCCGCAGACAGGCGGACTACTCCCAAACACCCGCCTTCTTTAGGAGCAAATATTCTTCTTTGGCTTCGCCGGAAAGTTCACGTTCACACATTGATTTCATGCTTGCATCTCCTACTTCTTCTGCTTTAGCTCTAATCCTCGTCAAGAGGTTGCTGATTGCAGGAATGTCGTAGTTCAATGCGAAATATCGCTCCGCCAAAGTCCCATAGGGCATGTGGACAAAACGTACGGTTGCCCAGGAGCAGAAGTTCGTGTTGTTCACATACTCGCCGATCACATGCTCGGCAAGATTGGTCATATTGTCGTATCCGGTGAATCCAATGGCACTGAGCGTCGTGAAGCGCACCATTTCGTTTGTCTCGTATGCTCGCCAGTTTGAAACAATCTCGTCACAATGATTAGATACGAAATTATAAAACGCCACAAACTCGTCGGACATCCCGTCGTTCATGAAACCGCCGCCGCGAATGCCGATAAATGTCTGGAACGGAGATCTCTCGTTCGCATAAAGGCTTTTGACGCGCACGTAGACATTCGATGCCAAGTCGTTGGCTGGATATTCCCATTCTCCATTGTAACGGGCTGCGATTTGATGAAAGTTTTCTGGAGTAATTTTCTCCAATCCATTGAAAAGCATAGATGTTGCCGCAAGCATTCCGCAGGCAAACGCATTTATACGCATGTTCATTGAGCAGCCTCACTTTCTGGCGTGTTGTACCGAACTGTTCCGTCAAGCATTCTTTTTGACATTCGTCCTACCCCCGTAGGTCTTGCGCTTATTACCCATCCGTCGTAGTCCACGATGCCGCAATGTCCGGGACCTGATGCATTCGGGCGGGCGGCGATGAACCCCGGCTGCGGGTAGGTGGGGTGTGCAAGGTGTTGCCATCCCTTAATAGACACATTCTCCGAAGCCCATTCGTTGGCAAGGGGAGGGTAGTAGGATGTTGGTCTATACCATGCAGTAACGATATGTTGCACTGGCACGGAATATCCAGCCTCTATGGCAATGTCAGCTACAAACCTATTGCATTTCCAGCTTCCTTCTTTTAAAGATGAAAATCCATTTGCCGCCGATAGCGACATGTCAAATCCATATTCTGCCCTGTTTATATGCCCCAATGCTGCATTGCGCAGGTTCAGAAGACCGGAAGTTGCGGCTACACCGATATGGTCGAGGTCTCCAACCATGTTCGGACCTTGCACTTCATTGATTGTAGAAACGTAGAGTTCGCTCCTTGAGTGCACATATTCGACCTGGTTCGACTGGCAGCCGCAAACCGTCCGGGCTGCGAGGGCAAAGACCCCCGCCTCGCCCATCGTCAGCGTGGCATCGGGCGAACCAGTGCCGCGCATCGCCCATGGATCGTAGCCAGCCCTTGTTCTGCGCTTGGCCGTCAGCCATTGAGTGTAAAGCGAACCCGTCAGAACCGGTTCTGTCGTCAAGCGCACGCCGACCGATTCCCCCTTGACAACGCAGACGCCCGTATCGGGTGCGTTGTTCACGGTCACTATTGTTGGGCGAATGACGGTTGTTGCAACTCTGCAAAAGTTCGTCATCCCGTTTTCGTCTACGAAAGCACTCCTGACGATGACATCGTCTTCGCAGTCGCTCGTCTCGATGCCGTCAATCGTGAACGAGCATGAAAGGGCTTTCGCATCGGAAACTTCTGTCTGATGAGGAAGGGACGGCGAGACAAACACCTTGGTGATTGCACCTTCGAGCCATACGAGAAACTGCCCGTTTGTCGGGATGTCCGAATGGAATGCCGCGCTTGCGGATGCCGAGACGCTGCCGGACATCCAGGCGTCACGGACAATCAGTCTTCCCGGCACGGATAGCGACAGATGGACTTGTGGGGTGTCGTTCGTGCCGTAGGTGAAATTTCCCAGGGTTGACGTGAGGTCGTGTCCGCCGAGCGTCGCGGTCACGGAAATCGAGGCCTCCGCCCAGCTCGGCATCTCATCGACCGTCACCTCCGTCGTCTGCGCGTTGGGCGAGGTGACCGTCAGGTCTTCCGAAGCCGACCAGCGGAATGATACGACGTCGTTCGTGCGACACCAGTCCGACAGCACGGCGGTAAACTCGAACGGATTGTCGTCGGGACCGATGTGCGCCACGCCGGGCGAGCCGCAGAACCGCGGCCACCACGCCACGCGGCCAAGCGCGGAGGATGTCTGCGGCGCATTGGAATAGCCGCCGTCAACCGTCCATGCCCGCGTCCCGGTCTCGCTCGCCGCCCCAGCCGCGAGAAGCCGGGGTGTCGCCGACGGCACGTCGTCGACGGCGGCATAGGCTACGTCCGGCTGGAATGGAATCGTGCCGTATTCGTACTCGACGCCCTTTTCAAGAAGGAACGCATAGACGCCCGCGTTCGTCACGGCGAGCGACCGCTCCCCGACCTTGAGCCGAATCGCCTCCGGCGGGTCGTCGGGGAATGTTGCCGTAAACTTGTAGAGTCCGTTTGTGAGACCCGCGCCAACCTGTCCGTCCACCCACGCCTCGTCCTGCGGTTCGCACGGCTCGAAGGGCAGAGTGCGCGGGACTGTTGTCGTCACGCCGTTCGTCGTCACCGCGACGTCTCCGCAGCGGAAGAGTTCGATGCTCGCCGTGATGAGGTGGTTCGTGTCGCGCCCCACGGCCGCATCCGTCCACACGAGACGATATGTGTTGGACGGCGTGTGTTCCCACACGAATCCCGTCAGCCCCGGCACGATTGCCGCTGGAACGCCGATCGACGCAACGGCGTTCGTGTCGTTCCACGCTGGCCAGACCGCACCTTGCGAGATGACTTCCACGCCTGAAAGGTGGTTCGTCCCCCACGGGAACACCCAGTCATCGCCAAAGTCAAGCCTGAACGAATCCGCCCACGCCCCGCGAGCGTTCCAGTTCGCCGCCATCTTCTCCGCGTCCGTCGGTGTCCGAACCTTCTGGGCTAACGAGCGAAGCGTCGCGGGAATCCTCTGCGGAATGGAGTTCGTCTTTCCGCCACCATAGAGAACCATGCACAGGGCGAATACGCCGAAGACGACGCGCCCCGTCCGCGTCAGTTTGCGCCAGACGTCCGAAGCCTCCGTGATCGCTGGACGCAACGCCACGCAACAGAAGGCAAGCCCCGTGGCGAAAAGACCCCACAGGCAGATGACCGTCAGAATGCGCGGCATCCCTTCGGGCATGTCTATCGGATCCTTATCACAAGCGGCTTGACAGATATGACCGACCGCACAAGTTCGTTCGCCGCGTCCGTGCCGCGCACGACAACCCGTGCAAGATTCCATTTGCGGTTGAAAAGCGTGGTGACGTCACCGCCCGAAAAGACGTTCCCCTCCAGTCGCCGACCCGATCCGTCGCTCGCGAGGTGCAGCGTCCAGTCAAGGCAACGCCGCCCGGTCGCGTCCGCTTCGCGGCGCATCGCTCCGCCGCGCTTGTCCCGCAAGACCCATTCGCCGCAGTCCCAGCCGACGGACATCTCGCACTCGTTCGCATCAAGAACGCCATCGCCGTCCGCGTCAATGCCGAATTCAACCTGTGCGTTGTTTGCGCTCGATGCGTCCACCTCAAAGGTAAGCGTCCACCTGTTATCCGTTATCGATCCCGCATTGAAGACGAGGTTCGTGCTCGCCTCCGTGTCAACCCAATCCGTCCGTGCCAATGTCGTTGGCGCAAACTTTGTCGCCGCAAGCGCAACAATCGGCGCGAGCCCAAGAACTTTAGCAATCGTCTTCTTCATTTCGGTGGTAAACAATACTCCTCTTTGTCCGGTTGTTGATTGAGTTCTCCGCAGACCACGAAACTGTTCAAATCGGGCTGTTGAAGGAAAGAGGGCCGGACGAATGGACATGGGCGATGGCGAGGCCGAGCGCATCCGCCGCGTCGTTCTGCGGCAGTTCGGGGAGATTGAGCAGAACGCGAACCATCCGCTGGATCTGTTCCTTTTCGGCAAGCCCGTTGCTGCAAACCGCCTTCTTCATGCGACGCGGCTCGTATTCGTAAATCGGCACACCCGCCGCCACGGCGGCGGTAATCACCGCCCCCCGCGCCTCGCCCAGAACCAGCATCGTCCCCGCGTTCTTCCCGTAAATCACGCTTTCAATCGCCATCACGTCGGGATGATGTGCCGCGATAAGCGCCGCGATTTTGTCGTGAATGTTCCTTAAACATTCGGAAAGCGGCACTTTCGCCGCGTTCGGGATGTTTCCCCAGTCAAGCGCCTTCAGGCGTGAGCCCTCTGCGCAAAGAACGCCGAAGCCCGTGGAACGGAGGGATGTATCGATGCCGAGGATGACCATACCGAAGCAAAGGCCGCCCTACGCCTCAAAGAAGGCCTGCGGATTCTCCGCGAGACAGTTGAACGCTTCCGGCAGAAGGTTCGCGCCCTTCAACTCCGAAAGCGGACACCACGCGAACTCAATCCAGTCCTCCTTCGCCGAAACCGCCGCGTCCGGCAGCGTCATCTCATAGACAAGGTTGATTTCTGCGTGGGGCTTGCCGTGCTGAAGAAAGGAGTTCTCGACGACACCGAGAAAACGCCCTGTCTCTGCGGCAAGTCCGGTCTCCTCCTTCATCTCCCGCACGAGCGCGGCGCGTCCCGTCTCGCCAAACTCGATGTGTCCGCCCGGCAGATAGGTCGAACCGCCGCCCTTCGCACGACAGAGCAGAAGCCGACCGTCGCGCACGCAAACGCCGCGCGCGATGGTCTCGATTCCGCTCAATTCGTATTCGGGGAAGTCGCTCACAGGTATTTACGGACGATGCCCTCGTAGTCCTCCGCCTGCTCTTCCATCGATTCGACCATGCGGAACTGTGCGCGGCAACGCACGAGGTTGTGGTCTTCGTAGGCGGTGCGGAAGTAGGTGTCGCCCGCGAGATAGTCCGTCAGGAAGCGGATGCCAATCGTCAGCGTAATCAGTCGTCCGGCGAACGCGAGATTCGCCTTCTCCGCATCCGTCAGGAACTTCGCCTGTGCGAGATAGCCCTTGACGAGAGCCTCGAAGTAGTCTCGCTTCGAGTAGACCTTCGAGAGGTCTTGCTCGTCCTCGGCGGCGGCGGCGGACGACGTGCGCACCATGTCGCCGAAGTCGTAGAGTGCCGAACCCGGCATCGTCGTATCGAGGTCGATGACAACGGCCGTTCCGTCGGACGCGAGCATGACATTGTTGATTTTCGTGTCGTTGTGGGTGATGCGTTCGGGAATCTCGCCCTTCGCCATCATCGTGACAATCTTCGCGGCCTCTTCGCGGCGGCGGTCGACAAACGCGAGTTCGGCGGCGACCTTCGCCCGCCGCCCCTTCACATCCGCCGCAGCCGCTTCGTCCAGAAGGCGCAGACGGTCAACCGTATCGTGGAACTTCGGGATGATGTCGCCGAGACGCGGCGGCGGCAGGTCGGCGAGATCGTTCTGAAACTTCGCGAACGCACCCGCGACGAGTTCCGCCTGCGCGGGGTTCGTCACGAGGTCGACCGACGTGTAGCCCTCGAGAAACGCATAGACGCGCCAGGGGTTTTCATACCCCTTCACCTCAAGGGACTTCACCCCCTTCTTCCGAAGGTGTTCCGTGACGCGCAGAATGTTCGCCTTCAGCATCTCGGTCGGGAAGATGTCGGTGTTGACGCGCTGGAGAATGTAGCGCGCACCCGACTTCGTTTCGACCTTGAACGTGTCGTTGATGTGCCCTGAGCCGTAGCGGCTCACGTCGGTCTGGTCGGTCACGCCCATGGACGCGAGTGCCGCGTCCAGTTCCTCTTTCGTATAAATGCGGTTGCTCATGACAATTGATTGGATTAGAAGAGCTTCTTCGCCGCCTTGATTACGGGGATTTGCGCCGCCGCGACGGACTGGCCGAGCCGACGCGCATTTTCGTCCGGCATGAAGATGTCAATCTTCTCGTACCACTCGGGATAGGAATCGTGAAGCACGGTCTTCGCTGTTTCGAGGATGACGTCGCCGCCGAGACCGGAAACGACGCGGCCGAGGACCATCATGTTCGAGTAGTCATAGAACTCATTATACCACGGAATCGCGTGCGCGAGGAAGCGGCCGATCTCCATGAACACGCGAAGTGCACGCACGTCGCCCTTCTCCATCGCCGCCTGCACCTCCTTCAGGCGGTCGGGGAGCGTCATCGACTTCGGGAACTTGAAGCCGTTCTTCTCCGCGAGCCAGTTGACGGCCTGCTGGGAGAACGCCATCGCCCCGACGCCCGAATCACCCGACCACTCGTCACGCGGCGCATGCGGATTGAAGTCCACCGGCGCGAACGCGAGTTCGGAAATGCGCCCCGTCATTGCACCGCGCGGGTTCACGTAGCCGACGGCCTCCGACGAACCCATCGCCACGCCGAGAATGCCCTTCTTCTTCATCGTAATCATCCCGGCGAGCGCCGTCACGTCGCCGTCATTGTAGATCGAGAACGGAACGCCCCAGTCCTTCTCAATGCGGAAGAACATGTTCTGCGCGTCGGCGAACTTCGAGGGATTCTGCTCCTTGACGGCGCGGAAGAGCGAGGCGATACCCATCTTCTGCCCGACGAGCGTACCGGCCGTCGAACCGCCGATCGCGTCCACGCGCGGCAGGGCGGCGGCGGCTTCGCGCAGACCTGCGGTCAGGTGCGAATAGTGGTATTCGGGGTCGGGCGCATTCCGCGGGTCCCACGGGAACTCCTTCGAGAAGACGACTTCGCCATCCTTGAGCGCGGAAATCTTGAAGTCCGACGCACCGAGGTCAAACCCAATCCGGCAGCCGTCCGCGACGGTTTTCACGAACTGGATCTTCTCCGCCGTCGAGGGCATTTCATTCGGCTCGACGATGACAACCTCGACGGGGCGACCGTAGATGGACGAGAAGAAGTCATAGTCGAACTTGCGCACACCAGTCTTCGAATAGGCGCGAACCATCGGCTTGACGAGCGAGTCGGGTCCCGACATATAGAGCCGCCATCCGCCCGCCGCCCAGACAATGAACTTCACAATGCGATCGACCAGATGCGCGGCCTGGCGCGTCCCACGCGGACTCATCTGGCGCGGCACGGGCAGGTCATAGCGATAAACCTTTCCCTCCTCGCGTTCCCACGCAATCGAAACCACGCTGTACTTGCCGGAAATACCCTCGTAGACTTCATCCATCACCTTCCGTGGCGCGATGAACTCAGGGTAGACCTCGCTCTGACACAGACCGCACGAACACTTTTTTGCCATACTTGAGTTTCCTTTCCTACTATGAATCGAGACGGCGGATAGTATATCAAAAGGAATCAAAAGCTGCAAGAAGCGCAGGTGTCACATCCGTCAGGGAATTGACGCGTTCGCGCAGGAAGTTCTCCCTCGGTCCACAGGCGATGAACGGCACGGGGTTGCGGGTGTGGCCCCGGTCAAGGGCCGCCTCGACGTTGCCGTGGTCGGAGGTCATGACGAGCGTCACGCCCGCCGCACCCAGCAGACGCACGAGTTCCGCGAGGAAAGCATCATACATTCGCAAAATGTCGCAGGCGCGGTCATAGTCCATCGAATGTCCCGCCACGTCCGTTTGGAAGAACTCGTAGAGAGTGAAGTCGTTTTCGTGGGCAATTGAGGCGAGATGTTCGGCAGCCTGTGCGGGTTCGACAATCGGAATGTCGGGATAGCGCTCCTGAATCGTCTCCCGCGTCAGATCCTGCATCAGCGCACGGTTCGCACAGAGGTCATCCACGGTGGAAATGACGTTCGGCGTCGTCAGCGCCATCACCGTCGTCACCGACTTGAAACGCCGCGCTTCAAGTTCTTCCGCCGAATCAATCAGATAGGCGTCGGCGAAACGCACCTTCTTGCCGCGCTTCTCCAACTGGAGGAAAAGGTTGTTCTCCCCGATGATCTTGCGCAGTTCGGGCCCGGGAAAGCCCTCGCAGTGACGGTGCATCGCCGCGCTGCAGTTCACCCCCGTGAACATCGTCGCCTGCCCGGTTGCGGACTGCGGCAGCCCTTCCACGCCCAGACACGCGTCAATCGGCTTTGCGTGCAGCCTCATCAGGCGGCACAGGGTTGGACAAACCTCGGGATTCACCGGGTTATCCGTTGCCGAATCCCGCATCCCAACGCCATCAATGAATAGAAATACGACTTTCACGACAATTATCCCATGGGTGATTCGAACGAATGAAGAGTTCCACTTTGTCTTTCAGGTTGACAATGTCTGCGTCATGCTTAGCAAGGTAATGAAAGGCTTGTTCTTGTTTCTTCATACCCTTATCAATCAGAAGTTTCCAGAGTTTTTTGCGCGTGACGACCATTGAACATTTTTTGCTCCTTACGGAAATCACTGCGTATCCTACCAAAATTCATATCTCGGCACAATTGCGTCATGTCAGCATTCTCTCCCAAACTCTCGGACTCTCGGATACTGTCCAGTTCTTTTACAAAAACTAAAAACGACTGAAGTGCCATAATGTGAAAAGTTACAAAAAACCAAATGGGCGGAAGCTTCAACGCTGGAACGAAAACTATCCACTGAGAATCAACATCACAACCCAACAACATAACGAGTGCGAGGAAAGATGTAATTTGTGCTATCCGAACACACCACGTCAACTTAGGCAACTCCGTGTCCTCAAATCGAGTCAAGGCGACATCTGCCGAATCCTTAAACTTCACAAATACTTCCTGAGATAATTTATGCTCATGTGAACGAATCCGTTCGTTGATCTTGCGATGCACCAATTCTTTTACCGGTTTTATGCACTCCTCTGATACTCGTCTTATTGATAAAGCGATATTTAGAGCAAACGAGACCTCTACAAAAGATGATACCCAGCCGTGACTCTGCGAACATCGCATAGTCCAATTCGCAAAAAGCAACCATCCAATGCCAATTATTGCATTGACCCCAACTATAGTTAACAATCGCATGCTCAATTCATTACGCAGCACTGTTAATAACTTAGCACAAAATCATTGCGCTGTTCATTTCAGAAACGCCTCCACTATTTTCGCCTTTTCAGCGCGGCAGTCGGCTATCGTCTTGCGCAGCTGCTTTACCTTGTCTTCATACGCACGAATCTTGGCAATCAGCTTTTCCTGCTCGGCAGGCGGAATGCCCGGAATCTCAAACTGCATCACGCGATTCTTGTCGCCACGCGGCATCTTCAGTCCCTTGGGATTGCCCGCCATGACGAAATCGAAGAACGCCTTGCGCTTCAATGCGTAATACAGGTATTCGGGACGACATTTCCCGGGATCGCTTGAACGGATGACAAGGACGTCCGGCGAGCAGCCACCCGCCCGGTCGGCCAACCAGATCTTCTGCAGGTAAGGACGTATGTTCGAGACAAGGACGTCACCCTTGGCATACGACACGACCTTATCCACCTTGGGGACGCCTTCGTAGGGCACCACGCCCTCGCACTGCTGCAGCATGTTGTCCGTGCTGATGTAGTCTGCTACCGCAATCGCGGCAAGGTCAATTCGGGCGTCGACATAGCCGCAGACCGACTGCAGCTTCACGGTCGGCCTTGCGCCAAGTCCTTCAAACGCCGCTTCCCTCTTGGCGCGACAGCCCTCAATCTCCTTCTTCGCGGCCGCAACCTTCTGGTCGATCTCCTCGCACGCCGCCACAAGTCTCTTCTGGTCAGCAAGCGGCGGCACGGGAATCTTAAGTTGACCGATGCTGTTAGAAAGGTTATTGATATTTGACCCTGAGCTCGTTGCCCTTACGACAGTTCGAACTTCCGCCGAATTCAACAGTTCAAATAGAAATCTCGGCAGCAAATGTTGCGCATCCGTTCTCAACAAACCCATGAATCCACCAGCGTAATACTCTGTGTCGGCCGGGATGAATGCAACCTTGCCAATATGCTCCTTGCTTCCACTTGAAAGACAGATAAAGCAGTCACCCTTCTTCAGGCGTTTGTCTTTCTCTGGAGAAAAGGACTTCTTTAGAAATACCGTTTTCGCGATTTCAAACTCACCGTCCAATGTGATGTTGTCAGCCGTTAAAATCGCATTGAGCGTTGTCTCAAGCACCTGATCGCCTTTTTCATATGTCACACCGCGAACGACCGTGACATATTTATCCATGCGTTCAAGCGGCCACTTTGAGGCAATCTTTAGTATTTGCAATCCATCTGTATGCAATTTCTTTTCAAACTCAATGCGTGAAAAGTCAATCAGCGACACAAGCGGTCTTTGCTTGACCCATTCAGCGACTGCTTCTGGAATTTCCAAGTCAGCGCCAAGAAAGTTCGCCCGCAACAATGCGGCTATTTTCGTTTGATCGGAAATGTCTTTAGGATTGAAAAGCGGCGTCACTATTTCATCTATTCCGCGGTTGCCCTTGAACTCTTCATCTTTCTGTTCGGCCACGCCGAGGACATGCAATCCCTCTGCGCCTTTCCGCCCGCTCCACTCGTAGCCCAGAAACTTCTTAATGCCGTCGTTGTCCGTCGGGCCCTTG
>CAVDWI010000049.1:0-12641 GCA_963612485.1 Barnesiella intestinihominis
CGTGGTCCTTGTTGCCGTCGCCGAAGGTGAGCGTCTGCCCCGTCGCGCCGGCGGTAATCGTCTTGTTGAACTCGAGACGTGCGCCGTTATCGGCCTTCCACGTCTGGTCCGCCGCCGTCGCGGTCGGGCAGTTCAGCGTAAACGCGGAGATGTTCACGAGAGAGATGCCCTCCGACCCGAGGGTCAGAAGACCGGACCCCGTGATGTCGTGAATCCAGAAGATGCCGCTGTAGTTCTTGACTATCAGACCCTTGACGGCAAGCGAGCCCGACAGGTAGGGCTGCGGGCTAAGAGTGCCCCCCCCCCCTGGTGGAACTGACATCGTAGACGATAACGTCGTCGCTCGTCGGGAGCGCACCGCCATCGTAGTTCGCCGGGTTGCAGAGGTTGCGCCACGGCTCTTTCTCGCCCGTGTAGAACGAGGCGTTCGCCGCACCGGTGAACGTCACTTCCGCCGCGAACACCGAGCCGATGCCCAGCGCGAAACACGCGAGAAGCGAGAGAAACTTTCCGATTGTTGCCTTCATGTCTGCCACCTTCCTATTGTCTGTCTATGATTGATGTCCGTATCATATCACAAAAACAGGCACTGTGGGAGAAATGACATGTCAACTTTTTTACTGAAAACTGACTTGATTTCGGCAAGAATCTTCGCCGCCGTGCCGATGCCGTAGCGCGATGCAACCGCCAAAAGGTCATCGTCCGAGATGTTGGACTGCTTTCCGTTGATTGAGAGCGCGTGGCAATTCTCCCACTGCCGCCTCGCATCACCCGGCGGTGCTTCGGGCGGCACCCCTCCCGTCAGGTCGTATGCGGGCGCAAGTTGCCAACGACCGCCTTCTTTCAGAAGAAACGAAAAGTTCTTGGAGTGGTCATCCGATTCATCCGCGTAGACATTGAACGCCATGCGCCTGAACATCTCCTCCAACCCCGAATAGCCGATTCCCAGTTCCACCATCGTGGCAAAGAGCTGTCCATACGAATTCATCTCCAGCGAAACATCCGGCGGAAGAGCACGCATTGCCCTGAATGTCTGGATGTGAAACTTACGATTGCCGTCCCGGTCAAAGCGCCGCGTCATGAAGTGCTTTTTTCCGTCCAATTCATAAAGACAGGATTCGCTCATGTCAATCCCACAGGCTCGCGCCCGCTCATACGTCCGATACTCCGCAAGACCGGAATACGGGCGCTCATCGGGCGTGATCTTGACAATCCAGTGCTCAAAGCCGTCCGGCAGGTCGTCATACGGAAGGCAGAACCTATCCGTCCGACGATCCCATCCGACGATGGCCTTCGCCTGTGCTCCGCCCGCCGACGTGCCGACGCGAAAGATTTCCCGCAGAGCCTCCGAACCCGGCTTCTCGCCAATCCTCCGCGACAAGACCAACCGCGCCTGCTCAACGACACCTTTCATTCTCAAAGCCAACTTCACATCCCGTCGCGGACCGCGTTCGGGACGATACTCCAAAGCGCCCATCGCCCGTGAACCAACATACGCAAGGCGGTCAAGCGGCGTGACGGAACTCGGAAAGACGCCCTGACGCTCCATCCACTCATCAATGACGGAATTCCCGAACGAATCCGGCAGTGAGTCCGCAAAGACGGCGGGAAGACCGTAAAACGCCGAAGGCGACCGTCCAGGAAACGAAAACTCACCCGGTCGCAACGGCAACTCAAACGGCGCCAGTTCAATGCCCGAATTCAAGAAGTCCGAGTCATACTCAAACCGATAATGAAGCCCGGACTTCGGCGCAATCGTGCCGACGTGCCGTCCCCAGACAAACACCTCTATGGCCTTGACGTGACTGAACATGCAGATTCCGCCTTTGCTTTCGCCGCACGGAGACGCGGACGATTCCCGCGCTTCGCGTAGTCCGTTATCGAAACCGCATTCGCGGGACCCAGAGTCAAGATCCATTCATCCTTACCAAGCGTCCGGCAAACGCGGACGAATGTCGAAAGCGACGCATCCTTCCCCGATTCGAGGTTCTTAACCGCCGAGAGTGAAAGACCGCTCCTATCCGCAACCGTCTGGCGGGACAGATTGCGTTGAAGCCTCTCACGCCGCAGCATGGAGGCAATATCAGCAAGAATTGAATCTATCGTTCCGATTATCACAACAGACCTCTGAAAAGCCGTAATGTGCGCATATTATACCACAACGGTCTTTCAGAAGTCCATTGCAAGAATCTCTCATTCGCCCTTAAGACCGCGAATGAGGGCGCGGCGGCGCGGATTGTCGGGCGAGGGAATGAAGTTCTTCGCCTCCTTGATGCCGTCCTTCGTCGTATGCTCGACCGACCAGCCCTCCCATTCGCGGAAGGCGTGGTATGCCCAGTCCCAGCCGTATTCGTTGAAGATCGAGATGCAGTCCTCGAGATACTTGTCCGCCCCCTCGGCGTAGCACATGGCGGAGAACTCGCCGACGAAGATACGCGCACCGTGGCGTTCGGCGAACTCATGCACGTAGCGGAGGGCGCGCTTGAGGTATTCGCGATCCCATCCTCGCTCGGGGTCGGGGTATTTCGGACGCAGGGAGGAATGGGCGGAGCCAAGACCCTGATGCGTATAGCCGCCGGGGATATACATGTGGATCTGGTAGATGACATCGGGCAGTTCCAGTGCCGGGAGATAGGGATACTGTTCGGGCGCATCCATCATATTCGACTCGATGACAATCGGGGTCACGGGGTCGATGGCGCGAATCGCCTCCGCCGCGCGCTTCTGAATGGCGAAGTAGTCCGTCACGCCGGGCAGGAACTGCTTTGGCTCGTTGACGAGGTCGTAGCCGTAGATGACGTCGTCGTTCCCCTTCGCCCGACTGGCGATCGTGCGCCACGTCTCGACGAAGAGATCCGCCGCCGCACGGTTGTAGAGCATGACCGTGTCGCCGGAGCGATAACGCTTGCCCGGTGCGTCGTGGAGATCGACGCAGACCTTGATGCCGTATTTGCGCGCCCACGGGATGATGTCGCGGGTGAGCTTCTCCGTCATGCGGTCGATGAACTTCGGGTAGTGGGCGAGATCCCAGATTGGCTCGTCACGATTCCAGCATCCCATCTGGAAGCGCACGAGCGTCGCGCCCCAGTCGCGCAGGTCGGCGAAGTCCTTCTCCGTCACCTTCTCCGGCGGCGGGAGCATGACGCCGCGGAGCTGCGGCCACGCCTTCACGCGCTCGGAATAGACCTGCCGGTGGGCGCGGTTCGCGGCGGAGACCGGCGTGAACGCGCCGCGCAGCGGACGCGCCGTCAGCGTGGAGAGGTCGTAGACGGCCTTGCCCGTCGCCTCCTGAAGCCCGACGGTCAGGTCAGCGGACTCGACGTCCTTATCCGAGAGGTCGGCGCGGAAGGTGAACGTCTTCCAGTCGAACGTGCCAGCGCAGCCGAGCGGCTCCGCCCAGAACGGCTGACCGCACGTGCGGTCGACGTAGGGGAGCTGGAACTTGAAGCCCGTGTAGACGTTCTTCGCCCCGACCACGTTCTCGGCGCGGGCGCGGATGGAAATCTCGATGCCGCCCCTGTAGTTCCGCAGGTCAATCGGCAGACGAGCGCTCGGATAGGCGTGTCCCCTCGACTCGGCGAGCCCCTTCTCATCGACCTCGACCGTCAGGATGTTGCCCTCGATCTTCGCATAGCCGGGCGAGAGTTTCCAGTTGCCCGTGAGCGGCACGGCAGGTCCCGCGTAGACCTCAACGGGATCGGGCTTCGGCGTATCCTTCGCCAGCGAACCAGCCGGCGGCTGGAGAAGCGTGCCTTCTATCACCTTCTCCTCGGCCACCGCCGCGACTTCTCCCAATCCGACGACACAGGCGACAAGCGCCCCTGCGACATTCCGTATCTTCATCTTACTCCTCTTTCTTGTTTCCGTTGACCTTCTCATTTGCAACAAAATAACCGGCTCAAAGCACACGCACGGGGGATGTCAGCGTTTCACCGGCGGGAAAAGCCCCGGACGCGGTACAATCTGCCCCTCGCGTTCAAGGACGGCCTTGAGTTCACCAATGTCCAGTTCGGACGGCGCGACGCCCTTCTGCGCGGCGAGCGCGGCGGCGGCTCCGGCCGCCTGACCCGTCGCCATCGCCACGGCGCAGAGCCGCGTCGCGGCGAACGCCTCGCGGTCGGCGCTCAGGCAACGCCCCGCGACAAGAAGGTTCTCCACCTTCTCCGGCAGAAGCGAGCGGAACGGCACGGTCGAATACACCTGCTTGCCGGGTATCTTCCGGATAAAGTCCTTCCAGCGGTGCATGTGCATGTCGATGTGGTAGACGGAATAGCAGATTGAGTCGTCCCACGCCTTGCCCGCCATGTATTCCTCGCCCGTCAGCACGTGCCGCCCCTTCACGCGGTTCGTCTCGCGGATGCCGACCTCCGGGCTCATCCAGGCGAAGCGCGCCTTCTCGCCGCCCGGCAGCGAGCGGTTGAAGCGCAGCACGCGCATCGCCGACTTCCGCGCCTCGACGTTCGCCCGCGTCCGCGTCCGCGCCGTCGAGGAGTCCGCCCCGTAGACGTAGTTGTGCGCCGTCCAGCGGCAGATCTGCTCCGGCCCGACGTCGCCGCCGTGCGTGTCGCCGTCGCGGATCGAGCCGTCCGCGACGGCCGCCTCCCAGCGCGCCTTGAACAGCCCTTCCGGGAGCTTCTTCACGTCCGGCATCCCCGTGAGGCCGTAGTCGAACGAGGCCCCCTGCCATTCGCCGTCGACGGGCAGGAACTCCGCGCCGCACATCTTCGCGACCGTGCCGTTGCCCGTGCAGTCGACGATCTGCTTGCAGAGGATCTCGCGCAATTCGCCCTGCGCCGCCGTGTGGACGCGCCAGAGGGCGTCCTTCCCGACGCCCGTGCGCGCGATGCGGATCGGCGACTCGTAGTAGCGCAGGTCGACGCCGGCCTTCTCCAGCATCTCCTCGCCGACGCAGATGAACGTAAAACGGTCAAAGCCCTTCTTGATGAGCGGACGCCCCGTCCGGTCTTTCGGGGCGAGGCTCGGGCCCTTACCGAGCGCGATCGCGTTCGTCGTCCACTCGAGCCCGATGCCGGAGACGGCGACGTGGTCGTTCTTGATGAAGGCGTCGGGATGCCCGATGCCGCCGAGGGTCAGGTTGCCGCCGAGAATCGGGGCCGCCTCGACGAGGACGGTCTTCGCGCCGAGGCGCCCCGCCTGAACGGCCGCCGGGACGCCGGCGGAGCCGGCGCCGACGACGAGGACGTCCACGCGGACGCTGTCGACGGGCTCGAGCGTGACGGGCGCCGCGAACGTCGCCGCCGCGCCGAAGAGGGCGAGAAGGGCCGCGAGACCCCGCCCGACGTTCAGTTGTTTCGTTGTCATGTTCATGTCATTGTCATGTTCGTTTTTTGTCCGTCCCTTGTGGCGTGCACGCCGCGGACGCGACGGAGCGCGTCCCTCCCCGCCGCCGCACCGTCACCGGCCCGTGAGGGACTCGAGCATCTGCTCGGCCATGAGGCGCATGCCCTTGTCGCCCGGATGCGCGTCCACGCCCGGGATCCCCGTGAACCCGAGGGCCCGCGTCGAGCCCTCGTCGTCCAAGGGCCCCGCGTCGACGTAGAAGCACTTCTCGGCCTTCGCCACGCGCTCCATCGCCCACGTGCGCGGCCACTCGGCCCGCCAGAACGGCGCGCGCACGAGCACGAGCGGATTCGAGTTCGCCTTCACGACCCCGATGAGCTTCGCGAACTCCTTCATGAAGAGCGAACGGTCTTCCTCCCCCTTCACGCGCCAGACGTTCTCGCCGATCGCGAAGATCACGACGTCCGCCTTCATCGCCAGCTCCTGCGTCAGGTTCTCCGCGTGATTCTCCTTCCAGCGCGGGGCCTTCGCGTTGAGCACCGGGTCGCGCCGCCCCATCTCCGCGAGGCCGAAGTCGGACTCGAAGCCCGCGATGTTCCGGGCGAGGAACTCGACCTTGCGGCCGAGCCGCCGCTCGAGCCCGCGCGCGACGAGATGCACGAAGTCCTTCTCCGGCTCGCTCGCGCACATCCCGCAGTCGCCGACGAACTTGCCGCACGCCGGGTGCATCGTGATGGAGTTGCCGAGCACGAGGAGCTTGAGCGGCTTCTCCGCCGCCACCGGCGCGGTGAGCCGGCGGATCTTCACGACGCAGCCGCCCTCGTCGCAGAGCGGGATCTCCAGGGCCTCGCGGTGGGTGCAGCGTTTCGTGAAGACCTTGAGGGCCGTCGCGTCCGCCGGCGTCCGCGCCGGGTCGTCGGCGTAGACGGTCGCCTCGTAGTCGCCCTCGCCCATCGCGAAGAGCGGCAGGCGCGCCGTCCGCGCCTTGACGGTAAACGCGGCGAAATGCCATGTGCCGTCGTGCGCCTCGCGCAGGACGGAGTAGTTCTCGCCGATCTTCCCGTCGCGGAAGGGAATCGTCCGCTTCCATGTCGTGGGGAGCGCACGGAGAGCCTCGATGCCGGGCTGACCGCGGTAGTTCTCGGGCCAGTCGCAGAGCGTCGTGAGCGGCGAATCGTAGGCGACGCAGAGGGCGAGCGCATGGGCGCGGGTGCCGACTTCCTGCGGGAAGACGCGCTTCCCCTTCGCCTCCGCCGCCTGCTCGCGTTCGTACTGCGGCACGAAGTCGCGGGCGAAGACGTTGCCGAACGAGCCGGGCGTGTAGTCGCCGGGACCGACAAGGAAGCGCGTGTAGGGCAGCGTCGCCATGTGCGCGGGCGTGATCCAGCCGTAGAACTTGTTCATCTCGTTGCCGCAGATGCCCTCGCGGGTAATCTGGTTCGGCCACGTGCGTTCCATGCCCGTCGGGTGATAGGCGGCGTGGAAGTTGACCATCAGGCGGTGCTTCGCCGCGCACCGCGCCACGCGCTCGTACCAGTTCACCATCTCCTGGTCGCCGCGATCCATGAAGTCGATCTTCACGCCCTTCACGCCCCACCGCTCGAACTTCGCGAACGTCGCCTCAAGCCCGTTCGCCGCATTGTCCACGACGTCCCACCAGAACCAGAGCCAGATGCCGATTCCCTTTTCCTTCGCGTGGGCGAGAACCCTCGGCAGGTCGAATCCCTCTCGCGGCTCGAGCCGCACGGGCGGGGCGGGCTTCTTCGGATTGTCCCGCACGGGACGCCCGTACCAGCCCGCGTCAATCGTGTGGTAGGGCCAGCCCATCTCGGCGGCGAAGTCAATCTGCCTGAGCGTCTGCTCGGTCGTCGGGAACACGGCGACGCCCGCGTGGTCAGCCCACCAGTCCCAGCCCGTCGCGCCCGGCTTCACCCAGTCGAACGCCGCCTCACCGCCCTCCGGCGGCGGATTGAGCGCATAGATGACGTCGTTTCGTTCGAGCAGCCCCGCGTCAGTTTCGGAAAGGATCATCACGCGCCACGGCGAGACGCGCCGCGCCTTGCCGCGCACGATGACGTCCTCTTCGCCCGGACGGTCGGGGGAACGCGCAAAGAACGTCGCCGTCTGGCGGCGGTGCGCCCACGGACCGTCCGTCCAGAACCAGAGGGCGGACCAGTCCGTAAGGTCGGCTTCACAGATTGCAAGGCGCGTTTCGCCGCACTCGACAATCGCCGGCACGCCTATCACGCCCTGCTTGGGAATCATATTGATTTTCGCGCGGTTGAACGTGCGCTCCTCCGAACCGCCCATCCCGAAGAGCCGTCCCTCGTCATCCGCCGGGTAAAACGCCATCCACGCCTCCGGGTCGCCGGGGAACACCCAGCTCGTCAGTTCGCGTGCGATCGCATAGTCCCCGTCACCGGGAATCGCGTAGCGCAACGCCACCGCGTCGTCGTAGGCGCGAAGGACGAGTCCGAGCCGCCGCCCGTCCGAGGCGCGGACTTCGAGCGTCGTCTCGTTCGCCGCGAGGTCGATTTTGCCGCGTCGGTAGAGGCGTGTCTCGAAGGCGTCGCGCACAGGAGCCGTCCGAGACGACACGAGCGAAAAGCCCTTCATCTCATCCTTTTCGCCGACGAACTTCAGTCCGAGCCGCGAGGCGGCGTCCAGCAGGGGGCGGCCGTCGCGGACGATTTGCCAGGTGAGGACTTCACCCGCGTCCACGCGGATTTCCGTGCGTCCGTCGGGCGAGAGAGTGCGGCACGTCTCCGCCCAGCACGACGTTCCAACCCATGCGCCGGAGCAACACGCCAGCGCGACTTTCAGCATCATTTCTTTCTTCATCGGTTCTCCGTTCTGTCTGTTGCGCTGATTGTATCAAATCTTCTCCCCCCAGAACATAAATGACATATCAACTTTTTTTCGATACAATCGTGTAATAGGTTAGGTCGTTTGTGAGACAGACCAAATGCAGAGATACGCAGAGGAACGGATCGGGCGACACCCGACCGAGCCGTCGGAGCCCCCTTGAGGGATTGGGGGAGTTTTGATATAATTCTCCCACAAACCACTCATTGGGTGGACCCGTAGCTCAGTCGGTCAGAGCGGGGGACTCATAATCCCTTGGTCCTGGGTTCAAGTCCCGGCGGGTCCACCATTTTTCATCCTTCCTATTTCTCGGCGTAGGCGCCGAGAAAGGTGAAGTGCTCGATCCCCGGATCGGATGCCAGTTCCGCCAGAAGCCCCAGCACGGCGGGGTCGGTCGGCCGCGCCTCGAACTCGAACGTGAAGCGAAACTCGAAGTCCATCCCCGGCACGGGGCGCGACTCGAGCTTCGTCAGGTTCACGTCAATCGCGGCAAACTTGGAGATGATCCCGTTCAGTGCGCCCGGACGGTGCGGCAGGCTCAGCATGACGCTGAACTTGTTCGCGTCTGGATAGACCTCCAGGTTCTTCGAGATGCAGATGAACCGCGTGTAGTTGTACGCGGCGTCCGCCACGCCCTCCGCGACGACGTCAAGTCCGTAAAGCTCCGCACAGGCACGGGACGCGATGACTGCGCAGTCCCTGCGCCCGCTTGACGCGAGTTCCTTCGCCGCCGCCGCCGTGTTGGAGGCGGGGACGGCGTGAAGCGCAGGGTGCGCCTTCAGGAATCCCGCGCACTGCGAGAGCGCGTGGGGATGGCTCGAGACCTCCTTCAAGTCCGCAAGTTGGACGCCGTGCGGCGCGAGCAGGACGTGGTCAACCTTCAGACGAAGCGCCCGCACGATGTGGAAGCGGTGGCTCACCATCAGGTCGTAGACCGCCGCGACGCTCCCCGCCGCCGAGTTCTCAATCGGCAGAATGCCGTAGGGGCAAAGCCCCTTCTCGACCGCCTCGAACACCTTCTCGAATCCGGTGAAGTAGAGAATCGTCGGCAGGGGAAAGAGATGCGAAACCGCCTGCTGGGCATACGAGCCTTCCGTGCCGGGACACGCGACGACCGCGCGGGTTGGGAAGGACTTCACGGTTTCCGCCGCGTGAATCGCCTTCACGAGTGGCGATTCGCCGTTCAAGAGCGCCCTCTGCCGCGCCTTCGAGATGCCGAACAGCGTCGTGAAGAGAAGGCGTACGCCGCTCTCGTAGTCCGCGCCCGCTTCCGCCGTGACGCGCGAGAGGATTTCGCGTTCCCGCGCCGGATCGTTCACCGGCACGCCCTTCTCGCGCTTGGAGGCCGCAACCTCGCTCGCAATGTCCATGCGCCGCTTGAAAAGCCGTGCGAGTTCGTCATCGATTCCGTTGATTTCCTTGCGAATGTCTTCAAGTTCCTTCATTTCCGTCTCCTTGTTGCAGTTTCTCATTCATCCTTCCAACCCGCGACCAGGCTGCGCACCTGATTGACCTTCCGCATCGTCTTTGCGAACATCTCGGGAGTCTGGCTTTGCGCACCGTCGCACTTCGCGTGCGGCGGATCGTTGTGCACCTCGATGATCAGCCCGTCCGCACCAATTGCCGTCGCCGCGACCGCCACCGAGTCCACCATGTAGGCATGCCCCGTCGCGTGCGAGGGATCGACGACCACGGGCAGGTGCGAGAGGCGATGGAGCATCGTCACCACGCCGAGGTCGAGCGTATTGCGGAGCATCGTCTCGAACGTGCGGATGCCGCGCTCGCAGAGCATCACGTTCGGATTCCCCGACGCCATCACGTATTCCGCGCTCATCAGCAGTTCCTGCAGGGTCGCGGACATGCCGCGCTTCAGGAGAATCGGCTTCTTCGTGTAGGCTCCGACCTCCTTCAAAAGGTTGAAGTTCTGCATGTTCCGCGCCCCGATCTGAATCACGTCCACGTCATTGAAAAGCTCGATGTCGGCGAAATCCATCAGTTCGGTGACAATCGGCAGCCCCGTCTCGCGCTTCGCAACCTGCAGCATCCGAAGACCCTCCGCGCCAAGCCCCTGGAAGGCGTAGGGCGACGTGCGCGGCTTGAACGCGCCGCCGCGCAGCATCGACGCGCCCGCTGCCTTCACCGCCTTTGCGATTCCGACAACCTGTTCCTCGCTCTCCACGCTGCACGGCCCTGCAATCACGCCGAAATTGCCCGCGCCAATCTCCACGCCCGCGCAATCGACCACCGAATCGTCCGGATGGAACTTGCGGTTCGCCGCCTTGTAGGGCTCCTGAATGCGCTGGACGGATTCCACAACGTCCAGTGCCTCGATGAGTCCGGGGTCGATATGGGTCACGTCGCCCACGCACCCGATCAGCGTCTGAAGCGAACCCTTTGACACGTGCGGTTCGATGTTCTTTGATTTCAGGAGAGCCTTGAGGTTCTCTACCTGCGCCTCGTCGGCGTCCTTCTTGATGATGATTATCATTCTGTTTGTTCCTTGTAAATTGAAACGACCCCTCTCATTTGAGCGGGGCCGTCTTGCTTTGGATTTTCCTATCTGCTGTCAGGTTATCAGTAAGGCAATCCGACCCCGCGCACATCGTACGCGAAGTAAAAGCCGTAAAAGTAAAAGCCCTTGCGAATACCTGTCATATTTTCCTTTTTCAACCAGCGGCGCATAGTTTACCAAATCTAACCCGCGCCTGTCAATGGGGCTGACCCGACTTTTTTGCTTGTGAATCGTTTGCTTCTTGCTCTGGTTGTTGCGCAACGCGAAGACCGCGCACGGATTCGATTTGCTATAATACCCGCATGAGAAAACTACTGCTCTTCTTCCTATGTCCGCTTGTTCTGGCTTGCGAGTTCGCCGCACGGGCGGAAAACCTGCCGATTTCCGCCACCCACATGCGCCTGACTGCCTTTGACCTGATGGATCGCACGGACGACCACGACGAACTCGTCTTCTCCCGCGAATGGGCTCTCTCCTCAATCGAAGAGAACTTCGACGTCACCGCGAACGTGATTGCAGTCGAGGACGTCCTCACAGGTCGGGGCGCGGCGCTTCTGCGACTGGCCCCGCTCCCCCATGCGCGAACATCAACGGCGCCAGACCTCCGCGTGTGCGGTCCGCGTCACCAGCGAATCTTTGAAATCGTCACGAACGGCTATCCGTTCATCGTCATCCCCTACGCGGGCGGCGCGGTCGGCCGGACTCGCGCACTTCACGCCGCCCAACGGCGCATTCGCCCCTATCAGGAGGGGCGCGACGGACTTTTCCTCTCCAACACCTGGGGCGGGGGCTTCCGCGACGCACATGTGAACGAGGCGTTTCTCCTGAAGGAGATTGAGGCAGCGGCGAAACTGGGCGTGGACGTCGTGGAGATTGACGACGGCTGGCAACGCGGACGCAGCAAGAACTCGGTCGCGGCGAACGGCAGGGGCGCGTGGAACGGCTACTGGTCGGTCGACCCCAACTTCTGGGATCCCGATCCGACGCGCTTTCCGAACGGTTTCGCACCGCTCGTGCGTGCGGCGAAGGCTCACGGGATGAAGATCGGGCTGTGGTACGGGCCCGACTCCTCCAATGATGCGGCAAACTGGGAGCGCGACGCGAATCGCCTTCTCGCCTACCATCGGGAGGGCATTTCGTATTTCAAGATCGACTCGATGAAATCGACGAGCGCGACCGCCCTTGCGCGGCAACGCGCACTGTTCGATGCGCTGATTGGGAAGTCCAACGGGGAAATCGTCATCGACCTCGACGTCACGGCCGAAATCCGACCGGGCTATTTCGGGCTGATGGACGCGGGGACGGTGTTCGTCGAGAACCGCTATCCGACGCGCTACCGCTACTGGCCGCACCACACCCTGCGCAACCTCTGGTCGCTTTCGCAGGTCGTCGATCCCGTGCGCCTGCGCATGGAAGTCGCGAATCCGGACGCGGGCATGGAACTCTACGCGGACGACCCGCTCGCGCCCACCCTCTGGCGCGCCGACACGCTCTTCGCCTCGGTCATGCTCTCTTCTCCGCTCGGCTGGTTCGAGAACACCGCCCTCTCGGCAAGGCGGATGGACGAAATGCGCCCGATCGTCGCGATCTGGAAGCGCGAACGGACGAACCTCCATACTGGCTGGTCGCATCCGATCGGCGCGAGACCCGACGGCGTTTCGTGGACGGGCTTCGTGACGGAGGGCGCGGACGGCGCATTCTTCTACGCGCTCCTTTTCCGCGAACTGAATGAAAATGCCGAATTCTCTCTTGAATTGTCGCCTTATCTCTCAAAGGAATGGAAACTGGGCGAACCAACGCTCCTCGGCGGACGCGGCAATTTCGATTTGCGCGGCACACGCCTTTCGGTTAAAATCCCCGCAAAACTAGACTTCATCTGGCTCAAGTTGCCGCGTTTGAAGTAAGCATTGTGGAAAAATGGTGCTCGGGGCGGGACTCGAACCCGCAAGGATCTCTCCACATG